>DATLJU010000063.1:0-8909 GCA_035538735.1 Anaeromyxobacteraceae bacterium | reverse complement strand
CACCGAGTCGATCGGGATCTCCGTCGAGCCGCTCCTGACCCCGAAGTAGCCGGGCCTCCACCAGCCGGCGCAACTCGCGTTCCGCGGGCTGCGCCGGTCGTGTCTTCACGAGGCGGCGCTCGCCTGCTCGCGCCCGCGACGCCGGGGAGGCGCTCGAACCCCGGAGGAGGTAAGCCAACGCGCAGCCATCCGTGATGCGTCGTGGAGCTAGCCTGGGACGTCCGAGGAACCGGTCATGACGGCGTCACGCGACCTGCTGCGGTACACCCGAGCCACCGCCATCGTCGGCGACATCCTCAAGCTGAAGGCCCGCGACGTCGGCCTGGGCGACATGGCCGTCGTCGCGCTGGCCGAGGGCGAGGAGTCGCTGGCCCAGGTCATCCAGCTCGAGGGCGACGAGGTGTCGCTGCAGGTGTTCGGCGGCGGCAAGGGTCTCACGACCGACGCCACCGTCCGCTTCCTCGGCCACCCGACGCAGGTGACGTACTCGCCCTTCATCCTGGGCCGGGTGTTCCGCGGCGACGGTGAGCCCATGGACGGCGGCCCGAACCTGGCCGGCGACCGCCAGGTGGACGTCGGTGGACCCTCGGTAAACCCGGTCACACGCGTCGTCCCGAACCGGATGATCCGCACCAACGTGCCGATGATCGATGTCTTCAACTGCCTGGTCGAGAGCCAGAAGATCCCGATCTTCTCGGTCGCGGGGGAGCCGTTCAACAAGCTCATGGCGCGCATCGCGATCCAGGCCGACGCCGACGTGATCGTGTTCGGCGGGCTGGGGCTCATCTTCGACGACTACCACTTCTTCCGCACCTGCTTCGAGGACGAGGGGATCTTCGGCCGCGCCGTCATGTTCGTGAACCTCGCGTCCGACCCCATCGTCGAGCGCGTGCTCACGCCCGACCTCGCGCTGAAGGTCGCCGAGCGGTTCGCGGTGGAGGAGAAGAAGCGGGTCCTCGTGCTCCTGACCGACATGACGGCCTACGCCGATGCCCTGAAGGAGATCGGCATCGCCATGGAGCGCGTCCCCTCGAACCGCGGCTACATCGGCGACCTCTACAGCCAGCTGGCGGTCCGGTACGAGCGGGCCTGCGGCTACAAGGGGGCGGGCTCGGTCACGATCCTCACCGTGACGACCATGCCGGGCAACGACGTGACGCACCCGGTGCCCGACAACACCGGGTACATCACGGAGGGTCAATTCTACCTGCACGACGGCGTCCTGGACCCCTTCGGCTCTCTCTCGCGCCTGAAGCAGAACGTGATCGGGAAGGTGACCCGCGAGGATCACGGCCAGCTCATGAACACCATGATCCGGCTCTACTCGGGGGGAAAGGAGGCCCAGCAGAAGCAGGCGATGGCGTTCGACCTCTCCGACCACGACCGGAAGCTGATCCGCTTCGCCGAGCTGTTCACCCAGCGCTTCATGACCCTCGACGTGTCGCTATCGCTGGAGCGCGCCCTCGACCTCGGGTGGCAGACGATGGCGGAGTGCTTCGAGCCCCCGGAGCTGCTCATGAAGCAGGCGCTGGTCGACAAGTACTACCCCCGCGAGCGCCTCACCGCCGGAACCGCGGCACCTGCGCCGTCGCGCGCCTGAGCCGGAGCCGCCATGGCCGTGGCACTCTCCAAGAGCTCCCTCCAGCAGCAGCGGGACCGCCTGCGCCTCTTCGAGCGCTTCCTGCCGTCGCTCGAGCTGAAGCGCCAGCAGCTCACCGCGGAGTACAAGAAGGCGACGGCCGAGCTGGCCGACGCCGAGCACGCCGCCGCCAGCGCGGGGCGGTCGCTGACGGCACTGCTGCCGCTCCTCGGGACCTCGGAGACGAAGCTCTCCGGCCTGGTGCGCGTCCGCCGCGTCGAGGTCGCCGAGGAGGACGTCCTCGGCCTGCGCCTGCCGACGTTGCGCCACGTCGAGTTCGAGATCACCGAGTACTCGCTCCTCGCCACCCCGGCCTGGCTCGACGACGCGGTGACCTGCATCCGCGAGGCCGCGACGCAGCGGCTCCGGGTCCGGGTCTACCGCGAGCGCGTCGCGCGCATGGAGGGCGCCGTCCGGCGCGTCTCGCAGCGGGTGAACCTCTTCGAGAAGGTCCTCATCCCGGGCGCCCAGCGGGACATCGCCCGCATCCGCATCTTCCTCTCCGACGTGGAGCGGTCGGCGGTGGTCACCTCGAAGATCGCCAAGGGGAAGCGAGCGCAGGCGAGCGCCGCGGGGAGGTCGCGCTGATGGCGATCGTGCCGCTCGCCAAGGTGACGCTCTATGGTCCCGCGACCGAGAAGGACGCGGTGCTCGACGGGGTGCAGCGGCTCGGGTGTCTGCACCTCAACGACCTGGATCCTGGCGCGACCGCGCCATCCGAGGTGGAGCGCGTCGGCCGCGAGGCCCGCGACGCGCTCCAGTACCTCGAGGACGCGCGGGCGCGCCGGCGCGCGGTCGGGCGGGCGAGCGCGCTCGACGTGGGCGCGCTGGTGAAGGAGGCGCTCGGGGTCCGCGATCGCGCTCACGCGCTCGCCGAGGAGCGGGAGCGGCTGCGCGCCCGGGTCGCCGAGCTCGAGCCGTGGGGCGACTTCGAGCTGCCCGCCTGGGCACGAGAGGGCTCGCTGCGCTTCTGGTTCCACGTCGTCCCGCTCCACCAGCTCCCGCTCCCGCCCACCGTCGACGCACCGTGGAGCGTGGTCGCTCGCGACCACCGCTTCGCCTACGTGGTGGCCGTGGCGGCCGAGCGGCCCGCGGGCTTGCCGGGCACGGCGGTCGATCTGGATCCGCGTTCGCTGTCGAGCCTGCGCGCGCGCCTGGAGGAGGTCGAGCACGAGCTCGACGAGCTGGACTACCGCCGCATCGGCCTGACGCTCCACGCCGGCGCGCTGCGCGGCGCGCTCGACGAGGCCGACGATCGCGCCGCGCGAGCGGAGGCGCGGAGAGCGACGCTGGAGCGCGACCAGGTCTTCGCGGTGCAGGGCTGGGCGCCCACCGCGCGCGTCGAGGCGCTCCGGGAGTACGCCCGCGCGCGGCACCTGGCGGTGACCGTCGAGCCCCCGGGGTCCGCGGACCGGCCGCCGACGCTGCTCGAGAACCCGCCGGCCCTGCGCGGCGGAGAGGGGCTCGTGACGTTCTACCGGACCCCCGGCTACCGGATGTGGGACCCGTCGAGGGCGGTCTTCCTCGGGTTCGTGGTCTTCTTCGGGATGATCCTGTCCGACGCTGGGTACGGGCTCGTGCTCGGCCTCGGGCTGCTCCTGGCGTGGAAGCGGCTGGGGCGCGCGCAGGGCGGGGTGCGCGGGCTCCTCGTCGCGCTGGTGCTCTCCTCCATCGTCTACGGCGTGCTGGTGGGCAGCTACTTCGGCCTGGAGCCGCGGCCGGGCTCCCTCCTCGCCGCGGTGCACGTCCTCCACGCCACAGACCAGAACCAGATGATGCTCATCTCGATCGGGGTGGGCGTCGCGCACCTCACGATCGCGAACCTCGTCACGGCGTGGCGCCGCCGCCGGTCGCTCGCGGCGCTCGCTCCCATCGGGTGGACGGCGGTCATCCTCGGGGGCTTCTGGGCGTTCGTCGCGCGGGGCCACCCCGAGCTGGCGCGCCTCGGGCTCGGCGGAGTCGCCGCCGGGCTCACCCTGGTACTTCTCTTCAGCTCCGAGCACCCGCTGAGCCTGGCGCCGAAGGCGCTGCTGGGGCGGCTCGCCGAGGGGCTGAAGTCGTTGACCGAGGTCTCCAAGGTCTTCGGCGACGTGCTGAGCTACCTGCGGCTCTTCGCGCTGGGGCTCGCCGCGATCAAGCTCGCCGAGGCCTTCAACAGCCTGGCCGCGAGCTCGTTCGCGCTCCCGGTCGTGGGCGTCGTGCTGGGCATCCTGGTGCTGTTCGTCGGCCACGTCATCAACCTCGCCATGGGGATCATGGGCGGCGTGGTGCACGGGCTGCGCCTCAACGTGATCGAGTTCTTCAACTGGAGCCTGCCCGAGGAGGGCGATCTCTACCGCGCCTTCACCAAGAAGGCCGCCTAGGAGGGCCGGAGGATGGAACAGTACGTCGCGCTGAGCGGGTTCGTCGGCATCTACGCCCCCGTCGCCCTGGCGGCCCTCGGGAGCGCCATCGGCTGCACGCGGGCGGGGAAGGCCGCCTGTGGCGCCGTGCTCGAGGTCGACGGCGGGTACGGGCGCTACATCGGACTGTCGGTGCTGCCCTCGTCCATCATCATCTACGGCATCGTCCTGATGTTCACCCTCAACCGGCCGGTGGGCGCGGCGACGTCGCCGGGTCTGTTCGGCATCGGCGTGCTGGTCGGCGTGGCGCTGCTCATCATCGGGATCCTTCAGGGCGAGTGCTGCGCGGCCGCCATCAACGCCAGCAAGGGGAAGCCGGCCGTGTTTGGGCTCACGGTCACGCCGGCCGCGATCGTGGAAGGGCTGGCCGTGTTCGCGTTCGTGTTCGCCCTCATCGTCAGCGGCGCCATCCCGAAGAGCTGAGGACCACCATGGCACGAGGACAGCGCAGCGAACCGCCTGCCGCCGGATCCATCCCCGAAGCCGCCGGCGTCGACGCCCTCATCCGCCGGCTCCGCGACTCCGGGATCGCGCAGGGCCGGGCCGAGGCCGACGCGCTCGTCACCGCCGCCCGGCAGGAGGCGGCCGAGATCGTCTCCGCGGCGCGCCGCGAGGCTGAGGAGATCGTCGTCCGCGCCAAGGAGGAGGGGGAGAAGATCAGCGCGGCGGCCCAGGGGGCCCTCGCCCTCGCCTCCCGCGACACCGTCCTCGCGATGGAGAGTCAGCTCGTCGACCACTTCCACAACATGCTGCGTCGGCTGGTGAAGGGGACGCTCGAGGACCCCGCGTTTCTCCAGCGCCTGATCCTGGAGGTGGCGGGGACTGCGTCCCCGCGGCAGGGGCGAGTCGAGGTTCTCCTCCCCGCCACCGTCACGTCGCTCGACGAGCTCCGCAAGAAGCCGGAGGAGGCGAAGCCGGGGTCCATCATGCACTTCGTGCTGTCCGCCGGGGCGGGCATGCTGCGCGAGGGCGTGACGTTCGGGGTGAGCGACGACTTCCAGGCCGGGATGCGCGTGAAGCTCGAGGGCGAGGACATGCACGTCGAGCTCACCGAGGGTGCCATCAGCCAGCTCCTGTTGCGGCACATGCTCCCCCGGTTCAGGGCGCTGCTGCGCGGCGCGGTGGCGGTCGACGCCGGCGCCGTCCCGGAGGCCGGGAAGAAGGAGGCGGCGCGATGAGGTGGCGGTCGCCTCGCTACCACATGCTGATCTGCAGCCTCCCGGCGCTGCCGGCCCGGTTCGACGTCGGGCGGCTGCCGATCAGCCCGGAGCGGCTCCAGGACCGCCTGCGGATGCTGGAGCCCGAGGACGCGGAGGAGATCCGCAACCTGCTCGAGGTCCTCGAGTGGAACAAGCGATTCGCCGAGACGACCGACGCCGCCGTGGTGGAGCGATACGGGGAGCTCATGCGCCGTCTCGCGCATCCCCTCGTGCGCGAGGTCGCCGCCGAGGCCGTGGACGTGCGCATGATCGTCAACACGCTCCGCCGGCGGCGCCAGGGGCTCGGTCCGCCCACGGTGGGCATGGGCCAGCGGTTCGCGCACCTCCGTCGACACTTCGGCGACCCCGACCTCAAGCTCACGCACGCGTACCCGCGCATCCCCGAGATGCGCCGCCTGCTCGAGGAGGGCGACGCCCTCGGCTTCCACCGCGAGCTGCTCGCCGCGACCTGGGCGTACCTGAGGAAGCGCGCCGACCAGCACCACTTCACGTTCGAGGCGGTGGTGCTGTACGTGGCGCGCTGGGAGCTCATGCACCACTGGCAGCAGCTGGAGGCGGGGCGCGGCCGGGCGATCTTCGAGACGCTCGTCGCCGAGGCCCTGGGCGAACATGCCGACATCTACGCCTGAAGCGCGGGTGGTGGGGGTGACGGGGAACATCGTGAGCGTCGAGAGCGACGCTCCGATGATGAAGAACTCGCTCCTGTTCGTCCGCTCCGGCGACGCCCGCCTCAAGGGCGAGGTGCTGCGGGTGACGGGCCGGCGCGCCGACGCGCAGATGTTCGAGGAGACGCAGGGGGTCCGCGTCGGAGACGGCGTGGAGCTCACGGGCCAGATGCTGTCGGCGACGCTCGGGCCGGGGCTCCTGGGGATGGTCTACGACGGCCTCCAGAATCCGCTCCGCGCGCTGGCGGAGCGCGACGGCTTCTTCCTGGCGCGCGGCAGGGCGGCCGACCCCCTCGATCGGACCCGGAGGTGGAGCTTCGTCCCAACCCGCAAGGCTGGTGCGCGGCTGCAGGCTGGCGACGTCCTCGGCACGGTCGCCGAGCACCGCTTCACCCACAAGATCATGGTCCCGTTCGGAGAGCCCGGCGAGGTGGAGCTCGTCTCGATCGACGGCGGTGAGCTCACCGTGAGCGATCCGCTGGCCCGGATTCGCGACGCGACCGGCCGCGTGCGCGACCTCACGATGTCCCAGCCGTGGCCGGTGCGGCGGCCGCTCCCGGGGAAGCTGCTCCGCCGCGGCCTGTGCGAGCGGCAGTTCCCGCAGGAGCCGCTCAGCACCACCATTCGCCTCATCGACACCTTCTTCCCGATCGCGCTCGGAGGGACCGCCTGCATCCCGGGGCCCTTCGGCGCGGGCAAGACGGTGCTCCAGGGCCTGATCGCGCGCTTCTCGACCGCCGACGTCGTCATCCAGGTGGCCTGCGGCGAGCGCGCCGGCGAGGTGCTCGAGACGATCGAGGAGTTCGGCACGATGAAGGACCCTCGCGGCGGGCTGCTCATGGACCGCACCGTCGTCATCTGCAACACCTCGTCCATGCCCGTCGCCGCCCGCGAGGCGTCGATCTACATGGGCATCACGCTGGGTGAGTACTACCGCCAGATGGGCCTCCAGGTGCTCCTCATCGCGGACTCCACCTCGCGCTGGGCCCAGGCGATGCGGGAGACCTCGGGGCGCCTCGAGGAGATCCCCGGCGAGGAGGGTTTTCCGGCGTACCTCGACTCGTCGATCAAGGGCATCTACGAGCGCGCCGGCGTGCTCCGGACCCACGACGGCGCGGTCGGGAGCTTCACGATGATCGGCACCGTCTCCCCGGCGGGCGGCAACTTCGACGAGCCGGTCACGCAGTCGACGCTCGGCACCGTGAAGTGTTTCCTCGGGCTCTCGGCGGCCCGGGCCTACAAACGCTTCTACCCGGCCGTCGATCCGCTCATCTCCTGGTCGCGCTACCTCGACCAGCTCCGCCCGTACTTCGACGCGCAGTTCCGGCCCGGCTGGGCGGACTCCGTGCGCGCGCTGGCGGAGCTCCTCCGCCACGGCGACGCCGTCTACCAGATGATGCAGGTCACCGGGGAGGAGGGCGTCACGCTCGACGACTATGTGACGTACCAGAAGGCGCTCTTCCTCGACATGGTCTACCTGCAGCAGGACGCCTTCGACAAGGTCGACGCCTCGACGCCGCAGGCGCGCCAGAAGGATGCCTTCGAGCGCGTGCGCGTCCTCGTCCAGCGGGATTATCCGTTCCACGACAAGGAGGAGGCGCGCCGCTTCTTCACGCAGCTCACCGGCCTCATGAAGAACCTCAACTACGCCGAGGCGGGCTCGCCGGAGCACGCCGCGTTCGCGGCGCAGATCGACGAGCTCGTGAAGACGCTCGGGCGCTCGCCCGAGACGTCACCGGCGGCGAGCGCCGGCGCTCCGGGGACGGCGGCGGCGGTCGCATCGTGAAGCATCGCAAGCGGGGAGGCAGCATGGCGAAGAGTGACAAGTCGGCGGCGCACGAGGTGGCGCGGCCCGCGAAGCTCAAGCGCAAGGAGTACGAGAAGGAGCTCGCGAAGCTGCACGTCGAGCTCGTCAAGCTCCAGGAGTGGGTGAAGCAGGAGAAGCTCAAGATCTGCGTCGTGTTCGAGGGCCGCGACGGGGCCGGAAAGGGCGGCACCATCAAGGCGATCACCGAGCGCGTGAGCCCAAGGGTGTTCCGCGTCGTCGCCCTCCCCGCGCCGAGCGAGCGCCAGAAGACGCAGATGTACGCGCAGCGCTACATGGCCCACCTGCCGGCCGGCGGCGAGGTCGTCATCTTCGATCGCAGCTGGTACAACCGCGCCGGCGTCGAGCGCGTCATGGGGTTCACCTCCGAGGCGGAGGTGCAGCGGTTCCTCGAGGCGACGCCCATGTTCGAGAACTTCGTCGTCCAGTCCGGGATCGTGCTCATCAAGTACTGGCTGGAGGTGAGCCAGGAGGAGCAGACCCGCCGGCTGCAAGCGCGCATCGACGACGGCCGCAAGCTCTGGAAGCTCTCGCCGATGGACCTGGAGTCGTACCGGCGCTGGTACGACTACTCGCGAGCGCGCGACGAGATGTTCCAGGCGACGGACTCCACCTTCGCGCCGTGGTTCGTGGTCCGCTCCGACGACAAGCGGCGCGCGCGCCTCAACGTCATCCACCACCTGCTCTCGAAGATCCCGTACCAGGACCTGACGCAGGAGCGGAGGCGCACGAAGCTGCCCGACCGCCAGAAGCGGAAGGGGTACGTCGAGCCCGAATATCCCTTCAAGCACGTTCCGGAGAAGTACTGAGGCCGCCCTTGGGCTCGCCTGCCCCGAAGGCCGTGGAGCGCGCCCCGCCGGTGATCTTCCCCTGGCGACGCGGCTACGATCGGGCCACCCTGCCGGCCGACGCGATCGCGGGCCTGACCGCCGCGGCGGTGGTGCTCCCGAAGGCGATGGCCTACGCGACCGTCGCCGGCCTGCCGGTCCAGGTGGGGCTCTACGCCGCCTGCGCCCCGCCGATCGTGTACGCCGCCCTGGGCCGGTCGGCGGTCCTCAGCGTCAGCACCACGACGACGATCGGCATCCTCGTCGGCTCGGCGCTCTCCGGGCCGTTGCCCCACGCCGACCCGGCGCGGCTCGCCACCGCCGCGGCCAC
>DATLJU010000062.1:0-14797 GCA_035538735.1 Anaeromyxobacteraceae bacterium | reverse complement strand
GTGCGTGGTGTAGAAGAGGACGCGGTCGGGGTAGCGGTGCGTGATGCCGGGCACCGGCATGTCCCGCTCCTCGGCCAGCGGATCCTCGAGGTCCGAGGGGGCGATCTGCATCTCGCCCATGGTCGGCACCGCCTGCAGCCGCACCGGGCAGGTCGGGTCCTCGGGGTCCATCAGCGCCGCGTAGTACGGCGTGATACCCATGTGGAACTCGGCCGCGGTCTCGCGCGCGGCCTGCCGCTCGCCGTCGGTGACGCGGATCACCGACTCGAGCTGCTCGAGCGTCGTGATGCGCTCGCGCTGGTGCCAGTGCCAGTCGTTCCAGAGCGTGGCGGAGATGCTCCTCCAGATCGAGCGCGGGCCAGGCGGGAAGCGAGACGTGATGTGGCGGACCGGGCGCGGGTCGCCTGCGACGCTCAGGTCGGGCGCCCCGGGAGGCCGGGGAGACGAAGCCTCGCCCGTCAGGACCGGGAGGGTGGCCATCGTTGACGCTCGCTCCTTCGAGGCGGCCGAGCCGCCCTATGTACTCTTAACATCGACCGAAGGAGGTGGCACTCGCCGCCCCCCCGCCATGCCCCCAGAGTACCGCGCGGGGCCGACGTGTGAACAAGCAGTTCTGGCGCTCTTTTGACTTTCCGGGAGGGGCTGCGTAGGTTCGCGCGTTTTTCTCCGGTGGCCATCGCCCGAGGCGGCGCTGCGCCCTGGACGAGCGGAAGAAACGATGAGCGGGCGCGACCTCTTTCCGGGAGTCAGCGAAGCAGCGTGGCGAGACTGGCGCTGGCAACAGCGCCACGCCCTGCGCACGCCGGAGGCGGTGGCGCGGCTGATCGAGCTCACTGACGCGGAGCGTCGCGGGCTCGAGCTGACCGCCCAAGTCTTCCGCCTCGGCATCACGCCCTACTACGCCTCCCTCATCGACCCGCGCCATCCCTTCTGCCCGGTGCGGATGCAGGCCATCCCGGTGGCGGCGGAGTCGGAGACGGCCCAGGGCGACCTGCGCGACCCGCTCGGGGAGGATCGGCATCGCCCTCGCCGCGCGGTCGTCCACAAGTACCCCGACCGCGTCCTCTTCCTCGTCAGCGACACCTGCGCCGTCTACTGCCGCCACTGCACGCGACGCCGGATCACGGGCGGCGAGGAGGGCGCCTTCGACCGCGCCGCGGCCGAGGAGGGGCTCGCGTACGTCCGCGCTCACCCCGAGGTGCGGGACGTCCTCGTCTCCGGCGGCGATCCCCTCGTGCTCGGGGACGAGCGGCTTGGATGGCTCCTCCGCGAGCTGCGCGCCATCCCGCACGTCGAGATCCTCCGCCTCGCCACCCGCGCCCCGGTCACCTGTCCCATGCGCGTCGACGACGCGCTGGCGCGCCTGCTGCGCAGCGTGAAGCCCCTCTTCGTCGTCACGCACTTCAACCACCTCAAGGAGTGCACGCCGGAGGCGCAGGAGGCGTGCGAGCGCCTCGTCGACCACGGGGTGCCGGTCGAGAACCAGACCGTGCTGCTCCGCCGCGTGAACTCGAACGCACGCAACATCCGGGCGCTCAACCACCGGCTGCTCGCCTGGCGCGTCCGGCCCTACTACCTTCACCAGGGCGACGTCGCCGAGGGCACGGGTCACCTGCGGACCCCGCTCGCCTGCGGGGTCGAGATCCTGGAGCAGCTGCGCGGCCACACGAGCGGACTGGCCGTGCCGCACCTCGCCGTCGACCTCCCCGGCGGCGGTGGAAAGGTGACGCTCCAGCCGGAGTACCGGCTCGCGCCGGCGGGCGGCGGGCCCGGCACCTGGTTCCGTAACTACCGCGGCGAGCGCTACCTCTATCCGGATCCCCCCGAGGCGGACTGCAGCTGCCCGTACGACGAGGTCTTCCACACGGGCCCAGCCCGACGGAGTGTCGAGTGATCGCGAAGGTCATCGAGGTGCTGGCGGTCTGGACGACGGGCGTGATCTCCGCGCTCGGCTACGGCGGAGTGGTGCTGCTCATGGGCATCGAGAGCGCCTGCATCCCGCTGCCCTCCGAGATCATCATGCCGTTCGCCGGCTACCTCGTGTATGCGGGCCAGTTCTCGCTCCACGGGGCGGCGCTGGCGGGCGCCGTCGGTTGCGTCGTCGGCTCCATCCCCGCCTACTGGCTCGGCCAGTACGGCGGCCGGCCGCTGATCGAGCGCTGGGGCCGGTACGTCCTGCTCTCCCACAAGGAGCTCGACCTGGCCGACCGGCTCTTCGCCCGCCATGGCCAGTGGGTGGTGCTCGTGGGGCGGCTCCTCCCGGTCGTCCGCACCTTCATCGCGTTCCCGGCCGGCGTGGCGCGGATGAACATGACGAAGTTCATCCTGTACACGTTCGTCGGGTCGTACCCGTGGTGCTACGGCCTCGCCTGGGTGGGGATGAAGCTCGGTGAGCAGTGGAACAAGGACCCCCGCCTCAAGGCGGCGTTCCACCGCTTCGATCTCGCCATCGGGCTCGCCCTCGTCGCGGCCGTCGCCTGGTTCGTCTGGCACAAGCTCAAGGAGACGAAGGCGCCTCGCGGCGCCGCCCCCGTCGTCCGCGAGGGCGCCGAGGAGGGGTAGGTCGTGCGGACCGCGGCCATCCTGCTCGCGCTGCTGGCCTCCGCGCCCGCCCGCGGCGTCGAGGTGGTCCGGATCGCGGTGGCGCTCGGGCCGGGCCCGGTGACGGTGTCCGCCCCCGGACTCTCCGCCGCCCCGCTGCACGAAGGGGCCGTCGCGCAGGAGGTCGCGCGCGGGCAGGCCGTCGTCGCGATCTCGGGCGACGTCCTCACGCTCAACGGCGCGACCCTCGACGCCGGCGGCGTCGTGCTCGGCGCCGCCGCCCCGCTGCGCGTCGACGTGGTCCCCGACGCCGCTTTCGCCGGTGAGCTGGAGGTCCGGCGCGTGCCGTCCGGACTGGCGGTGATCCATGCCCTGCCGCTCGAGGATTACGTCTCCGATGTGACGATGGCGGAGATGCCGGTTCGCTTCCCGCCCGCGGCGCTCGAGGCCCAGGCGGTGGCGGCGCGCACCTTCGCCGTGTTCAAGAAGCTGGAGGCGGTCGCCGAGGGCCGGCCCTGGCACCTCGGCGCGACCGTGCTCGACCAGGTCTACCGCGCCGGGCCGCCCGACCCGCGCGCCCGCGCGGCCGCCCTCGCCACGGCGGGGGAGGTGCTCGTGTTCGAGCACGCGCCCATCGAGGCCTACTTCCACTCGACCTGCGGCGGCCGGACGGAGCGGGGTGGCGATGCGCTCGGGCGCGACCGTCCCTACCTCGCGTCGGTCGCCTGTGATCGCTGTCGCGCGTCGCCGCGGGCGCGCTGGACGGTGAGGATCTCCGCCGCCGAGCTGGGCGCGCGCGCCGGCCTCGGGGGGCAAGCGGCATCGGCGCGCGTCGCGGCGCGGACCTCCAGCGGCCGGGCGGCGCGGGTCGAGATCTCGGCCCGCGGCCGTACCGCGGCGCTGTCGGCGGTCGATCTCCGGCAGCGGCTCGGCTACGACCGGCTGCCCTCGCTCGCCTTCGACGTCGCGGTCGCGCGCGGGTCGGCCGTGTTCACGGGCCGCGGCTCCGGCCACGGCGCGGGCCTCTGCCAGTGGGGCGCCGCCGGCGCGGCGGCTGCCGGAGAGGGCTACCGTGCCATCCTGGCGCGGTACTACCCGGGGACGGAGATCGTCAGGATGTATTGACGCGAGGGGCAAGCCCCTCTCCCCCGCCTGGCGGCGGGGCGAGGGAGACGAGACGCAGAGGTGATCGAAGCCTGTCCCCCACCGGCGGGGGAGTGGGGGCGGAGCCCCCACCAAGAAGTCGGCGAAGCCGGCGGCCGCTCGTGTGAGCGAGCGAAAGCGCCGAAGGCGCCGCCGCCGGCAAGGGAGAGGGGGCCGACCCGTGTTAGACAAGGGCCCGTTACCGTGACCCTCTCCGACTTCGACTACCCGCTCCCCGAAGAGCTCATCGCGCAGGAGCCGGTCTCGCCGCGAGACGCGTCGCGGCTCCTGGTGGTGCCGCGCGAAGGCGAGTGGGCGGAGCTGCGGTTCTCCGAGCTCGACCGGCTGCTCCGGCCCGGCGACCTCCTCGTCATGAACGACACCCGCGTCATCCCGGCCCGGCTCCTCGGGACCAAGGAGAGCGGCGGCCGGTGCGAGCTCCTTCTGCTCGAACCCCTCGACGGCGAGGATGGCGCGCGCTGGCGCGCGCTGGGACAATCCTCGAAGCCGCTGCGGCCCGGCGCGCGGCTCGCCTTCGGCGGGCTCACCGCGACGGTCCTCGAGGCGCTCGGGGGCGGGCTGTTCGAGGTGCGCTTCGACCGAGCCGGCGCGGCGCTGCGGGCGGCGCTGGAGGCGGAGGGGCGCTTGCCGCTCCCGCCGTACATCCGGCGCGAGCCGAACACCGCCGATCGCGAGCGCTACCAGACGGTGGTGGCGCGGGTGCCGGGCAGCGCGGCGGCGCCCACCGCCGGGCTGCACTTCACGCCCGAGCTGCTGGCGCGGCTGTCCGCGCGGGGCGTCGAGGGCGCCTCGGTCACGCTGCACGTCGGCGCCGGCACCTTCCTGCCGGTCCGCGGCGACGACCTCGACCAGCACCGGATGCACGAGGAGCGCTACCACGTGCCCGAGGAGGCGGCCCGCGCTTTCACCGCCTGTCGGGCGCGCGGCGGCCGCGTCGTGGCGGTGGGGACGACGGCCGTGCGGACGCTGGAGAGCGCGTTCGAGCGCGGCGCGCTGCGCCCGGGCCCGGGCCGGACGTCGCTGTTCGTGCGCCCGGGGTTCCACTTCCAGGCGGTGGACGCGCTGGTGACGAACCTGCACCTGCCGCGGTCGACGCTGCTCATGCTCGTGTGCGCCTTCGCTGGCCGCGAGCGCGTCCTCGCCGCGTACGGCGAGGCGGTGCGCCGCCGGTTCCGGTTCTTCAGCTACGGGGACGCCATGTTCTTGGGTTGACCTGTGGACGGAGAGGGGAGCGCCGTGGCCAAGCTGCACAGCATCGAGCTGAACCTCGCGCCCGCGCAGTACCTCGCTGGCTGGAACCCGGAGTCGGGCAAGCTGTTCCTGCCCGCGCTCTCGGACGCGCGCAGCGGCGACGAGGTGGCGGCGCGGGTCGGCATTCTGGGGCAGGGCATCCGGGCCACGGTCTTCGGGGCGGTGGCGCTCGTGCGGCGGTTCGGTCGGCCCTCGCTGCCTCCCGGGGTCGAGCTGGTTCTGGACGCGACGAGCCTGCCGGCGGCCCGCTTCCTCGCGCTCGCGGCGCGCGGTGAGCCGATCGAGTTCCGCGAGCGGGAGCCCCGGCACGTGGCGACGCGCCCGCTGCGGGTCCGGGGCGAGCGCGGCGAGGCACGATCCGCCACCACCCTCAACGTCTCGCAGGGCGGCTGCGCCCTCGCCTGGGCGGGGCCGCTCCCGGGCGTCGGCGAGGTCCTGGCGGTGAAGCTCGGAGACGGGCTGCTCGCCCCGACGGCGCGGGCGGTGGTGTGCTGGGCGGCGGGCGTGCCGCCGCAGGGCGCCGTGGGGCTGCGCCTCGTCGGAGAGGGGCGGGCGGCGCGCGCCTGGCGGGCGATGGCGGAGGACGCGGCGCGGTCGGGGGGCCCCGCCGCCTGAACAGTGACGCCGTGGCCCGACAGGCTTGACAAGCCACTCGGCGGCGGCGAAACCCGCGCCCGTGATCTCGTTCCAGCTCCTCGCGCAGGACGGCGCCGCCCGGCGCGGCCGGCTCGTCACGCCTCACGCCGTGGTGGAGACGCCGGTCTTCATGCCGGTGGGCACCGCCGCCACCGTGAAGACGCTCTCCCCGCGCGACCTCGAGGAGCTCGGCGCGCGCATCGTCCTCGGCAACACCTATCACCTGTACCTGCGGCCCGGGCACGAGCGCGTGCGGCGGCTCGGCGGGCTGCACGGGTTCATGGCCTGGCCAGGCGCGCTGCTCACCGACTCGGGCGGGTTCCAGGTCTTCAGCCTGGGGGAGGCGGCGCGCGCCTCCGGCGAGCCGGCCGAGGCGCCGAAGGGCCTCGTCCGCATCTCGGAGGAGGGGGTGGAGTTCCGGAGCCACCTCGACGGCGCGCGCCACTTCCTCTCGCCGGAGCGCGCCATCGAGATCCAGGAGGCGCTCGGGGCGGACGTCATCATGGCGTTCGACGAGTGCCCGCCCTCGAAGGCCGAGCGCAGCTACCACGAGGCGTCGCTGGCGCGGACGCAGCGCTGGCTCGTGCGCTGCCGCGACGCGTGGCACGCGGACGGCGCGTGCGCGCTGTTCGGCATCGTCCAGGGCGGGCTCTTCCCCGACCTGCGCCGCCGCGCGATCGAGGAGGCCGCCGCGCTGGACCTGCCCGGCTATGCGCTCGGAGGCTACGCGGTCGGGGAGGAGCCGGAGGAGATGTGGGCGGGCGTCGCGCGCGACGCGCCGCTGCTGCCGGCGGAGAAGCCGCGCTACCTCATGGGCGTCGGCACGCCCGAGGACCTCCTGCAGGGCATCGCCGCCGGCGTGGACATGTTCGACTGCGTCCTCCCCACCCGCTGCGCTCGCAACGGCCTGCTCTTCACGAGCCAGGGGCGGCTGACCATCCGCAATGCCGCCTTCCAGGACGACGACCGGCCGGCCGATCCCTCCTGCGCCTGCTACACCTGCCGGACGTTCTCGCGCGCCTACCTGCGCCACCTCTTCCGAGCCGGCGAGCTGCTCGGCCTGCGCCTCAACACGCTCCATAACGTCCATTACTTCCTCGATCTCATGGCGGGAGCGCGCAGGGCGATCGAGGAGGGGCGGCTCGAGGCCTATGCCCGCGAGAAGCGGGATGGCTGGAAGAAGGGGCCACTGTAAGCGTCTTCGAACCGTCACATGGCCGCGGTGGCGCGGGCGCGTTACCCGTTGCGGTGGCAGCTCAAATGCTGCTAAAAGACGGCACTTTTTCCGCCTTCACGGAGATCGCATGCACCAGGCTTTCGCGGCTTTTCTGAGCCAGACCGCGCCCGAGGCGGGGAGCCCGCTGGGCGGCCCCATGTCGATGCCCCTCATGCTGCTGCTCATGTTCGGCGTCTTCTACTTCGTGCTCTGGAGGCCGCAGGCGAAGGAGCGAAAGAAGGTCGAGAGCTTCCGCCAGAACATGAAGAAGGGCGACCGGATCTGGACGCAGGGCGGGCTCATCGGCACGGTCGCTCAGGTCGAGGACCAGGCGGTGCTGCTCGACATCGGCGCCGGCAAGGTGCGCGTCCTGAAGCAGTTCGTCGGCGGCGAGTTCAAGGAGAAGGGCGAGGCCGTCGAGGCGCAGAAGGCGGAGGCGAAGAAGTAAAATGGAACGGAACTGGTACCTGCGGGTCGCCCTCATCGTGGGCGTACTCGTCTTCAGCGTCTACCAGCTCGTGCCGAGCTGGTTCTACTTCCGGCTGCCGCCCGAGCAGCGCTCCGGCGAGAAGTTCGAGCAGTCGGTGCCGAGCTGGGCCCCCAGCGCGCGCAAGCACCTCAACCTCGGCCTCGACCTGCAGGGCGGCATCCTCCTCGCCATGGGCGTCGACGTCGATCGGGCGATGAAGGCCAAGGTGGCCCGCCGCGCCGACGAGATCGCCGACTTCCTCCGCGAGAAGAAGATCCCGGTGGAGGCGTCCGCGCCCACGTCCGATGGCACGCGCATCGCGGTGAAGACCTCCGATCCGCGCAAGGTCGAGTCGATCGTGCTCGACCAGTACGGGACCGAGCTCAGCTCGCCGTCGGGCGCGCCGCAGGGCACCGTCTACTTCGCGTTCAAGACGAACGTGCTCAGGGACTTCCAGGCCAAGGCGGTCGACCAGGCGGAGAAGACGATCCGCAACCGCGTGGACAAGTGGGGCGTCACCGAGCCGGACATCAAGCGCAAGGGCAACAACCAGATCCAGATCCAGCTCCCCGGCTTCAAGGATCCGGAGAAGGCGAAGGAGCTGCTCGGCCGAACGGCGCAGCTCGAGTTCAAGATCACGGACGACGAGTCGACCGCGCTCGACGGCGTGCGCGGCCAGCTGCCGGCCTGCCCGGCGGACCAGGGCATGATTCGCACGCCGCTGCCCGACACGGGCTGCTGGTCGGTCGAGGGCGTGGAGCTCCCCGGCGGCGCGGCCCGGCAGGTGACCTTCATCGCCGCCAACACGCGTCCCCAGCTCGACGCCGCCGTCGAGAAGGTGGCGAAGCCGCTGCTCCAGCCCGGTCAGGAGATCGGTGTGGGCGAGAGCACCGTCGGCGCGGGCGTGGTGAAGGAGCACTTCTACCGGACCTACCTGCTGCACGCGAAGACCGAGCTCACCGGCGACTACATCTCCGACGCGCGCGCGGCGATGGACAACTCGCAGGGAGCTGGCCGCCCGGTGGTGGTGTTCACGATGACGCCCGAGGGCGGGCGCCTCATGGAGAAGCTGACCACCCAGAACCTCGGCCGGCGCATGGCGACGGTGCTCGACGGCAAGGTGGAGACGGCGCCGTACATCCAGGGCAAGATCTCCACCAACGGTCAGATCACGCTCGGCTCGAACCGCCCGTACCAGCAGATGTTCGAGGAGGCGAACGAGATCGCGCTCGTGCTGAAGGCGGGCGCGCTGCCCGCCCCGGTGACCATCTTCGAGGAGCGCACCGTGGGCGCGACCCTCGGGCCGGAGCTCATCCGGAAGGGCACCACCGCGGCCCTCATCGGCCTCATGCTGGTGGTGGCGTTCATGATCCTCTACTACCGGGCGACCGGCCTCATCGCGGACCTGGCGCTCGTGCTCAACGCGCTGCTCGTGCTCGCCATCATGTCGATCATCGGCTCGACGCTCACGTTGCCGGGCATCGCCGGGTTCGTGCTCACGCTCGGCATGGCGGTCGACGCCAACGTCCTCATCAACGAGCGCATCCGCGAGGAGCTGCGGGCAGGGCGCACCGTCCGTCAAGCGGTCGAGCAGGGCTACGACAAGGTGTTCTGGACCATCGTCGACAGCCACGTCACGACCCTCGTCGCCGGCGTCGTCCTCATGCAGTACGGCTCCGGCCCGGTGCGCGGCTTCGCGGTGACCCTCATCATTGGGCTCGTCGCCTCGATGTTCACCTCCATCGTGGTGACCCGCGCCTTCATGGACTTCTTCACGCGTCGCGACACGGCGCGCCTGAGCGTCTGATGAAATTCAAGACCTTCGACATCATCCCGCACAACACGAAGTTCGACTTCGTCGGGAAGCGCCACATCGCCGTGACGCTGTCGCTGATCGCGAACGCCGCGGTCATCCTGTGGGCCGTCTTCCACGGCCTCAACTTCGGCGTCGACTTTGCCGGCGGCACGGAGATGGAGGTCAAGTTCCAGCAGGCCGTCGATCCGGCCGCGATCCGCAAGGGGGTCGAGGACCTCGGGTTCAAGGACGCCTCCGTGCAGACGTACGGGGCGGACTCTGAGCACACCTACCTCATCCGCGTCGGCCGCGTCGCCCTCATGAGCCAGGAGGACGTGAACCGCGTCGTCCAGGCGGTGGAGGCGAAGTTCCCGGTGCAGGGCACGCCGCACTTCAACCCGGACGTCGGGGACAAGATCGACTTCCAGTTCCAGGGCACGCCGCCCACGCCGGAGCAGCTCAAGGCGGCGGTCGAGTCGACCGGGGCGCGGGTCCGCGAGGTGCGCGAGGAGGCCGGCCTCACCGCCGGCACGAGGTCCTTCGCCGTCATCACGCAGGGGATCCAGGACAAGATCGAGCGCGAGCTCTCGTCACGCTTCAGCGAGGCGAAGCCCGACGTGCGGCGCGTCGAGTACGTCGGCCCGGCGGTGGGCCGTGAGCTCCGCAACCAGGGCTTCAAGGCCATCCTCTACGCGATGGCCCTCATCGTCGTGTACGTGGGCCTGCGCTTCGACTTCCGCTTCAGCCCGGGCGTCATCATCGCCCTCATCCACGACGCCATCATCACCCTCGGCTACTTCGCCTTCAGCGGGCGCGAGTTCAACCTGACCTCGGTGGCGGTCATCCTCACCGTGGTCGGCTACTCCGTGAACGACACGGTCGTCGTCTACGACCGCATCCGCGAGAACGCGGCCAAGTTCAAGGGCAAGAGGCTCGGCGATCTCGTGAACGAGTCCATCAACGAGGTCCTCGGCCGGACCTTCCTCACCTCGTTCGCGACGGCGCTCTCGCTCATCGGCCTGCTCGTGTACGGCGTCGGGACCATCTTCGACTTCTCGGCCGCGATGATGCTCGGCATCATCTCCGGCACGTACTCGACCTGGTTCATCGCCGCCCCGATGACGATCTGGCTCGAGGAGCGGGCCGCGAAGAAGGGCGCCCCCGCCCGCGCCGAGCGCGAGCCGGCCCGCGCCGTGAGGTGACGAAGGAGTAGGGCGGGGTCTCATCCCCGTCCGCGTAGGGCGGGGGTGTGTCCCCCGCCGCCGATGGAGCCCGCTCGCCTCTCGGCGGCCGGGCTCCTCGCGTTTTGCGGGGTCGCCCTTCGACTCCGCTTCGGGCGCAGCCGACGTAGTCGAAGCGCGCCGGACCAAGCGCCGCCCTGTCAGCCCGGCGTGCTACGTCACCCCGCGTGTTGCCGAGGCGCTGGGTCGACGTGGAGTGCGACGACGCCGTTGCGGCGCGGCTGGCGCGCGAGCTCGGCCTCGATCCCTTGGCGTCCCGCGTGCTCGCTTGCCGCGGGCTCGGCGATCCCGCCGCGGCGCAACGCTTCCTCGACCCCAGGCTCGCCGATCTCCCCGACCCCTTCCTCATGTCGGGCATGGAGCCCGCGGTCGCGAGGCTTGCGCGCGCCCTGGAGGCCGGCGAGCGCATCGCGCTGTACGGCGACTACGACGTGGACGGCGTCACCTCGACCGCGCTGCTCGCCGGCTTCCTCCGCGCCGCCGGCGGCGACGTCGTCACGTACGTCCCGCACCGTCTGGTCGAGGGCTACGGCCTCAACACCGGTGCCGTGAGGCGCCTCGCGGAGGGCGGCGCGAAGCTGCTCGTCTCGCTCGACTGCGGCATCACCAGCGTGGCCGAGGTGCGCGCCGCGGCCGAGCTGGGCGTCGACGCCGTCGTGGTGGACCACCACACGGTCCCGGTCGAGCTCCCTGCCGCGGTCGCCATCCTCAACCCCCACCAGCCCGGCTGCCAGTATCCGTACAAGCCGCTGGCCGCCGTGGGCGTCACCTTCTGCCTCGCGATGGCGCTGCGCAAGCGGCTGCGCGAGGCGGGCCGCTTCGGTCCCATGCGCCCCGAGCCGAACCTCCGCGAGGCGCTCGATCTCGTCGCGCTCGGGACGGTCGCCGACGTGGTCTCGCTCACCGGCGTGAACCGGATCCTGGTGCGCTGGGGCCTCGAGGAGCTGTCGCGGACCCGCCGCCCTGGCCTGCGCGCCCTGAAGCGCGTGGCCGGGATCCCCGACGGCGCCGCGATGGGGGCCGGCCAGGTCGGGTTCCGGCTCGGGCCCCGGCTCAACGCGGCCGGCCGCCTCGACGACGCGGCCCGCGGGGTGCGGCTGCTCCTCTCGGAGGACGAGCGCGAGGCCGCCGCGCTCGCGGACGAGCTCGACCGCGAGAACCGCGCCCGGCAGGACATCGAGCGCCAGATCCAGGAGGAGGCGCTGGCGCAAGCCGAGGAGCGCGTCTCCGCCGGGGCACGTGGGCTCGTGCTGTGGCGGGACAGCTGGCACCCCGGGGTGGTGGGCATCGTCGCGTCGCGTGTCGTGGAGCGGTTCCACCGCCCGACGGTGCTGGTCGGGGTCGCGAACGGGGTGGGGAAGGGGAGCGGCCGCAGCATCGAGGCCTTCCACCTCCACGACGCGCTCGCCGCCTGCGCCGGACACCTGCAGAGGTTCGGCGGACACGCGCACGCGGCGGGCGTGACGGTCGATCCTCCCGCGCTGCCGGGTTTCCGCGCTGCCTTCGAGGCGTTCGCGGGTGAGCGCCTCTCCGAGGAAGACCTCGTGCCGCGCTGCCGGATCGAGGGCCGGTTCGACGTCGCGGCGGTCTCGGAGCGGGCGGCGCTCGCGCTGGAGAAGCTCGCGCCGTTCGGGGCCGGTCACCCAGAGCCGCTCTTCGCGGTTCGGGCCACTCCGCGCCGGGCGCGCACGGTCGGGGCGGACGGCGCGCACCTCAAGCTCGCCCTGCGTCCTGGCCTGGATGCGATCGGGTTCTCCCTCGGGGACCGCCTCGGCGTGTGCGAGGGCGAGATCGAGGCGGCGGTGACGGTCGGCTTCGACGACTGGGACGGCTCGCGCCGGCTTCAGCTGAGGATCAAGGACCTCCGCGCCGCCTCGTCGTAAGGCGGGGGCTCGTCCGCCGCCGAACGCCGTGCCTCAGGCGAGGCCCCAGCGGACCTTCTGGTGCGCGAACAAGGCGCCCAGACGAGCCAGATCCTGCACCCGGTGGCGCTCGGCCTGGCGCTCGAAGCGCTCCCTGCAGCGGCCGGAGCAGAAGAAGTACTTGCGCTTCTTGTACTCGACGGCCTGCGCGCCGACCGGATCCACGCGCTTCCCGCAGATCGGATCGAAGGCCGCGTCGTCGCCCTTGGTTTGCATCGCCCTTCCTCCTGCGCCGCGTATTCCGTGCGTTTGCAACGGCGGGGCCACGTGGCAACGCCGCGATCCCGGGCAGCCAGGCGTCCGGCGTAGTTGCGCCATGTCATTTTTCCCGTCGGGGTGCTGTAAGAACGATAGAAGTCGAGGCGTTGGGGGCGAACCAGAGGGCGACCGGGCTCGCGCTCCTCGCCTTGACGCGCCGCATTCGCGAGTGTTAGCTGCCTCACCCACTTCCGGAGGCTGATTTGGCCCGCTTCATCACGGACCTCAAGCGCACCCACACGTGCGGTGAACTCACGAAGGAACAGCTCGGCCAGGACGTCGTCCTCTACGGCTGGGTCCACAACCGGCGCGACCACGGCGGGGCGGTGTTCATCGACCTCCGCGACCGGGAGGGGCTCACCCAGGTCGTGTTCGAGGCGGACGTCCGCCCGGACGTCCACGAGCTGGCGGGACAGCTGCGGCTGGAGTACTGCGTCGGGATCCGCGGCAAGGTCGTGTCGCGCGGCTCGAACGTGAACCCGAAGCTGAGGACGGGCGAGATCGAGGTCCACGCGAGCGAGCTGGAGATCTTCAACCGCAGCGAGCCGACGCCGTTCCAGATCGAGGACAAGATCGACACCGGCGAGGAGAAGCGGCTCCAGTACCGCTACCTCGATCTGCGCCGCGCGCCGCTCCAGAAGACGCTCATCACGCGCGCGAAGGTGAACCACCTCACCCGCAACTACTTCACGAGCCAGCGCTTCCTCGAGCTCGAGACGCCGTTCATGGTGAAGTACACGCCCGGCGGCGCGCGCAACTTCCTGGTCCCTTCCCGTCTCAACCCGGGCAAGTTCTACGCGCTCGCCGAGAGCCCGCAGCTGTTCAAGCAGCTCTACATGATCGCGGGCTTCGACCGGTACTTCCAGATCGTGCGCTGCTTCCGCGACGAGGACCTCCGCCTCGATCGCCAGCCCGAGTTCACGCAGGTCGACGTCGAGATGAGCTTCGTCGAGCAGAACGACGTCTTCGACGTCATGGAGGGGCTCATCGTGAAGCTGTGGAAGGAGGTGCTCGGGGTGGACATCCCGCGCCCCTTCCAGCGCATGCCGTTCGCCGAGTCGATGGAGAAGTACGGCAACGACAAGCCCGACCTGCGCTTCGACATGCCCCACACCGACCTCACCGCGGTCGTGAAGCAGCACGGCGGCGGTGAGGTCCCGATCCTGAAGGACGCCGTCGACGCGGGCGGGATCGTGAAGGCGATGCGCGTCCCGGGCTCGATGAGCTTCTCGCGGACCGAGATCGACAAGCTCGAGGAGTACGTGAAGGGCATGGGCGCGAAGGGCCTCGCCCGCGCCAAGGTCGCGGAGGGTGGCGAGTGGACGCAGTCGCCGCTCGCGAAGACCATCACCCCCGAGATGCGCCAGGCGATCAACGCCGCGGTGAAGGCCGAGCCCGGCGACCTCATCCTGTTCCAGTTCGGCAAGCCCTCCACCGTGCAGACGGTGATGGCGAACCTGCGCGTCCACCTCGCGAAGAAGCACGGTCTGATCCCGGAGTACGGATCGGGCGGGCAGTGGCGCTTCCTGTGGGTCGTCGACCCGCCGCTGTTCGAGTTCGACGAGGAGGCTGGCGTCTGGGCGGCGGCGCACCACGCGTTCACGCGGCCGCACGACGAGGACGTGCAGTACCTCGAGACCGATCCCGGCAAGGTGAACTGCTACCGCTACGACCTCGTGCTCAACGGCTTCGAGATCGGCGGCGGCTCCATCCGGCTCCACGACCCGGCGGTGCAGGCGCGCGTCTTCAAGGCCATGGGCATCAGCGACGAGGAGGCGCGGTCCAAGTTCGGCTTCCTCCTCGACGCGCTCAAGATGGGCGCGCCGCCGCACGGCGGCATCGCGCTCGGCATGGACCGCCTCGTCATGCTCCTCACGGGCGCCGAGAGCCTGCGCGACGTGGTGGCCTGGCCCAAGACGCAGAAGGGCACCGACCTCATGACCAGCGCCCCCGGCGACGTGGACGCGAAGCAGCTCCGCGAGCTGTACGTGAAGAGCACCCACGAGCCGAGGTGAGACTCAGATCCGCGGGTTGACACATACCCCTCTCCCCGACCCTCTCCCCGCCTGGCGGCGGGGCGAGGGAGACGATATGCACGGCGCGTGATCGACCCTCTCCCCCTCCGGGGGAGAGGGCCAGGGAGAGGGGGCGGATTCGCGACGTGGTCGCGGCCCCGGCGGGCGGGTAGACTCGCGGACTTGGACTACGACGTCATCGTCCTCGGGGGGGGCGTGAACGGCACCGGGACCGCGCGCGACCTCGCGCAGCGCGGCCTGTCGGTGCTGCTCCTCGAGAAGGCCGACC
>DATLJU010000061.1:0-7638 GCA_035538735.1 Anaeromyxobacteraceae bacterium | reverse complement strand
GCCCTGCGGCACGCTCAGGGCGCGAGCCGGCTGCCGGGATGCCGCACGTCGGTCCCGCGCACCATGTACACCACCATCTCGGCGACGTTGATGGCGTGATCCCCGAAGCGTTCCAGGTGCTTGTCGGCGAACATGAGGGCCGTGGCGCGCCGGATGGCTCGCGAGTCCTCCATCATGAGCGCCAGGAGCTCGTTGAAGATCTTGAGGTAGAGCGCGTCGAGCAGCTCGTCGCCGCGCATGACCTCCTCCGCCCGGGCGGCGTCGCGCTGGACGAAGGCGTCGAGCGACTTCGCGAGCTGCGCCTCCGCCGCCTCGGCGAGCGCGGTGAGATCGTGGAGCGGCCCGAGCGGCGGCGCCTGGTGGAGGTCGAGCGCGCGGTCGGCGACGTTGACCGCCAGGTCGCCCATCCGCTCCAGGTCGGTCACGATCTTGAGGGCGGTGGTGATGAAGCGCAGGTCGCTCGCCGCCGGCTGGCGCAGCGCGAGCAGGCGCCGGCAGGCGTCGTCGATCTCCACCTCGAGCCGGTTCACCTCGGCGTCGGCGGACTTGATGCGCCGGGCCAGCTCGGGATCGCGCTCGGTGATGGAGCGCACGCTACCGGCGATCGCGGCCTCGATCTTCCCGCCCATCGCGAGCAGCTTGTCCCGCAGATCCTGGAGCTCGCGATCGTACGCCTTGTCGGTGTGTGCAGTCGTCATGGGGGTCCCGCCACGTCACCCGAACTTGCCCGTGACATAATCCTCCGTCCGCTGCTCGGTGGGGTTGGTGAAGATCTTCTCGGTCGCGCCCGCCTCGACGAGCTCGCCCATGTAGAAGAAGGCCGTGCGGTCGGAGACGCGCGCCGCCTGCTGCATGTTGTGGGTGACGATGACGATGGTGTAGCGCTCCTTGAGCTCGTGCATGAGCTCCTCGATCTTGGCGGTCGCGACCGGGTCGAGCGCGCTCGCCGGCTCGTCCATGAGCAGGACCTCGGGCTCGACCGCCAGGGCGCGCGCGATGCAGAGCCGCTGCTGCTGCCCGCCGGAGAGCGAGGTGGCGGGCGCGCGCAGCCGGTCCTTCACCTCGTCCCACAGCGCGGCCTGGCGCAGGCAACGCTCGACGACGTCGTCGAGCCGCCCGCGAAAGCCATTGAGCTTCAACCCGGCCGCGACGTTGTCGCGGATGGACATGGTGGGGAAGGGGTTGGGGCGCTGGAACACCATCCCCACCCGGCGGCGCAAGAGCACCGGATCGACCCCGCGCCGGTAAAGGTCCTCGCCGTCGAGGTAGACGCCGCCCTCCGAGCTCGCCCCCGGGACGAGCTCGTGCATGCGGTTGAGGCAGCGCAGGAAGGTGGACTTGCCGCAGCCGGACGGTCCAATGACGGCCATGACCGAGCTCGCGGGCACCTCGAGCGTGACGTCGCGCAGGACGTGGTGATCGCCGAACCGGGCCTGGAGCCGCTCGACGCGCAGCTTGATCGGGCCGTTCACGCGCGCCCTCCCGCCGCGCTGCGGCGAAGGGCGAGGCGCGCGAGCAGGTTCAAGCTTCCCACGAGCAGCAGCAGCACGAGCGCGGCGCTCCACGCCTTCTGGTGCCAGTCCTCGTACGGGCTGATGGCGTAATTGAAGATCTGCACGGTCAGGGACGCGGTGGGCTGATCGGGTCGCACGTTCCAGTACTGGTTGTTCAGCGAGGTGAAGAGGAGCGGCGCCGTCTCGCCCGCCGCGCGGGCGATGGCGAGCAGGACCGCCGTGAGGATGCCGCCGGCCGCCGTGCGGAGCACGACCCGCAGGCTCGTCTTCCACGCGGGCACGCCGAGCGCCAGCGAGGCCTCGCGCAGCGTCCCCGGGACGAGCCGCACGAGCTCCTCGGTGGAGCGCGCGAGGGTGGGGACCATGAGCAGCGCCAGCGCGAGCGCGCCGGCCATCATCGAGAAGCGACGCATCGCGACGACGACGATCCCGTAGGCGACGATGCCGATGACGATGGACGGGACGCCCGAGAACACCTCGGCCGTGAAGCGGACGGCGCGGCCGAAGGGGCCGTCGCCGCGCTCGGCCAGGAACACGCCTGCGCCGATGCCGAGCGGCAGCCCGACGAGACACGCCAGCCCGACGAGCATGGCGGTGCCGAGGATGGCGTTCCCGACGCCACCCCCGGGCTCGCCCACCGGCGTGGGCAGGGCCGTGAAGAAGGAGACGTTGAGGCCCGCCACCCCCTTCGAGACGACGAGCCAGAGCAACGAGCCGAGCGGGGCGACCGCGAAGACCACCATCGCGCCGCAGGCGACGGTCACGGCCACGTTGACGGCGCGGCGGAGCACGAGCGCCTTCATGCCACCGCCCTCGGGCCGCGCGCGACCAACCGCACGAGCAGGCGCGCGGTGGAGTTCAGGACCAGCGCCAGGCCGAACAGCACGAGCCCGAGGCCGGCCAGCGCGCCCAGGTGGAGCGCACCGGTCGCCTCCGCGAACTCGTTGGCGATGACGGCCGGCAGCGAGTAGCCGGGCGCGAACAGCGAGGCGGAGATCTCGGGCGCGTTGCCGATGACCATCGTCACGGCCATCGTCTCGCCGAGCGCGCGGCCGAGGCCGAGCAGGGCCGCCCCGAGGATGCCGGGCCGGGCGTAGGGAAGGATCGCGATCCGGATCGCCTCCCAGCGCGTGGCGCCCAGCGCGAGCGCGCCCTCACGGAGCGACGGAGGCACGGTCTTCAGCACCTCGGTCGTGACCGAGGCGACGGTGGGGAGGATCATGATGGCGAGCAGGACGCCCGCGGCGAGGTAGCCCAGCCCGATGGTCGGCCCGCGGAACAGCGGCAGGAATCCGAGGGTCTTCGCCAGGGCCGGCTGGACGTGGTCTCGCAGCAGCGGCACGACCACGAACAGGCCCCACAGGCCGTAGACGACGCTCGGGATGGCGGCCAGCGTCTCGATGAGGAACGAGACCACCGGCCGGAGCTTCGGCGGCCCCATCTCGGAGAGGAACAGCGCCATCCCGACCGAGATAGGCACCGCGAGCACGATGGCGACCGCGCTCGTGACCACCGTGCCGTACACGAACGGGAGCGCGCCGAACGAGCCCGCCACAGGGTCCCAGTCACGGTCGATGAGGAAGCGCAGCCCGCCCTTCGCGAGCGCGGGCTGCGCCACCCGGTACAGCTCCAGCACCACCACGCCGACCACCAGCAGCACGGCCCCGCCCAGCGCCACGAGCGTGAGCGCGAAGACGCGGTCACCAGCGTGGCCACCGGCGGTCGCCCGCGTGGGGATCGGCGTGGCGGCGGGAGCGCGCGCCTGCGCCGCGATGTCAGCGGGAGGCGGCAAGGGAGACCGGCTTCCCCTGGACGGTGAGAGTCGACAGGGTCTTCTGGACGCTCGAGACGACCGCCTTCGGCAGCGGCGCGTAGTCGAGGCTCGGCGCGGTCTGCTGGCCCTCGTGGATGGCCCACCACAGGAAGTGCGCGAGCGCCTCGCCCTTCGCCTTGTCCTGCTGATCGCGATAGACGAGCAGGTAGGTGAACGAGGCGATCGGGTAGGCGTCCTTGCCGCTCGCGTCGGTGATGGAGACCCGGTAGTCGGCCGGCATCTCGACGCCGGCGGCGGCCGCCGACGTGCCCTCGAGCGTTGGACGGACGAAGTGGCCGTCGTGGTTGCGCAGCGTGGCCATCGAGAGCTTGTTCTGGTTGGCGTAGGCGAGCTCGACGTACCCGATGGCGCCCGGCGTCTGCTTCACGAGCCCAGTCACGCCTTCGTTGCCCTTGGCGCCCAGACCGGCCGGCCACTTCACGCTCTTCCCGGCGCCCACCTTGGCCTTCCACGAGGGCGAGACCTTCGACAGGTAGTCGGTGAAGATGGCGGTGGTGCCCGACCCGTCGGAGCGGTGGATGATGGTCACCGGGGCGTCGGGGAGCTTCACGCCCGGGTTGTCCTTGGCGAGGCGTGGATCGTTCCAGTTCGTGATCTCGCCGAGGAAGAGGCCCGCCAGCGTCTCCGGCGTCAGCCGCAACTCGGCCACCGGCGCCTGGTAGGTGACCACGACCGCGCCGAGCACCGTCGGGATGTGCTGGATGCCGGGGGCCTTCGCCATCTCCTCGTTCGTCATGGGGGCGTCGGAGGCGCCGAAGTCGACCGTGCGCTGGGTGATCTGCTGGATGCCACCGCCGGAGCCGATGGACTGGTAGTTGAAGCGAACGTCGGGCTTCAGCTTGTTGTAGTCGCTGAACCACTTCGAGTAGAGCGGGTACGGGAAGGTCGCACCGGCGCCGGTGACGAGCAGCGCATCGGCGCGGGCGGAGCCTGCTCCTACGGCCGCGAGGAGGGCGGCCGCGATCAACGTCTTCTTCATGAGATCTCCTTGAGCCTCGAGCCTTGGGCTTTGGGTCGCAGAGGGTTTAGGCGCGGAGCGTGGCGTTTATGTGACGGACCCGTGAACGTTCCGGGGAACTCCGCCTTCGAGTAAGCGGCCCTGCGCCGAAGCGCCCGGGCGCTTCGTCACACCCCGGGCAGCCTCACCCAGAAGCGGCTGCCCGACGCGCCGCTCTGCACGCCGACCTCGCCGCCCTGGGCCTGTACGAGGTGCTTCACGATGGCGAGGCCGAGCCCCGTGCCGCCTTGCTCCCGCCCGCGCCCCGGGTCGGCGCGATAGAAGCGCTCGAAGAGCCGCGGGAGGTGGTGCGCGGCGATGCCCGGGCCCGTGTCCGCCACCGAAAGGACGACGTCGCGCTCGCCGCGTTCGGCGGAGACCGTCACCTTCCCGCCGGCCGGCGTGTACTTGATGGCGTTGTCGATCAGGTTGACGAGCACGTGCTCGAGGGCCCGCCCGTCGGCGCGCACCGCGACCGGCGGCTCGACGTCGCTGGTCAGGGCGATGCGCTTCTGCGCCGCCCGCTCGGCCTGCAGATCGAGAACCGTCTTCAGGAGTGGATCGACCTCGACCGTGTCCAGCTGCATCAGCCACTGGCCGGACTCGATCCGCGACAGGTCGAGCAGGTCTTGGGTGAGGCGCGACAGCCGCTCCGCCTGCCGCGCGATCATCTCGCTGAACTGCCGCGCGGCCGCCGGGTCCGTCAGCGCGCCGCCGAGCAGCGTCTCGGCCGCGCCGCGGATGGCGGACACCGGGGTGCGCAGCTCGTGGCTCGCGTTGGCGACGAAGTCGCGCCGGATCGCCTCCGCGCGCCGCGAGTCCGTGACGTCGCGCAAGAGAAGCAGCACCTCGCCGCGCAAGAGCGGGGAGACCTGCGCCTGCAGGTATCGCCGCCGCGCCGGCAGCTCCAGCTCGAACGCACGCCCGGTGCCCTCGAGCGCGCGGCGCACCGCCTCGTCCAGCTCGGCGGAGCGGGTGATCTCGATGGGGGAGAGGCCCGTGGAGCGACCCTGCGGCGCGAGCGCCTCGAGGGCGGCGTTGGCGGCGCGGACCCGGCCGTCCTTCCCCACCACCGCCGCGGCGTCGGGGAGCGCCGCCAGGATCTCGCGCTCCGGCTCCTCCTTGGTGCGGGCGCGCTCCTCGCGCGTGTGCACGAGCCCGCCGAGGAGCTCGAGGTCGGCGGGGAGCTCCGCGCGCGGCCCGCCGGCGAGCTCGTCCTGGAGGGCGCGGATGGCTGCCGCGAGGCGCGTCTTGAACAGCGCCACGATGACCGATCACCCCCGCTCGGACGGCGCGACGAGCCGGTAGCCCACGCCGCGGACGGTCTCGAGGAGGTCGCGCGCGTCCCCGAGCTTCTCGCGCAGCCGCTTCACGTGCGTATCGACGGTGCGGGTCTCGAGCTCGCTCGACATCTCCCACACGTCCTGCAGCAGCTGCTCGCGCGACTGCACGCGCCCGGCGCGCGACATGAGGGTCACCAGCAGGCGAAACTCGAGTGGCGTGAGCGTCACCTCCTCGCCGGCGACGAACGCGCGGTGGGCGCCGATGTCGACCCGGATTGCCCCCACCGGCTCCGGTCCGCGTGGTGCCTCCGCCGGCGCGGGCGCTCCCTGTGCTCGCCGCAGCAGCGCCTTCACGCGCAGGACGAGCTCGCGCACGCTGAACGGCTTCGTCACGTAGTCCTCGGCTCCGAGCTCGAACCCCACCACCTTGTCGACCTCCTCGCCCTTGGCGGTGAGCATCATGACCGGCACGCCGCGGGTGCGCGGGTCGCTCTTGAGCGACCGGCACACCTCGGTGCCGGAGACGTCGGGCAGCATGAGGTCGAGCAGGACGAGATCCGGGACGCGGCGGCGTACCTGCGCCAGCGCCTCGGCGCCGCTCGCGGCGAGCAGCGTCTCGAAGCCGGCCTGCCTGAGGTTGAAGTCCAGGACGGAGAGCAGGTCGCGCTCGTCGTCCACGATGAGGATGGCGGGCACGCCGCGATTCTACGGCGCGCGGTGTCGGGAGCGAGGCGGTCCAGCGACGGTCGCGTGACTTCGCCTGACCTGGCGGGCCATTAGGACCCGATCGGGTCTCTTGCATCCACATACTTGTCCACACACACGCTCGGTTGACGGTCCGCCCCTCGGCAGGTTCAGCTTGGGGCACTCACCTGCCGTCCGGAGCGAGCTCACGCTTCCAGACCTTTCCACGCCGCTCGGCCTCGCGCCGAGCCTCGCGCGGCGTCTCGGCCGCGTCGCGATGGCGATCCTCGCCAGCGCCGAGTCGTGGACCGCCCGGGTGCCACGGCTCACCGCGCTCTCGATGGCGATCGGGCTCATGGCGTGCGTCGGGCTCGCCGATCGCCTCACCGGGGCGGACGTGTCGTTCACCCTCCTCTACCTCGGGCCGATCGGGCTCGCCACCTGGTTCGTCTCGCTGCGCGCCGGGATCCTGCTCTCGACGGTGAGCGCGGTCGTGTCCTCCGCCGCCGACCTCGGCGCGCGCAGCCGCGCGCTGCCCGTCGGCGTGCTGGCCTGGAACGTGGCGGTGCAGCTGGGCGTCTTCCTGGCGCTGACGCTGCTCTTCGCCGCGCTCAAGGGCCGCCTCGAGGCGGAGCAGCAGCTCGCCCGCACCGATCCCCTCACCCACGTCGCGAACCGCCGCGCGTTCGTCGAGCAGGCCGGGGTCGAGCTGGAGCGGGCGCGCCGCACCGGCCGGCCCATCACCGTCGCCTACCTCGACTGCGACGACTTCAAGGTCATCAACGACCGGTTCGGCCACGCCCAGGGCGACCTGCTCCTCGCCGCGGCGGCGGCGACCCTGCGCGGCGGCACGCGCGCCGTCGACACGGTGGCGCGCCTCGGCGGGGACGAGTTCGGCCTGCTCTGGGTCGACACCGACGGCCCGACGGCGGAGGCCCTCACCGCGCGCATCCGGGCGGCGCTGCAGGGCACCATGGCCGGCTTCGGCTGGATCGTCACCTTCAGCATCGGCGCGGTCACCTTCCTCTCACCGCCCGGCTCGGTCGACGACATGCTCGGGCACGCCGACCAGCTCATGTACGAGGCGAAGCGCTCGGGCAAGGACGCGGCGCGGTTCAAGGTCATCGGGACCCAGCTGTCGCTCGCGCTGGAGAAAGAGGTGGGGTAGGCGTGGTCCAAGCGGTGTCTACCCCGCGACCAGAGCTGTGCATGTTTTCTCCGAGACCCCGGTGGCGGTGATCGACCCGCCCGCAGCTCCCTCCTGGACCGGCGCAGCCCGTGAGGGCGTCAGTACGACTTCTGCATCGGCCGGATGCTGATGTTCAT
>DATLJU010000060.1:0-25612 GCA_035538735.1 Anaeromyxobacteraceae bacterium | reverse complement strand
TACCCCGTGTTCGACCGCCTCGGCGCGCACCAGAAGGTGTGGGTCGGCTACCGCGGGACCATGAACCTCGTCTTCGAGGTGGCGAACCTGTTCCAGGGGAGCGCCACCGAGGCCCAGAAGCTCGCGCACAATTGAAGGGAGCCGCGCATGAAGATCGCGTTCACGAGCAGCGACGGGAAGATCATCGACCAGCACTTCGGCCAGGCCCGCGATTACTGCGTCTGGGAGGTCGACGCCGACGCGGCCGAGTTCCTCACCAAGGTGACGCCCCTCATCACCGAGGGCGACGAGGAGGACCGGACCGCCGCGCGCGCGAATGCCGTCGCCGAGTGCTCCATCGTCTACACGGTGCAGATCGGCGGGCCCGCCGCGGCGAAGCTGGTCGCCCGCAAGATCCACCCGATGAAGACCGGGACCGAGCTGCCCATCGCCGACGCGATCGCGAAGCTGCAGCAGGTGTTGAAGGGGAACCCCCCGCCCTGGCTCCGGAAGGCGATGGGCGGAGCGGCCGCGCCGAGCTTCTCGGCGGACGAGTGAAACCAAACGCCCGCCACGGGCGACCTGAAGGAGGAAGTGATGGCCTACGTGACCGGTCTCACCCGCGGGAAGAAGGAGTGGACGCCGCGGTTCGTGAAGTCGATCGACCCCGAGCTCTGCATCGGCTGCGGCCGCTGCATCAAGATCTGCGCGCACGACGTGCTCGCGCCGGCCGAGGTGGACGAGGAGGAGTCGGCCAAGATGTTCGCGTCCGTCGCCAACCCGGAAGACTGCATCGGCTGCGAGGCGTGCGGACGGACCTGCAAGAAGGAGGCGTTCTCCTTCGAGCCGATCGCCGCCTGACGGTGCCCCGCGCACCCCGACCCTGGGGCGGGGGTCGTCCCCCGCCGCCGTGAAGCGCCGCGACCACCGCAGAGGACCCGAGACCCATGAGCCCGCTCCCCATCGTCGACGGCCACGAGGCGCCCCGCGCAGCCAACTGCACGTTCGGGCAGGGCTGTGGGCAGGCAGCGGAGGCGACGGACCTCCCGGCCGACGTGGCGGCGCTCGTGCGGGATCACCCGTGCTACAGCGAGGAGGCGCACCACCACTTTGCCCGCATGCACGTCGCGGTGGCGCCCGCGTGCAACATCCAGTGCCACTACTGCAACCGCAAGTACGACTGCGCCAGCGAGAGCCGGCCCGGCGTCGTCTCGGAGCGGCTCTCGCCGGACGACGCGGTCCGGAAGGTGCTGGCGGTGGCGGCGGAGATCCCCGAGCTGTCGGTGGTCGGCATCGCCGGCCCGGGCGACGCGCTCGCCAACGTCGAGGCGACCTTCGCGACGCTGGAGGGGATCCGGCGCGCCGCGCCCGACCTGACGCTCTGCCTGTCCACGAACGGCCTGGCGCTGCCCGCCCACGCGGACCGGATCGCCGCCGCCGGCGTACGGCACGTCACCGTGACCGTCAACATGATCGACCCCCAGGTCGGGGAGCGGATCTACCCCTGGGTGATCGACGGCGGGCGCAAGGTGCGCGGGCGCGAGGCCTCCCGCATCCTCTCCTCGCGTCAGCTCGAGGGCATCGCGCTGCTCCGTGCGCGCGGCGTCCTCGTGAAGGTGAACTCCGTCGTCATCCCCGGCGTGAACGACGCGCACCTCGCCGACGTCGTCGCGGCGGTGCGCCGGGCGGGCGCATTCCTGGTGAACCTCGTCCCGCTCATCTCCGCGCCCGAGCACGGCACGCACTACGGCCTCACCGGCCAGCGCGGCCCGACGGCGGCGGAGCTCGAGGCGGTCCAGGCCGCCTGCGACGTCGACACGCGGCTCATGCGTCACTGCCGCCAGTGCCGGGCGGACGCGGTGGGCCGGCTGGGCGAGGACCGGTTCGAGGCGTTCACGATGGCGCGCCTGCCGCCCGGGCCGGCGCGCGACGCCCGCGAACTGAGGGCGGAACAGCGCGAGGTGGTGGCGCGGGCCCGCGCGATCGCGGCCCACGAGCGACAGGTGGCGCTGCTGCGCGTGGCGGGCGCGCCGGCGCAGCTCTCCGCGCGCGTCGCGGTCGCGACCAAGAGCGGCGGGCTCGTGGACCAGCATTTCGGCCACGCGCGCGAGTTTCTCGTGTACGACGTGGACCGCGAGGGCGCGCGCCTCGTGGGCCGCCGGGCGGTGGACCACTACTGCGAGGGCGGAGAGGGGGACGACGACGCCCTCGCGAACGCGCTGCGCGCGCTCGACGGCTGCCGGGCGATCCTCGTCGCGAAGGTGGGGCACTGCCCGAAGGGCCGCCTCGCCGCCGCCGGCATCGAGCCCGTCACCGAGCACGCGTTCCAGCCCATCGAGGCCGCAGCCCTGGCCTGGTTCGAGGCGTTCGCGGCGCGCGTCGCGCGCGGCGAGGTCGCGGCGGCGCCCGCTGCGCCGTCCCCCGCGGGCGTGGCCGAGGTCGCGTGAGGTGCGCGCCGTGCTCCCCGAGCTGGTCGAGGCGGCCGAGGCGGAGGAGTTCTTCGAGGCGCTCGGGGTCGCGTTCCGTCCGGACGTCCTCGCGGCGCACCGCCTCCAGATCTTGAAGGTGTTCGGGCTCGCCTCGGAGCAGTGGCTGGCGGCGAACCCGGCGGCCTCCGGCGCCGACCGGCGCGCGGCGCTCGCGCGGCTGCTGCGGGAGGCGCACGGCGCGTTCGCCGGCGATCCCTCGGCACCGGCGGCGGCGAGCCCGTTCGGCGCGCCGCGGCTCGTGAGCATCGGACGGCGCACGTAGGGCGGGGCTCACCGCGGGCCGGCGCTCGCCGATCAGCGCTCCGCGCCCTCGGGCCAGGCACCGCGCAAGAACGCCTCGACCGCGCCGAAGAAGATCTGCGGCCGCTCGATCCAGGCGAACGGCCCGGACCCGGGCACCTCGAGCAGCCGCGCGTCAGGCGCGGCGCGGACCCAGGCGCGGGCCGCGTCGACGAGTCTCGACGCGCGCGCCGTGCCGAGACGTGCCCGCGGGCGCGTCAGCGCGCGACGGCGCGCAGGCAGGCGATGACCTCGGCCAGGATGCTGGCCGCGATCTCGCCCGGCGTCGTCGCGCCGATGGCGAGCCCTACCGGTCCGTGGATGCGGGCCAGCTCTCCTTCGGAGAGTCCCGCCTCCGCGAGGCGCGCCCGCAACCCGGCCTGCGTCTTCTTGCTGCCGAGGGCGCCCACGTAGAACGCCTCGGAGCGCAGCGCCGCCGCGACGGTCGGATCGTCCAGCTTCGGGTCATGGCTCAGCGCCACGACCGCGGAGCGCCGGTCGAGGCCGGCGCGCGCGAGCGCCTCGTCCGGCCAGGCGTGGTCCAACGCCACGCCCGGGAAGCGCTCCTCCGTGGCGAACGCGGCGCGCGGATCGACGACCAGCACCTCGAACCCGACGAGCTGCGCCATCCGCGCGAGCGCCTGGGCGATGTGGACCGCGCCCACCACGATCAGGCGCGCCGGGACCTCGAGGCGCACGATGCAGCGCTCGCCGGCGCCGACCTCGAGCACCAGCTCCGCCTCACCTCGCGTGGAGAGTGCATCCAGGACAGCGGTCACCGACAGAGGATCGGCGCGCTCCACGAAGACGTCGAGGGCGCCGCCACAGGCGAGCCCGACCTCCCAGGCGCGCTCGTTCGTGACGCGGAAGGGGACGACGCGCGACGGGGCCCCACGGAGCACCGCCAGCGCCTCCTCCACGACGGCCGCCTCGACACAGCCCCCCGAGACCGAGCCGACCATCTCTCCGCGCTCGCTCACGGCGAGCTGGCTGCCCACCGGACGCGGCGCGGAGCCCCAGGTCCGGACGACCGTCGCGAGCGCGACCCCACGGCCCGCCGCGAGCCAAGTGCGTGCCTGCTCCAGGACCTCTCGCGCGCTCATGGTGCCTCCGCCGCGAGCACGACGACCGCAATCATTGCACCATGTTAACGGGACGCCGATGGGGACACCACGGGGTCTCACGCACCGCGATGAGCGATCCGCGGGCAGCGCGCTGCCCGCTCGACGGGCAGGGAGCCGGTGTGGGACCGCGCTCCGGCTTCGGCGAGGCGCGCCACGCATCGGCGCCCGCCCCTTGCATCTCCGGAAGAAACGGACATTTCACCGACCGCGCCGAGTGGCCTCGCCCCACGGATGGTGCCTGCCCGGCGCTTCCGGTACAGTCGACAGACGCCGGCCATCACACCAGGAGACTTCACATGCGGAAGCCGTGGTTCGCGGTCGCAGCGCTGCTCTTCTCGTTCCACGCCTCCGCCGCCGCGCCCAAGAGCAAGGTGCGCGTCGCCCTCATCGTCGAGTCGACCGTCGACGACAAGGGCTGGTGCCAGGCCATGCACGACGCCATCAAGGCGGTGCAGAACAAGTACGGGGCGGCGCTCGTCGAGTACAGCTACAGCGAGAAGATGAAGCCCGTCGACGCGGGCTCGGCCGCGCGCCAGTACGCGTCGAAGGGCTTCGACATCGTCATCGCGCACGGCGCGCAGTACAAGAACCTCGTCCTCGAGATGGCGGAGGAATTCCCGAAGACGACCTTCGCCTTCGGCACGAACGCGGAGGTCGGGCCGAAGAACGTCTTCACCTACATGCCGCAGAGCGAGCAGACGGGGTATCTGAACGGCCTCATCGCCGGACTCACGACCAAGTCGAACGTCATCGGCCTGGTCGGGCCCGTCGACGGCGGTGACGCAGCGCGCTACGACCGCGGGTTCGTCCTCGGCGTCAAGGCGGTGAACCCGAAGGCCGAGGTCAAGGTCGCCCACACGGGAAGCTTCGGCGACTTCGTCAAGGCCGGAGAGCTCGCGCAGACCCAGATCAAGGCCGGCGCGGACGTGCTCACCGGCTCGTCGCAGCAGGCCCTCGGCGCGCTCCGCGCGGTGGCCGCCAAGAAGGACCAGCCCATTTGGTGGGTCGGCCAGGACGTCGCGCAGCTGGCCATCCCCGAGGGCTACAAGGTCATCGCCGCCGCCAGCTACGACTACGCGGCCGTCATCGAGGCGCTCATCGCGAAGCGCCAGGCGGGGGTGCTGGGCGGCGAGAACCTGTCCCTCACGTTCGCGAACGGCGGCTTCGTCTACAAGTACAACGACGCGGTCGGCCCGGTGCTGACCAAGGACATCCGGCAGAAGGTCGACGGCGCACGGGCTGAGATGGCGCAGAGCAAGCTCCCGCTCGACTGGAAGGCCGTGAAGTTCTGATCGCCGTCACGCGCGCCAGCGACCCCGTTCCGCCGCACGGTGGGGCGGGGTCGCCGTCTCCGCCACGGGGGAGCGGAGGAATGGCGCCCAGGCCCGTGTTCTGATCGAGCCCAGCCATGCGGTCCCTCGCGCTCGAGGACGTCACCAAGCGGTTCCCCGGGGTCCTCGCCTGCGACCGCGTCTCCCTGACCGTGCGGCGGGGCGAGGCGCTCGCGCTCGTCGGCGAGAACGGGGCCGGGAAGTCGACCCTCATGAACATCCTCGCCGGCCTGTACCAGCCGGACGAGGGCCGCATCCTCGTCGACGGCGAGCCGGTCCACTTCCGGACGCCGGCCGACGCCTACGCGCGCGGCGTGGGGATGGTGCACCAGAACTTCATGCTCGTGCCCACCATGACGGTGGCGGAGAACGTGGCGCTCGGCCTGCGCTCGCTGCACCGGGGGTTCAAACTCGATCTCCGCGAGGCCCGGCGGCGCGTGAAGGAGGTCTCCGAACACCACGAGCTCCCGGTGAACCCGGACGCGTTCGTGTGGCAGCTCTCGGTCGGCGAGCAGCAGCGGGTCGAGATCGTCAAGACGCTCTGCCTCGGCGCGCGGCTGCTCATCCTGGACGAGCCCACCTCGGCGCTCACGCCGCAGGAGACCGACGACCTGCTCTCGCGGCTCAAGCGGATGGCGTCGGAGCTGTCGATCATCTTCATCAGCCACAAGCTGGCCGAGGTGAAGGCGCTCTCGGATCGCGTCACCATCCTGCGGCACGGGGCGGTCGTCTTCAACGGAGCGACGACCCACCACTCGACGGGCGAGCTCGCGGCGCTCATGACGGGCCGCGAGGTCGTGCTGCCGCGCAACGAGAGCTCCGGCACGCAGGGAAAACCGGTGTTGGAGGTGCGAGCGCTCCGGGTCCGGGGCGAGCGTGGCCACCGGGCGCTCGACGGGCTCGACCTCACCGTGCGCGCCGGGGAGATCGTCGGGCTGGCCGGCGTCTCCGGCAACGGCCAGCGCGAGCTGGCGGACGCGCTGGCCGGGCTCCGCCACGTCGAGTCGGGGTCGATCCTCCTCGACGGCGAGGAGATCGCCGGCCGCTCTCCCCGCGCCATCATCGAGCGCGGCATGGGCTACGTGCCCGAGGATCGCCACGACGAGGGGATCGTCCCCGGCCTCTCGGTCGTCGAGAACCTGGTCCTCAAGGACTTCGCCTCGCCTCGCTTCAGCCGCGCCGGGCTGCTCGACCTGCAGGCGATGGCGCGCAACGCGGCGGCGCTGCGCGAGCGCTTCGACATCCGCTGCTCGTCGACGGCGGTCGCGGCGGGGACGCTCTCCGGGGGCAACATCCAGAAGGTCATCCTAGCCCGCGAGCTGGCGCGCGCGCCGAAGGCGCTCGTCGCGGTCTACCCGACGCGCGGTGTGGACATGGGGGCGGCGGAGTTCATCCACGAGCAGCTGCTCGCGCTGCGCGCGCAGTCCGCCGGCGTGCTCCTCGTCTCCGAGGAGCTCGAGGAGATCATGAACCTGTCCGACCGGATCGCCGTCATCTACCGGGGGCGGATCGTGGCGGTGGTCCCCGCGCGCGACGCCACGCGCGAGCAGCTCGGATTGCTCATGGCGGGGGTCGCGCATGGATAGGCGGTTCAGGCTCGCCTACGCCGGGGCGGTGATCTCGACGGCAGCGCTGGCGGCGGCCGCCACCGGAGCGCTCGTCCTCGGCGCCATCGGCGCGAGTCCGTGGGCCACCTACGCGGTCATCCTGACCGGCCCGCTCAAGGATCTCTTCGGCGCCACCGAGGTGCTCGTCCGGGCGGTGCCGCTCATCCTGGTCGCGCTCGGGATCGCGATCTCGTTCCGCAGCGGCATCCTCAACATCGGCGCCGAGGGCCAGATCCAGATCGGGATCCTGGCGTCGTCGGCGGTGGCGTTGGCGCTGCCGCGCCTGCCGGGCGCCGTGCTCCTCCCGCTGTGCTTGATGGCCGGCGCCGCCGGCGGGGCGCTCTGGGCCGGGATCGCCGGTGTGCTGCGGGCGCGCCTCGACGTGAACGAGATCCTGAGCACCGTGATGCTCAACTACATCGCCGCCCAGCTCTACACGTTCCTGCTCCGCGGGCCGATGATCGACCCCGACGAGCTCATGACCGGGTCGGGCACGCCGCAGTCGATGCGGCTCCCCAAGGCGGCGTGGCTCTCGCGCCTCGTGCCGGGCACGCGCCTCCACACCGGACTCCTCCTCGCGCTGGTGCTGGCGGTCCTGGTGTGGCTGCTCCTGTGGCGGACGACGCTCGGCTACCGGATGCGCGCGGCCGGCGCGGGCCGGAAGGCCGCGCGTTACGCCGGCATCGACGTGAAACGCTCCGTGCTCGTGGCCATGCTCTTCGCGGGCGCGTTCGCGGGGTTGGCGGGTGCCGTCGAGGTCAGCGGCGTGCACCACCGCGCCATCGAGGCCATCTCCTCCGGCTACGGCTTCTCGGGCATCGTGGTGGCGCTCTTCGGCGGGCTCCACCCCGCCGGCATCGTGCCCGCGGCCGTCTTCTTCGGGCTCCTCCTCGTCGGCGCGGACATGACCCAGCGGTCGGCCGGCGTGCCGGCCAACATGATCCTCGTTCTCCAGGGCGTCATCATCCTCGCCATCGTCTCGGCCAGGATGTACGTCGCGAACCCGTACGCGCGCGAGCGCGCGGCGCGGGCGCTGCGGCGCCTCGGGCTTCTCGCCGCCCCGGCCTCGCCGGGGGAGGTGAGCGAGGGATGACGGCCGGGCAGATGATCTTCGACACGCTGTCCCTCGGCGTGCCGTTCTCGGTCGCGCTGCTCCTCGCCGCGCTGGGCGAGAACTTCAACCAGCGCGCCGGCGTCTTCAACCTGGGGTGCGACGGCATCATGAGCATGGGAGCCTTCCTCGGGTTCCTGCCCGCATACGCGCTCCGCACCGGCGCGCTGGCGCCCTGGAGTACCGCCGCCGGGTTCGCCTTGGCGGCGGTGGCGGGGGCCGCGCTGGGCCTGCTCTTCGCGCTGGTGACGGTGACGTTCCGCGCGCCGCAGGGGATCGCCGGAATCGGCCTGCAGATGCTCGGCTGGGGGACCGCCGGCACGCTGTTCCGCCACTTCATCGGCGGCGTGACCGGGGTCGAGGGCGTCGCGCCGTGGCCCATCCCAGGGCTCTCGAGGATTCCCTACCTGGGTGGCATCCTCTTCGACCACAACCCGGTCGTCTACCTGGCGCTGCTGGCCGTCCCCGCCAGCTGGCTGCTCCTGTACCACACACCCTGGGGCCTGCGAGTCCGCGCCGTCGGCACCCACCCGCGCGCCGCCGACACGATGGGCATCGCCGTGACCCGCGTGCGCTACCAGGCACTCGTGCTGGGCGGCGCGATGGCGGGGCTGGGCGGCGCCTACCTGTCGCTGTGCCAGGCCAAGATGTTCGCGGACGACCTCGTGGCCGGCCGCGGCTTCATCGCGGTGGCGCTCGTCTACTTCGGGCGCTGGAGCCCCTGGGGCATCTTCGCCGGCGCGCTGCTCTTCAGCCTGGCGCAGGCGCTCCAGCTCTCGATCCAGGTGGGCGGGATCAAGTTCCCCTACGAGTTCGCGGTCATGCTGCCGTACGTGCTCGTGATCGTGGTCCTCGCGCTGGCGCGGAGGTCGCGCCAACTCGGCCCCACGGCGCTCGGGAAGCCGTACGACCGCGAGATGCGGATCTGATCCGGCGGGTCGCGCGCGCGAGGCCGCCGGTCAGTGCGGCGGCCGGAACTCGATCCCGTACGTGGCCGCCAGCTCTTCCACTCTCCGGGGATCGAGCCGGTCCGCGTGCGTCAACAGGCTCATGTGCTCGAAGAACTCCTCCACGCCGCTCGGCGACTGCACGCACAGGAGCTTCCCTGGGCGGTCGGTCAAGTTCTGGAAGCGGTGGGGCAGATCCTTGGGAAGGAGCGCGAACGTGCCTGGGCCCACCTGGAAGACCTCGCCTCCGCACTCGATCTCGAACTCCCCCTCGAGGATGTAGAAGGCCTCGTCCTCCCTGTGATGGACGTGCTCGGGCGCGCCGTGGTGCGGCGGGACGATGCCCTCGGTGAAGGCGTAGCGCAGATTCGTATCCTCGCCCCGGGCCTTGTACGTGAAGCGGATGCCCTGGACGTCGAGGTGGACGCCCTCGCCCGCGCGCAGCACCTTCGGACGCTGCCAGGCTTCGCCTACGGAATGATCAACCTCCCAGTTCATCGAGGCTCTCTCTTGGTCATGGTGTCAGCCAAGAGACAGATGTGCACCGACTGCCAGTTCATGAAGCGGCCGGAGAGGCCATCTCGCGCTCTAGGGGCGAGAACCCGGCCGAGCGCCTGTCGGGACCTCACCCGCGACGGACCGCTCAGCGGTCTCGCCCCGGTCCTCGTGGCGCTCGGCGGGGCGGGCCGCCGCGCCGCCGGTGGCGGCGCCACGCCGTTGCAGCAGCTCGGCCGCCACGGCGATCGCGATCTCGGCGGGAAGCTTGCCGCGAATCCCGGGCACGCCGATGGGGCAGGTGAGCCGCGTCAGGTCCTCGGGCGGGCGGCCGCGCTCGGCGAGGCGCTTCAGGAATCGCTCCCGCTTCGTGCGCGAGCCGATGAGCCCCACGTAACCTAGGTCGGAGCGGCGCAGGAGCGCCTCCACGACCTGGAAGTCGAGCTGGTGGCTGTGCGTCATGACGACCGCATCGGCGCCCGGGGGCAGGCGGGCGACCTCGTCCTCCGGCGACTCGGGCACCGCCCGCTCGATCCCACCCGGCAGCTCGTCCGGGAACTCCTCCGGCCGCGAGTCGATCCACGTCACGCGGCAGGGCAGGTCCGCGAGGAGCTTCACGAGCGCCTTGCCGACGTGGCCGGCGCCGAACACGGCGACGCGCCAGGGCGGGGGCGCGACGCGCTCGAAGAGGAGGGTGGTCGCGCCGCCGCAGCACTGGCCGAGGCTGGGCCCCAGGGCGAAGTCGCGCACGACGAGATCGGGCTGCTCGGCTCCGTCCTGCGAGAGCAGGTCCCTGGCGATGCGGAGCGCCTCGAGCTCGAGGTGGCCACCACCGACCGACCCGAGGGACGCCTCGCCCCACACCACCATCTTGGCGCCGCTGTCGCGCGGGGTCGATCCCCGCGCGCGCAGGACCGTCACCACCACCGCGGCGCGCCCCGCGGCGGAGAGCCGGGCCAGGGTGGCGACCCAGTCCGTCATCCCGCGATCTCCTGCTCGTCGGGCAGCGCGAGACGCGCACGGAGCTCCTCGACGGCGAGCAGGATCCGCTCGGGCGTGGCCGGGGCGTCGAGCCGCGGCGCGATGCGGTGCTCCCCGACCGCCGCCACCGCGTCCTTCAGCGCGTGGAAGACCGAGATGGCGAGCATGAGCGGCGGCTCACCGACCGCCTTGGAGCGGTGGATGGTGGGCTCGCGGTTGCGCGTCTGGCGCAGCGCGACGCGGAAGTCGTGCGGGACGTCGCCGCAGGCGGGGATCTTGTAAGTCGACGGGGCGTGCGTGCGCAGCCGGCCGGCGTCGTCCCACCACAGCTCCTCGGTGGTGAGCCAGCCCATGCCCTGGACGAACGCGCCCTCGATCTGCCCCAGGTCGATGGCGGGGTTCAGCGAATCGCCGGTCTCGTGGAGCATGTCGACGCGGCGCACGCGGTACTCGCCGGTGAGGGTGTCGATCTCCACCTCCGACACGGCGGCGCCGCAGGCGAAGTAGAGGAACGGCCGGCCCCGGTGGCGCGCCCGGTCGTAGTGCAGCTTCGGCGTCCGGTAGTAGCCGGTCGCGGAGAGCGACTCGCGGCTGGCGTGGGCGAGCTGGGCCAGCTCGGCGAGCGAGAGCGCGCGCTTGCCGCTGCGCGCCTGGCCGCCCGCGAACACGACGTCCTGCGGCCGGCCGCCCAGGGCGTCCGCCGCGCACCGCGCGAGCCGCCGCTTGATGGCGCGCGCGGCGAGCTGCGCGGCCTTTCCGTTGAGATCGCTCCCGGACGAGGCGGCCGTCGGGGAGGTGTTCGGCACCTTGTCGGTGACGGTCGCGGTGACGCGGACGCGGTCCACGCCGACCCCGAGCTCGTCCGCGACGACCTGCGCTACCTTCGTGTGGAGCCCCTGGCCCATCTCGGTGCCGCCGTGGTTCAGGTGGACGCTGCCGTCCGTGTACAGGTGGACGAGCGCGCCCGCCTGGTTCATGTGCGTGGCGGTGAAGGCGATCCCGAACTTCACGGGCGTCAACGCGATCCCGCGCTTGAGCCATGGGCTGCCCGCGTTCCAGCGCGCGATCGCCTCGCGCCGCGTCCGGTACGCGGCGCTCTCCTCGACCTCGGCCACGAGGCCCGCGACGTCCTCCTCCACCTTCATGTGGTACGGAGTGACGTTGCGTGTGCGTCGCCCGTAGAAGTTCGCGCGGCGGACGTCGAGTGGGTCCTTGCGAAGTTGCCGCGCGATCGCGTCCACGACCTCCTCGATCGCCAGGATGCCCTGGGGCCCCCCGAAGCCGCGGAAGGCGGTGTTCGAGACGGTGTGCGTCCGGCAGCGGTGGGACGTCACCGTCACGTCCGAGAGGTAGTAGGCGTTGTCGGCGTGCATCATGGCGCGGTCGTTCACCGACCCCGACAGATCGGCCGAGAAGCCGCAGCGTGACGCCAGCACCAGGTCGAGGCCCCCGATCCGCCCGTCGTCGTCGAACCCCACCTCGTACTCCGCCAGGAAGTCGTGCCGCTTCCCGGTGAGGAGCATGTCGTCGTCGCGGTCGAGACGCAGCTTGACGGGGCGACCCGTACGCCACGCGAGCAGCGCCGCGATGCAGGCGATGAGCGCCGCCTGCGTTTCCTTGCCCCCGAACGCGCCGCCCATCCGCCGCACCTCGGCGACGACCGCGCTCTCCGGGATCCCGAGCACCTTCGCCACCAGGCGCTGGACCTCGGTCGGGTTCTGCGTCGAGCTGTGGACGTGCATCCCGCCGCCCTCGCGCGGCAGCGCCATCGCCACCTGCCCCTCGAGGTAGAAGTGCTCCTGCCCGCCGATGGCCAGCCGGCCGCGCAGCCGGTGCGGGGCGCGCGCGATCGCCCCGGCGGAGTGGCCGCGCCGCAACACCTCCGTGGGCAGGACGAACTCGCCCTGGGCGAGCGCGTCCTCCACGGTGAGGATGGCCGGGAGGTCCTCGTACTCGACCACCGCGCGCTGGGCGGCCTCGCGCGCGAGCGCGATCGACTCGGCGGCCACCGCGAAGAGCGACTGGCCGAAGTACTGCACCTCTCCGTCCGCGAACACCGGATCGCCCGGTACGACCGGGCCGACGTCGTTGCTCGCCGGCAGGTCGCGCGCGGTCATCACCGCGGCCACGCCCGGCGAGGCGGCGACGGCGGCGGTGTCGAGTCGCTTGACGCGCGCGTGCGCTCGTTCGGAGAGCCGAACGTACGCGTGCAGGAGATCGCGTGGCTCGGGGAGGTCGTCGACGTAGATCGCCTCGCCGGTCACGTGCAGCTCGGCGCTGTCGTGCGGGAGCGGCTGGTGGACCGCCCGAGGTCCGCCAGGCGGGGGGCTCGTCCCCCGCCGCGCGGCGACGCGCGTGCGCCTCATGCGCCCTCCCGCTCCAGGAGGCGCGTCGCGCCGGGGAGCCCGGCCACCTCGACGTGGAACTTGCGCAGCAGGTTGCCCGCGACGAGGCGCCGGTAGGTGGCGCTGGCGCGCAGGTCGGAGATCGGCGCGAAGTCCGTCTCCAGCGCCGCCACCGCCGCCCTCACCGACGCCTCGGTGAAGGGACGGCCGAGGAGGGCCGCCTCGCTCGCTCGCGCCCGCCGCGGCGTGGGCGCCATCCCGCCGTAGCAGAGGCGCACCTCGCTCACGCAGTCACCGTCGAGCTCCACCGAGAACGCGCCGCACACGGCCGAGATGTCCTGGTCGAACCGCTTCGACACCTTGTAGGCGCGGAACGCCCGGCCGGAAACGGGGAGGGGGAGCCGGATCCGCTCCAGGAGCTCGCCCGGGACGAGCGCGGTCCTGCGGTAGCCGGTGACGAACTCCTCCACCGGCAGCTCGCGCCGGCCGCCGCTCCGCGCGAGCACCACGGAGGCGCCGAGCGCGATGAGCGCCGGCAGCGTGTCGCCGATGGGCGAGGCGGTGGCGAGGTTCCCGCCGAGCGTTCCGAGGTTCCGGATCTGCTGCGAGCCGATGCGGCGGATGAGCGCGCCGAGGTCCGGATGGTGATCACCCACCGCGTCGAGGACGTCGGTGTAGCTGGCCGCGGCGCCGATCTCGAGGTGCGTCGCCCCGCGCGCGATCCGCGTCAGCTCGGGGACCTCGCCGAGGTACAGGACGGTCTCGAGGCCGCGGTGTCCCTTCGTCACCGTGACGCCGAGGTCGGTCCCGCCGGCGAGGAGGTGGGCTCGCGGGTGACGCTCCAGGAGACGGGTCGCGGCGTCGAGCGAGCGCGGCGCGAAGAAGCGGCGCTCGCCGTGCTCGACCTCGAGCGTCTCGGCTCGCGCCAGCGCGCCGAGACGAGCCGCGAGCTCCTCGCGCGCCGCTCCGTCCCGCTCGCGGCGGAGCGCGTACGCGCGGTGGACGGCGGCCACGATCGGCCGGTACCCCGTGCAGCGGCACAGGTTGCCGGCGAGGGCCTCGTCGATGCGCTGGCGCGACGGCTCGGGCTCGCTCTCGAACAGGGCGAGCATCGACATGGCGAAGCCGGGTGTGCAGAAGCCGCACTGGGACCCGTGGCACTCCACCATCGCGCGCTGGATCGGATGGAGCTCGCCGTCTCGCTCGCGCAGGCTCTCGACCGTGAAGAGCGCCTTGCCGTCGAGGGCGGGGACGAACAGGAGGCACGCGTTGACGGCCCGGAAACGCACCCGGCCGTCGTGGAGCTCCCCCAGCACCACGGTGCAGGCTCCGCAGTCGCCCTCCGCGCACCCCTCCTTCGTCCCGCGGCGGCGCTCGACGCCGCGCAGGTACTCGAGGACGGTCTGGGTGGGATCGACGTGCTCGATCTCCTTCACCGCACCGTCGAGGATGAATCGCACCGCACCCATGTCGCCTCTGGTCCTTATCTCTCCTTGCGGGAGCGCATCAACGCTCGACCCCCGAAAGCACAGCCACGACGCGACGGCCCGCGCTGCCCTCTACCCCGGTGGGGGAGAGGGTTGATGACCCGAGAATGTCGTCTCCCTCGCCCCGCCGACAGGCGGGGAGAGGGTCGGGGAGAGGGGCTGGGCGTGCGCTGGCGAGGATGCCCGCGACCCCGGCCGTGCCGGTGTGCGAGGCGGCGATTCCGGCGTGGCGGCGGACCAGCTCGTGTGCGCGCGCGAGGTCGTCCTCCGAGACGACGACAGGCGAGCCGCCGGTGGCGCGCATGCCCGCCGCGATCGCCCACCAGTCGTAGGTCTCGTCGTCGAGGATGCCGTGCGCGAGGCTCGCCGGGGCCGTCTCCCACGGCCACATGAACCTGGATCGCGCCCGCGCCGCGTCGGCGAGATCCACGCCCGCGAGCCGATGCCAGGCGCGCTCGAGCGGTGCGCAGCGCGCCGTCTGGACGGCGACGAGCCGGGGTGGCCGGGGCAGCACGCCCCGCTGCGCGGCGAGCGCGAACCCCTGCGCGAGCGCGCTCGCCAGCGCGCCACCGCCGACCTGGACGTACAGCGCGTCGGGGGCCACTCCGGCGTCGCGGAGCTGCTCGGCCATCTCGAAGGCGAGGGTGCGGCCGCCCTCCACCGCCAGCCCGTTCTCGTTGCCCTGGACGCCGAACGCCAGCGCGCCCGAGGCGACCGCCTCGCGAAAACGGTGGAAGCACGGGTCTCCGGCCTCGCCGGGTCGGCGCTCACAGACGGTGATGCCGGCCTCGAGCTCGCGCAGCCGCTCCACGACCGCCGGGTCCGCGTCGGGCGGGATGAACACGTCGAGCGGCCAGCGCGCGCCCCGGGCCACCACCGCGGCCGCGAGCGCCGCGTTCCCGCAGGAGGCGATGGCGAGCCGGCGCTGCCGCAGCCCCTCGCCGGCGGGCAGCCTCGCCGCCTCGAGGACCCGCAGGTACAGCATGACGCCCATGAGGTGACGCGCCTTGTGCGAGCCGGCCACGTTTCGCGTCTCGTCCTTGAGCCACAGCTCGCCCGCGACGCCGAGCGCTGCGGCGAGCCGCGGAGCCGGAGCGAGCGCGGTCACCCGGAAGCCTCGGCCGTCGACCGCCTCGATCGCGGCGTCCAGCTCGGCCACGAGCTCCGCCCACGCGGCGTCCGCGAGACCGGCGGATCGCGCCAGGCGGTATGGGGAGAGGAGCGCCCGGAAGCGGAGGAACGGGTTTCGCTCGGTGGAAGCGCCGAGGTCGCCGTGCGGCGGCGCGGGCTCGAGCACGTGGTCGACGTCGCCTTGCGCGCCGCGGGGGCAGCGGAAGGGCAGCGCCTGAGCGGCGTCCACGGTCGCGCCGCATCCGTGGCAGGCGAAGAGCACCGGCTCCGCCATCCCTCTACGCTCCCAGGGCTGCCGCGGCGCCGCTCCGGGCGTTCATCTCGGAGATCATCGCGTCCCACGCCGGGACGAGCTCGAGCAGTCCGTCCCAGAACGCGGGCCGGGCGCGAGCGGTGAACTCCGCGAGCGAGACGCCCTGCTGCTCGACCCAGGTGAAGTAGCCGAGGTTGAAGATGCGCTTGCGGTCCTCGTGGCGAAGCTCCAGGACGTGATCCGTGGCGGCCGCGGCGAGCGCGCCCCCGAAGACCTCGCCGGCCGTGACGGCGTCGAAGCGACCGCCGAGCGCGCGCGCGACGGTCTTCGGCACCTCGCTCCGGTACATGGCCGCCCCGTCGGTGGCGACGGAGAGCACCACGTCCTCGGGTCCGAGGTCGAGCTGCTTCGCCGTCTTGATGGCCGCGAGCAGATTGCAGATGGACGACAGCCCCAGGTGGCCGAGGCGGTCGATGAGCGCGCGGTCGAGGCCGCGCCGCTCGGCCAGGTACCGGCGGCCCTCGTCGGTGTTGAACAGGACGAGCAGCGCGTCCGTCGACCGATCGCTGACGGCCGTGACGACGTCCGTGTTCATGACGTTGTGGATGAAGGGGACGTGCTTGTCGCCGATGCCCTGGATGTTGTGCTCGCCGAACCCGTTCTCGAACAGGGTCGGGCACTCGAGGGCCTCGACGGCGACGATCTTCGCGCCCAGCGCCGCCTTGAGATGGTCGCCGGCGGCGAGCGTCCCGCCCGACCCCGACGCGGACACGTACGCGGCCAGCCGCGCGCCCTTCCCGGCGATGGCCCGGAAGACTCGCTCCAGCGCTGGCCCGGTGCAGGTACGGTGGATGAGGTAGTTCCCGAACTCGCAGAACTGGTTGAAGATGATGTTCTGGGGATCGCGGTCGAGCGCCGCGCAGGCGTCGTAGATCTCCTTGACGTTGCTCTCGGAGCCCGGCGTCCGGATGACGTCCGCGGCCGGATCGCCCACCCAGCGGTCGAGCCAGTCGAACCGTTCCTGGCTCATGTTCTCGGGCAGGACGGCCACGCCCCGGCAGCCCAGGATGCGCGAGATGGCGACGCCGCCGCGGCAGTAGTTGCCGGTCGAAGGCCACACGGCGCGGTGGCGGGTCGGGTCGAACTGACCGGTCACCACGCGCGGCACGAGGCAGCCGTACGCGGCGAGCACCTTGTGCGCGTGGATCATCGGGAAGTGGTCCCCGAGCGCGAGGACGATCCGGGCCGGGACGCCGGTCAGCGCCGGCGGCAGCTCCACGTGCTCCGGGACCTCCGCCAGCCCACGCCGGCTCGCGTCGTTGAACCAGTGGACGCGGAACAGGTTGAGCGGGTGCGAGGCGTCGGGATCGACCGCCGCCAGCCGCGCGCGCACGGAGGCCGGGATGGTGGCCGGATCGCGCAGCTGCGCGAAGGTCGGCAAGAGCACCCCCGCCTCGCGAAACCGCCCCACGGTCCGCTTGTAGACGTCCTCGTCGACGATCGTCCGCTCCAGCCCCAGCCGTGCCATGTCGATGTCCTCTCTAGCTGCCGCTCGGGTCGCCGAGTCGCGCCATGCGTTCCCAGAGTCGCGACGCCTCCCGCCGCGCCGCAGCCTCGATGCCGGGCAGGTCGCCCGTCGTGAGTCGTCCGTCCTCCACCACCACTCCTCCGCCGACCACGACGTGCCGGACGCGGCCGCCCTCGCGCACCACCACGTCCCCGAGCGCCCCCGGCGCCAGGGCCTCCGGTACCGCACCGAAGCGCTCCGCCACGAGGGCGTGGCCCGCGCCGAGCCGCCCGGCCCAGGACGGGTCGCCGTGCGCGCCCGCGAGCCTGCGGAGCGCGTCCTCCTCCGCCCCCATGTCCGCGTCCCAGCCGTCCGTCCCGAGCGCGACGCGGCTCGCCTTCTGCAACGCCCGCGGATAGCCCACGCCGTTCCCTTCGTTCGAGCGGGGGTTCTGCACGAACCAGCAGCGGTGCCGCTCCGCGAGCGCCACCTGCTCGGCGGTGAGATGGACCCCGTGCGCCAGGATGGAGCCGGGCACGACGGCCCCCAGCGCCAGCAGCCGCTCGAGCGGGCCCGCTGCGCCGCGCGCCCGCGCGTCGTCGACGTCGGCCCCGTCCTCCGCCACGTGGACGTGCACGACGGTACCGAGCTCGCGCGCGAGGTCGCCGGCGGCGCGGGCCGTCTCGTCCGAGATCGTGAAGCTCGCGTGCAGTCCGACCAGTGGGCGGATGAGCGGGGAGGCAGGGAGGCGGCGGCACTCGGCCAGGCCGCGGCGGCCCTCCTGCGGGCCGAAGTTGCGATCCGTCGCCCCGTAGCAGAGGAGCGCGCGGATGCCGAGCTCCTCGCACGCGCCGGCCAGCACCGCGAGCGAGCCCTCGATGAGGTTCGGCGACTCGTGGTGATCGACGAGCGCCGTCGTGCCGGCGAGCAGCGCGCGCGCCACGTAATCGCGTGCGGCAGCGCGCAGCGCGTCGGCGTCGAGCGCGCGGTCGAGCCGCCACCAGACTCGCTCGAGGATCTGCAGGAAGCTCTCGGGGGCCTGCGCCGGCGGCGGCATGCCGTGGCGGGCGAGCCCGCTGTAGAGGTGAGTGTGCGCGCAGACCGCGCCTGGGGCGATCACACCGTCCGCGCAGCGGAGCGTGCGGGCACCGGGGAGTGCGGCCTCGACGACGATCCCTTCCGCGACCGCGACCGTGCGACCGTGCCAGTCCGGCCCGATGAGGAGCGGTGGAGGCAAGCGATCCCGAATAGCATGGGGCGCGAGGGCCTCACCAGCACCCCGGGGTGCACGCCGCGAGCGCCTGGACCGCGTCTGCGTGCCCGCTTACCGTGCACGGAGTTGCCCACCTACTGATGAGGTGCTCACATGGCCGACATCCTGGTGCGCGGCGGGACGGTGGTGACGGAGCGCGGGCGCGCCCGAGCGGATGTCCTGTGCAAAGACGGTCGGGTCGCTGCGGTCGGGGAGCGCCTCGACGTCCCCGCCGGCGCCGAGGTCATCGACGCCGGCGGCTGCTTCGTCCTGCCGGGCGGCGTGGATCCGCACACGCACATGCAGCTCCCGACGATGGGCACCGTGGTCGCGGACGACTTCCTCTCCGGCACCGCGGCCGCGGCGGCGGGCGGGACCACCACCATCCTCGACTTCGTCGGGCCGGACCGCGGCGAGCCGCCACGGGACGCGCTCGCGCGCTGGCGGGGGTGGGCGGCCCGGGCCGCGGTGGACTTCGGCTTCCACATGACCGTCTCGTGGTGGGGCGAGCGCTTCGCCGCCGAGATGGCCCACCTCGTGCGCGAGGAGGGCGTGACGAGCTTCAAGTTCTTCCTCGCCTACAAGGGCGGGCTCATGCTGCCCGACGAGGAGATCGTCGCGGGGTTCGTCCGCTGCCGTGAGCTGGGGGCGTTGCCGCAGGTGCACGCCGAGAACGGCGAGCTCATCGCGTTCCTGCAGCAGAAGCTCCTCGCCGAGGGCGTGACCGGGCCGCGCGGTCACGTCCTCTCGCGCCCGCCGATCTGCGAGGCCGAGGCGACCCTGCGCGCGGTCGCGATGGCGGAGGTGGTCGACGTCCCGCTCTACGTCGTGCACGTCTCGGAAGCGCAGGCGGCGGAGACCATCGGGCGGGCGCGCCGCCGCGGGGCGCGGATCGTCGGCGAGACCCTCCCGAACTTCCTCGGCATCGACGCCTCGGTCTACGACAGCCCCGACTTCGACCGCGCCGCCGGCCACGTCATGAGCCCGCCCTACCGGCCGGACGGGCACCCCCAGGCGCTGTGGAAGGCGCTCGGCTCCGGCGACCTCTCCGTGACCGGCACCGACCACTGCTGCTTCACGACGGAGCAGAAGCGGCTCGGGGTGGACCGGTTCACACGCATCCCGAACGGCTGCGGCGGGGTCGAGGACCGGCTCCACGTGCTGTGGCACCTCGGCGTCAACGGCGGCCAGCTCACCCCGGAGCGCTTCGTCGCGATCACGTCGGCGAACGCGGCGCGCGCCTTCAACCTGTGGCCGCGGAAGGGCTCGCTCGAGCCGGGCGCCGACGCCGACCTCGCCGTGCTCGACCCGGCTCGGACGAAGACGCTCTCGGCGCGGACCCAGCGCCAGCGCACCGACTTCTCGGTGTGGGAGGGGCGCGAGGTGAAGGGCGTCGTGGTCCACACGCTCTCGCGGGGCCGCCACGTTTGGGCGGACGGCGACCTCCGGGCCGAGCCGGGGTGGGGCCGGTTCCTGCCGCGCGAGCCCTTCGGGCCGGTCTACCAGGGCACCATCTGATCCGCCGCCGCGTTTGTCCTTCGACTACGCGTCGCCTGCGGCGCCGCTACGGTCAGGACGAACGGAACCGGAGCTCGGGTGCGGCGGGCTCGTGAGGACTCGTCCCGGGAACGGCCGCGGCGCCTGGAGCCGGCCGTGGTCGAGCACGAGCTCGCCGTGGACCCAGACCATGTCGATGCCCTCGTTCGGCGCGAGGGGGTCGAGGTAGTCGTTGCGCTCGCGGACACGCTCGGGGTCGAAGAGGACGAGGGACGCGTCGGCGCCAGGGAGGAGCGTCGGATCGGGGAGCCGCAGGAAGCGGCAGGGCAGCGTCGCCATGCGAAAGACCATCTGCTGCAGGGGGATGGCCAGCTCGCGCGCCATCCGCAGCGCCTTGGGGAACGCGCCCAGCGCGCGGGGGTGCGGCTTCTGCCCCGGCCCCGGCATCAGGCCGTCGCTGCAGATGGCCATGGTGGGGCGGCGGAAGAGGCGCTCCACCGTGGCGTCGTCTCCGTAGTGGGTGATGATGGCGATCTCGCCGTGGTTGGCGAAGTAGAAGTCGAAGACCGCGTCGAAGGCGGCGTCGCTCGCCGGGTCGCCCGCGCCGGCGGCGGCGGCCACGTCGCTGAGGCTCCGCCCCAGGAACGCGTCGCCGAAGCCAGGCTTCACGCCCGCGATCTGGATGCCGGCGAGCCCGCCGCAGAAGTCGACGTAGTTGTCCCAGCTCGTCCTGTCGTGGCGCATCATCCGGGCCATGGCGCGCCGCGATGGTGGATCCCGGAGCCGGGCCAGGAAGTCGTGGCGCGCCCCCGAGCGGAACGCGGGGGGAAAGATGGCGTCGCCGGTGGTGGACCCCGCCGTGTACGGGTACATGTTCTCCATGGTCGGCACCTGCGCCGCGGCGTCGGAGAGGGCGGCCTCCACCTCGCCGATCCGGTCGTAGTTGCGCTGGCCGGCGATCTTCGAGTGCTCGTTGCAGTAGCCCCCGCCGCCCTCCACCGCGGCGCCGACCGCCTCGCGCAGGCTGGGCACGATGCTGTCGCTCTCCGAGCGCAGGTGCGGGAAGAGCGCACCCGGCTTGACGGCGTTGAAGGCGCGCACGAGCGCGGTGATCTCTCGCGCGTCGCTGTAGACCGCTGGGTTGTAGACGAGCCCAGTGGAGAGCCCCAGCACCGCGGGCGCCTCGCGCCGCACCACCTCGGCCATGGCCCTGAGCTCCGAGCCCGTCGCGACGCGGGGCGCGTTCCCCATGACCACGCGGCGCACCGCCGAGTGGCCGAGGTAGAGCCCCATGTCGGTGACGGAGCGGCCGCGGTGCCAGGCCAGGAACTCGGCGACGGTGCTCCAGGTGAACGGCCCATCGATGGCGCCGTCGAGCGGCTTCAGCTGCAGCGCCCACTGCGCCCGCTGCGGCCCGGCCACCGGGGCCGGGGAGAGCCCGTCCACGCCACAGAGGCGCTTCGTCACCCCGCCGCGCAGCGAGAGCTCGCAGGCGCGGGGGAGCCCGCTCTCTCCCAGGGTGGTCCCCCCGAGCGCGCCGTGGTTGTGGGTGTCGACGAAGCCGGGCGCGAGCGCGCGCCCGCGCGCGTCGATGACGCGGTCGGCGGTGGCCGCCTCGGAGGGTGGCACCGACCCGAGGTGGACGATGCGATCCCCGTCGAGGAGCGCGTCGCCGGGGAAGGGTGGGGTATGGCCGTTTCCGTTGACGACCAGCGCGTCGCGGATGAGCTGGCGCATCAGGAGGCGAGCTCGCCGACCAGCCGGAGCAGCACCGAGGCTCCGGCGGCCAGGTCCTCGGGGGCCGTGTACTCCTCGACGTTGTGGCTCACGCCCTTCCTGCTCGGGACGAAGATCATGCAGGCCGGGCAGACCGCGGCGAGAATCTGCGCGTCGTGGCCGGCGCCGCTGGGGAGCCGCTTCACGGAGAGGCCGAGCTCGCGGGCGATGGCCTCGACCCTCGCGACGAGCGCGGCGTCGAAGGCGACGGGCTCGAAGCGGGCGAGCGACCGCCGGGCCAAGCCCACCCCCTCGGCCCGGGCCGTCTCCTCGGCGAAGGTGAGGACGCGCCGCTCCGCCTCCTGGAGCCGGGCCTCGTCGGTGTTGCGCAGATCGACCGTCATGACCACGCGGTTCGGGACCACGTTCACCAGGTTCGGGGCCACGTTCAGCATGCCCACCGTGGCCACCTGGTGGCCGCCCAGCTCCTTCGCCAGCCTCCGGGCGAAGACCGCGATCTCGGCCGCCACGTAGCCGGCATCGTGACGGAGCGCCATGGGGGTGGTGCCGGCGTGGTTCGACTGGCCGGTGAGGGTGAGCTCGGTCCAGGAGATGCCCTGCACGCTCTCCACCGCGCCGATCTTCACTCCCTCGGCGTCGAGCACGGGCCCCTGCTCCACGTGCAGCTCGACGTAGGCGTGGGCGCGCGGGCGCGCCACGGGCGCCTCGCCGGCGTAGCCGATGCGGGAGAGCTCGTCGCCCACCGTCGGCCCGTCGATGGCCTTGGACGGGAGAGCGCGCTCCAGTGGCAGCGCGCCCGTATAGACGAGGCTCCCCATCATGTCGGGCTGGAAGCGCGACCCCTCCTCGTTGGTGAAGAAGGCGACCGCCAGCGGGCGGCGCGTCGTGACCTGGGCGTCGTCGAGCGCCGCCACCACCTCCAGGCCGGCCATGACGCCGAGGTTGCCGTCGTAGAGGCCGCCGGTGCGGACCGTGTCGATGTGGCTCCCGATCATCACGGGCGGCCCGCCCTCCCGCCCCTTGCGCAGACCGATGCCGTTGCCGATGCGGTCGATCGACACCTCGAGCCCGAGCTCGCGCATCCAGGCCACCACCTGGTCCCGGCCGGCCTTGTCGGCGTCGGTGAGCGCCAGCCGGCACACGCCGCCGCCCGGCAGGGCGCCGAGCGCGCCGAGCTTCATGAGGCGCTCCGTCAGGCGGGCGCCGTCGATCCGCGGGGTCTGGGTCATGGGAGGCACCTCTCGGGGCGAGAGCTCAGTGGACGAAGAAACCTAGCGGGGCGGTGGGCGGGCGGCTCTAGCCGCCGCCGTGCGTCCGCCGCACCGCGCCCGGCTGGATGGGTAGCCAGCGGTCGACGAAGAGGGGCTGCGCCACCGCGTCGGCCGCCTGCAGCCGCTTCATGGTGCCGGCCTGGTCGCGCGCCGCCAGCACGATGCCGAACGCGTGCGAGAGGGCAGCGAAGGAGGTGAGGCTGAAGCTGAAGAGCAGGTTCTCGCTCGGGACCGGCACCAGGATGTCGGCGTGGGGGGCCAGCGGCGAGTCGCGGCGGTCCGAGAAGGCGAGCACCCTGATCCCGTTCTGCTTGGCGAAGGCAGCGGCGTCGACGGTCTCGCGGCTGAAGGGGGCGAAGCTCACCGCCACCAGCAGATCCCGGGGGCCCAGGTTGGCCACCTGGTTGGAGAAGTCGGAGGGGAGCGCGGCGATGCACGGGATGCCGGCCTGCGTGAGGTGAAAGGCGAAGACCAGGCCCATGACGTGGCCCACGCCGCGCCCCAGGATCAGCCGGTGCTCGGCGCCCAACAGGAGCTGCGAGGCCGCTTCCAGCGCGGCGTGGTCGACCGCCTGGAGCAGCCGGTCGAGCCCCTCGCGATCGCGGCGCAGCACCTCGCCGAGGGCGCCGAGCACGTCGGTCGGCGACTCGAGTCGCTGCAGCGCGGGCTCGCCAGAGCGGGCCACGCAGGCCTCGCGCAGGGCGTCGCGAAGATCACTGAAGCCCCGGTAGCCGAGCCGCTTCGCGAAGCGCATCACCGAGCCCACGCTCACCCCGGCGCGCTCGGCCATCACCTCGATGCCCCACAGCGCCCCCAGGAGCGGGTCGCCCATGATCGCGTCGGCGATGGTGCGCTGGGCTGGGGGCAGCTCGCCGTAGGTGCTGGCGAGGCGCGCCTGGACATTCGGGACAGGGGCCTTGGTCATGACGGCCAAAATCGATACTACCATAGCATGAAAAATTTTGACCATGCCTTGTCCGTGACCTGATCGGACATTTCATATGTAGACTCAGCATATTGTGAAGTCAGGTGGCGATGCCCCCGCGCCGTCTCCGGTCCCTTGTGCAATTTTTTTGTCCTTGTTAGCGTGCCGACCTCCGAACGTGGGTGAAGCCGAGCTGGCGCGATGGCCGCGCCTCGACCTCCCACGCCCGAAGCCGAGGAGAGCCGGAACATGTCGCAACTCGACGCGCGCGTGGCGGAGCTGGCCGCCAAGTACCTGCCCCTGGCCGTGGAGCTGCTCAAGGAGGCCATCCGCATCCCGGCCGACCACGTGGAGCGCCCGGTCGAGCAGGGCGGGGATCCGAAGTGCGGCACCTCCAACCACGAGCAGCCGCGCATCGAGTACCTGCGCCGCAAGATCGTCGAGATCGGGGCGGTGCGCCGGCCCGAGGACGTCTTCTTCGACGAGTTCGGGAACCTGGTGTGGTCGGTCGAGGACCCGGGCGACGGGGTGGCCCCGGAGCGCAAGAAGGTCATCTACATCGACGGCCACACCGACACGGTGCGCCCGCTGCGCGAGCAGTGGCGCGAGAAGGCGGGCCTCGATCCGTTCGACGGCGTCTTCGACCCGGCCCGGGTGAACAAGGAGTTCCTCCGGAAGGAGCTGGGCTACGTGCCGCCCGAGTCCGAGTGGAAGCATCTCGTCTTCGGGCGCGGCTCGGCCGACCAGCTCGGCGGCGTCGTCGCCGCCGCCATCGCCACCAAGATCCTGCTGGAGCTGGCGCCGGAGGGCGCGCTGCGCGGCGCCATCGTGCGCTCGTACGGCACCGTCTGCGAGGAGGACAACGACGGCGCCGGGCCCATGTACCTGGTGCGCAAGGTCTTCCCCACCGCCCGGCCCGAGATCGTCCCCGACGTGGTGATCCTCACCGACGGCACCGGCTGCTCGAAGAACGGCGCCCTCGGCATCTACCGCGGGCAGCGCGGCCGCATGCAGATCGAGGTGACGGTGACCGGGAAGTCCTGCCACGGCTCGATGCCGTGGGAGGGGCTGAACCCGCTCGAGTACGGCGGCGCCATCGTCCAGGAGGCGGCGCGGCGCTACGAGCAGCGCGACGGCTTCCTCGACGACCCGTTCCTGGGCCACGGCACCCGGACCGCCTCCTGGGCCAAGCTCGACACCCCCAGCGACTGCGCCGTCCCGGAGCGCTTCACCTTCCGCTTCGACCGCCGCCTCACCATCGGCGAGACCCCCGAGCAGGCGGTGGCCGACGTCGAGCGGCTCGACGGGGTGGCCGCGGCGCGCAAGGCCGGCCTCCGGGTGGAGGTGAGCATCCCGACCTACACCGACCCGAGCTGGAAGGGGTACGTCCTCGACAACCCGCAGGTGTACCTGGGCTGGGTCACGCCGGAGAACCACCCGGCCATCAAGGCGGCGGTGATGGCCTACCGCGGGGTGATCAGCCCGCACGTGGACGGCAAGAGCGGCACCGGTGGCTCCATCCCCAAGGAGCCGCGCGTGGCCCGCTGGGTCTTCTCCACCGACGGCGTCGGCTTCCCGGTGCCCCGGGAGGCGAGCATCCCCGGCGCGGCCAACAAGGGCTGGGTGCAGGCCGGCGCCTACAAGCACCCGGCCATGTTCGGCTTCGGGGCCGGCATCGAGCAGAATACCCACAAGGTCGGCGAGTGCCTCGACGCGCGCGAGCTGCAGCACTGCGCCGCCTTCCTCGCGCGCTTCCCCAGCGTCTTCGCCAGCGAGCTCTGAAACGTCTCGTCTCGCTGCTGACTGATCCCGAGGTGCGGTGCCATGGAGAAGCCCTTTCGGCCCATCCCGCTGGAGCGCCTGG
>DATLJU010000059.1:0-13385 GCA_035538735.1 Anaeromyxobacteraceae bacterium | reverse complement strand
AGGTCGAGTCCACGTCGGAGAAGAGCGCGCTCCCCCTCATGTGCGTCCGGATCTTCTCCGCCGACGCGATGACCTCGTCCCAGTCGTGCCCGCGGACGTTGAGCTGGACCGGCTGCGGCCGGCTGCCGCCGCCAGCGATGGCCGCGATGTCCTGGACGGCGACCTGCGCGTCCGCGGGGCGGCGCAGGTTGGCGCGCAGCCACGCCTTGAGATCCTCCTGTCCGTAGGCGCGCTCGTGGATCGGCACCATCGACACGTCGAGCTCTCCCTTGTTCACCTCCTCCTGCACGCCGCCCCCGGCGGTCGCGAACACGCTCGTGACGCCAGGCAGCCCGGCGAGCTGCTGCCGCATGGCCTCGAGCTCTCGCGCGGTCCGCTCGAGGGGCGTCCCCACGGGCAGCTCCAGCGTGACCTTCACCTCGCTCATGTCCTGTGCGGGGATGAAGGTGAACTGCAGGAAGCGCCCCAGCGCGACCGTCGCGACGAGCGTGGCGCCCGCGATCGCGATCGTGGCGAGGCGATGGTCGAGCGCCCAGGCGAGCACGCGCCGGTAGGCGCGCTCGATGGCCGAGAGCGCGCGTTCGATCGCGCGGGAGACGCGCCCCGGCTCGCCGTGGGAACGGAGCACGAACGCCGACGCCATCGGCGTGAGCGTCATCGAGACGAAGTACGAGATGGCGACCGCCACGGCGACCGTGACGCCGAACGCTGAGAAGAACCGGCCGACGAGGCCTTCCATGAACGCCACGGGCACGAACACGGCGAGGATGGACAGGGTGACCGCGAGCACCGCGAGCGCGATCTCCTTCGTCCCGGCGTGAGCGGCCTGCGCGGGCGCCTGGCCGTGCTCGGCGTGGCGGCTGATGTTCTCGATGACGACGATCGCGTCGTCGATCAGGAGGCCGATCGACAGCGTGAGCGCGAGCATCGTGATGATGTTGAAGGTGTAGCCGAGCGCGTGCATCGCGGCGAAGGTCCCGACGATCGACGTCGGGAGCGCGAGCGCGGACACCGCCGTCGAGCGCCAGCTGCGCAGGAAGACCAGCACGATCGCCACCGCCAGGAGGCCGCCGAGGACGAGGTCCTCCTGGACACCCTCGATCGACCGACGGATGAAGCGCGCGTTGTCGCGGACGAGCTTCAGCTCGGCTCCCTGCGGCAGCAGCTTCTGGACGTCGGCCAACGCCGCGGTGACGTGGTCCGCCACCTGGACGGTGTTCGCGCCCGACTGCTTCTTCACGACGAGAGCGACGGCCGGACGTCCGTCGTGCGCCGCCACTGAACGCGCTTCCGCCGGCCCGTCGACGACGTCGGCGACGTCCCGCACCCGGATCGGCGCGCCGCCCGGGGTCGCCACGATGAGCTCACGGATCTGATCGACGGTGCGGGCCTCGCCGGTGACCTTCACCACCCGCTCGGCGCCGGGGTCCTCGGCGCGGCCGCCCGGCACGTCCAGGCTCTGCGCCTTGATGGCCTGGACGACGTCGCTCGCGGCGACGCCGTACGAGCGGAGGCGCGCCGGGTCCACGACGATGCGGATCTCGCGCTTGCGGCCGCCGATCACGTCGACCGAGCCGACGCCGTTCTGGCGCTGCAGCGCCGGCTTCACGACGTCATCGGCGAGGCGCGTGAGCTCGTCCGGGGCGATGGACCCGGAGAGCGCGAGCGTGAGGATGGGCGCGGCGCCGACGTCGAACTTCTCGACGACGGGGGGGTCGGCGTCCTTGGGGAGCTTCGACAGGGTCGCCTGAACGCGATCGCGGACGTCCTGCGCCGCGACGTCCACGTTCTTCTCCAGCGAGAACTGCAGGATCACCTGGGATACCGACTCGACGCTGACAGAGCGGATCGACTCGAGGCCACCGAGCGAGTTGAGCGGCTCCTCGAGCTGGTCGGTGACGTCGCGCTCCATCGACTCGGGATCCGCGCCCGGGAGCACCGTCGTGACGGTGACGACGGGGAAGTCCACGTCGGGGAACTGGTCGATGCCCATCTTCGGATAGGCGTTGAGGCCGAACACGACCACCGCGAGGACGAGCATCGCGGTGAACACGGGCTTCGTGATGAAGGTCTTGATGGCGTCCACGTCGGCCTCCTACTTCGCCACGGCGACCCGGGTGCCCTCGGCGAGGCCCCCGACGCCCTCGACGACGACCGCCTCGTCCGGGCCCAGCCCGCCACGCACGCGCGTCCACTGCGGCGTCACCGGCTCGACCTGCACGTCGCGACGGTGCGCGGCCCCAGCGTCCACCACCCACACGAACCGCTGCTCGCCCTCCCGCGCCACCGCCTGCGCCGGGACGAAGGGCCCCTGGCCGGCGCCGCTTCCGCCGAGGTCGACCTCCGCCAGGCCGCCTGGGCGAACCGCCCCGCGCGCACCCGTGGGCGCGCGCACGTCCGCCAGGACCTCGACCGCGCGCGTGGCGGGGTCCACGACCGCGCCGACGCTCGTCACGCGCGCGGTGAACGCGACGCCGCCGGGGATGGTCCGCCCGCGCAGCGTGGCGCCGGGCCGGAGCGGGTCCACGAGGCCCTCGGGGACCGCGAGCTTCGCCTCGACCGCGTCGACCGACACCAGCGTCGCGACCGGGGTGGGCGGCATCATCGCGAGGTAGTCGCCCACGTTCTTCATGCGACTGGTGACGATCCCGTCGAACGGTGCGCGCACGACGTGGTCGCGGAGGTTCTGCTCGAGGAGTCGCACCTGCGCGTCCGCCTGCTCGACGCTGGCGTCAGCCTGATCTGCGGCCGCCCTGACCTTGTCCATGACCGCGGGCGGCGCGCTCCCTGCGTCGAACAGCTGCTGGGTGCGCCCCTGCTCGGCGCGTGCGTTGGCCCGAGCCGCCACCGCCATCTTTCGCGCGGCTCGGGCCTCGTCGAGCTGGATGACCAGCGTGGCGGGATCGAGCTCGACGAGCGGGTCGCCCTTCCGTACGCGGTCGCCGGACTGGACGTGAACCTTCAGGATCGTCCCCGAGACCTTCGCGGAGAGGGTCGCCTGCAGCTTCGAGCGTAGCTCGCCCGTCGCGCGCGACGTCTCGCCGTCGAGCCGCGCGAGCGGCTTGGTGACGCGCACGGCGACCGTGGGCTGCGCCGCGTCGCGCGCGGGGAGCGCCGCCGGACCGGCGCTCGCTCGCGAGCAGCCGAGGGCGCCGGCGGCGAGCGCAGCGGAGAGGAGGAACGTGGTGCGGCGTGTCTTCGTCATCGAGAGCCTCGGGCGGGGCAGGCGATCCGCCCCTAAACGCGACGTTTGTGTCGCCTTAGCCCGTAGCACGGGTCGAAAACTAAACGCAACAACAGTGTATCGTTATAGCCCGCCTGAGCGTCCCTGCTGGATGACGACACCGCGTAATCGTGCGCCGCAGCGACGCTTTCAGCTCCGCCACGACCTTGACTACTAACGTTACACTTGCGTACCATTACGCGCATGGAACGAGGTCGTCTGGAGGGCCACGCACCTCGCCGCCGCACGGGCGGCCGAAGCGCGCGCGTCGTCAACGACGTGCTCGAGGCGACGGTCGACGTCCTCGCCCGCACCGGCTTCGCGGCGCTGTCTTTCGACGCGGTCGCGGAGCTCGCCGGCGTCTCCAGGACCACCATCTACCGGCGCTGGTCATCGAAGGACGAGCTCGTCCGTGCCGCTCTCCTGCGCCTGGCGGAGGCGCAGCCCGTAGCTCACGACACGGGCAGCCTCCGGGGAGACCTCGTCGAGTTCATCCGGCTGAGGCTCATCGAGAACCGCCGTGAGCGCGAGCGCGCCATGGGGTTGTTGCGGGCGAACATGGCGGAGCTCGCCGACCCCGGGCTGCTCGCCCTCGCCCGCCTCGTGCAGGAGAGGTGGCATCGGCCGATCATGTCGGCCGTCGAGCGTGCCATCGCCCGCGGCGAGCTGCCGCCCGTCACCGATCCGGTCCTCGTCATCGAGCCGATCTTTGGGACGCTTCAGTTTCACCTCTTCATCTTCGCGCAGGAGCCGGACCTCGCCTTCGCCGAGCAGCTCGTCGACCTCGTCCTCGCTGGCGCGCGCGCGGGTGCTGCCGTCCGGCGCGCGCCCCAAGGATGAGGAGACGCCAGGAGCTCACACTCTCAGTCGCGGGGGCGAAGGCGTGCTCGACGCACGCCCCCTTCTGGCCGTAGCGGATCCCAGGCCCTAGCGTTCGTCTTGGCAGGCTGCGACCTGCCAGAAACGAGCAATTCAGGGGGTACGGGAATGACTTCGACCCTGCAACGGCCGATTCGACCTGCTTCAGCGTTGGCTTTTCTCTGGCCGCGGTGCGCGGCACTCATCGCGATGGCTGCACTCGCGGCCGTACCGGCACTGGCGAGAGCGCACCCACCGTGCTGCGTCCAGTGTGTGAACCCTGCCGGTAAGAACATCCCACAGGCGGGGTCGCTTCCGACATGCACGCCGTTCCCACCCACGAATGCCCCCAAGGCTGGTCAGAACCCCGATGGCTTCTTCCTCGTTGGCAGCCTGCCGCCGCCCAACGAACCGCAGGTCTGCGGCACCGGGACAGCCGACGTCACACTCATCGACCTGGGCACTGGCATGACGTTTCCCGGCGGGAATGGACCAGGGAACACCTTCGTCAATGGAACCCTCATCAAGTACACCCAGGCTCCCGGCACCAAGTTCCCCGACACGGACAAGATGGCCGGGGTCGTCGAGTTCCACCTGAAGGGTGCCGGCGATCTGGAGGTGTGTACAGCAGATTCCGGCTGCGTCACCTGCCTCGTGCCGCCTCCGCCCAAGTAATCGCGAAGAACCCAGCACCCTCCCACCCATCCCAGGCGCCAGCCCTCCGGCCGAGCGGGCTGGCACGCTGTGAGTTCGTGGGACAGTGCTCGGTTTCCCCTTGGGTCTGTGCTCCCGGCGCGCTTGCCCCCTCGATGCGCCCGGGATAATCGCGCGCACTGGCGGTCGGGCCATGTCCGAGCTCTTCCTGGCGGTCAACGCGGGGTCCTCCTCGCTGAAGTTCGCGCTGATCGCGGACAGCGACGGCGAGCTCCGCCACGAGGTGCGAGGCCAGTTCGAGCGCGTGACGGGCGAAGGCGAGCCGCGCTTCGTCGCGTGGCGAGCCGATGGCTCCGTCCTCGACGAGCGCCGATGGCCGGGCCGCGCCTACCTGGGCCACGCCGGCGCGTTGAGGACGCTCCTCGCGTTCGTGCGGGACGCGCTCGGCCGGGAGACGCTGGCGGGGGTGGCGCACCGGGTGGTCCACGGCGGAGCCGTCTTCGACGCGCCGGTGCTGGTGGACGACGCGGTGCTGGCGCGCCTCCAGACCTTCGTCCCGCTGGCGCCCTTGCACCAGCCGCACAACCTCGGCCCCATCCGGCTGCTGCGCGAGCTCGCGCCCGAGCTGCCGCAGGTGGCCTGCTTCGACACCGCCTTCCACCGCTCCCAGCCAGCGGTCGCCGAGCGCTTCGCGGTGCCCGAGGAGCTCCACGCGGCGGGTCTGCGGCGGTACGGGTTCCACGGGCTCTCGTACGAGTTCGTCGCGGCGGCGCTGGGCGAGCTCGATCCGGCCGCCGCGCGAGGGCGCGCCGCCGTGATGCACCTGGGCAACGGAGCGAGCATGTGCGCGTTGCGCGGCGGCCGCAGCGTCGCGACGACCATGTCGTTCAGCGCCCTGGACGGCCTGTGCATGGGGACGCGGTGCGGCGCGCTCGACCCTGCCGCCGTCCTCTGGCTGATCGACGCGCGCGGGCTGGAGGCCCAGGACGTCGAGCGCCTGCTCTACGACCGCTCAGGTCTGCTCGGCGTCTCGGGCACGACGAGCGACATGCGCGCCCTGCTCGCGTCGAGCGATCCCAAGGCTCGGCTGGCGATCGACCTCTTCGTGTACCGGATCGTCCGGGAGCTGGGGGCGATCGCCGCCGAGCTCCAGGGGCTCGACGCGATCGTCTTCACGGGCGGGATCGGCGAGAACGCGATCGCCATTCGCGAGCGGGTGTGTCGCGACGCGGCCTGGCTCGGCGTCGAGCTGGACCCTCGCGCGAACGCCGCGGGCGGCCCGCGCATCAGCACGCCCGGGAGCCGGGTGGCGGCGTGGGTCGTCCACACGGACGAGGAGTTGATGATGGTCCGGCAGGCGCGCAGCGTGCTCGCTACGCGGCGCCGCGCCACGCAGGAGGAACCGCCCATGGCCTCTTCAGCGTCGAGCCTGGAACGCGCCGCGTCGCCTTCCGCCTACGGCCGGGCACGCGCCACCGCGGCGGGCGCGCCACTGGCGCCCGAGGAGGTCCGCGCCCTCGACGCGTTCTGGCGCGCGTGCAACTACCTCGCGCTCGGCATGATCTATCTGCGCGACAATCCGCTCCTGCGCGAGCCGCTGCGCCCCGAGCACGTGAAGGACCGGCAGCTGGGACACTGGGGCGCGAGCCCTGCGCTCTCGTTCATCTACACGCACCTCAACCGGATCATCCGCGCCCGCAACCTCGACGTGCTGTTCATGGCGGGTCCGGGCCACGGCGCGCCCGGCGTGCTCGGGCCCCTGTACCTCGACGGCACCTACTCCGAGGTCTACCCGGACAAGAGCCTCGACGAGGAGGGGCTCCGCCGCTTCTTCAAGCAGTTCTCGTTTCCGGGAGGCATCGGCAGCCACTGCACCCCCGAGACCCCTGGCTCGATCCACGAGGGCGGTGAGCTCGGGTACGTGCTGGCGCACTCGTGCGGCGCGGCGTTCGACAACCCGGACCTGATCGTGGCCGCGGTGGTGGGCGACGGCGAGGCCGAGACCGGGCCGCTCGCCACGTCCTGGCACGTGGGGAAGTTCCTGAACCCGATCCGCGACGGCGCGGTCCTGCCGGTGCTCTCCCTCAACGGCTACAAGATCAACAATCCCACGCTGCTCGCGCGCATCCCCACTCAAGAGCTGGTGCAGCTCCTGCGCGGCTACGGCTGGACCCCGTACCTCGTCGAGGGCTCCGATCCCGAGTCGATGCACCAGGCGATGGCGGCGACGCTCGACGCCTGCGTCGAGGCCATCCGCGGCGCGCAGGCGGAGGCGCGGCGCACCGGGGTGGCCGCACGCGTAGCCTGGCCCATGATCGTCCTGCGCGCTCCGAAGGGCTGGACCGCGCCTGCGGAGTTGGACGGCCACAAGCTCGAGGGCTCGTGGCGCGCGCACCAGGTCCCCATCCCCGGCGTGAAGGGCGACCCGAAGCGCCTGGCCCTGCTGGAGCGGTGGATGCGGAGCTACCGGCCCGAGGAGCTGTTCGACGCCGCCGGCGCGCCGCGCGTGGAGATCCGGGCGGCCGCGCCGAGGGGGCCGCGCCGCATGGGCGCGAGCCCGCACGCGAACGGCGGGCTGCTGAAGCGGGGGCTCCGGCTGCCCGATTTCCGCGCCTACGCGGTCGCGGTGGAGCGGCCCGGGGCGGTCCACGCCGAGAACACCCGCCCGCTCGGAGCGCTGCTGCGCGACGTGATGCGGGCGAACCCGGAGAACTTCCGCCTCTTCGGCCCCGACGAGACGACCTCCAACAGGCTCGACGCCGTTTACGAGGCGTCGCGCAAGCTCTGGCTCGCCGAGACGTTGCCCGAGGATTCGGACGGCGGCCAGCTCGCCCCGGACGGGCGCGTGCTGGAGATGCTGTCCGAGACCACGCTGGAAGGCATGCTCGAGGGCTACCTCCTCACGGGCAGGCACGGGTTCTTCTCGTCATACGAGGCGTTCGTCCACATCATCGACTCGATGTTCAACCAGCACGCGAAGTGGCTCGACATCTGCAATCACATCTCGTGGCGGGAGGAGATCGCGTCCTTGAACCTCCTCGTCACCTCGACGGTGTGGCGCCAGGACCACAACGGCTTCAGCCACCAGGACCCTGGCTTCCTGGACGTCGTGCTGAACAAGAGCTCGAGCGTGACGCGGGTTTACCTGCCGCCCGACGCGAACTGCCTGCTGTCCGTGGCGGACCACTGCCTGGGCAGCGAGAACTACGTCAACGTGATCGTGGCCGACAAGCAGGACCACCTACAGTACCTGCCCATCGATGCCGCGATAGCCCACTGCACCAAGGGGCTCGGCATCTGGGACTTCGCCAGCAGCGACGAGGGGCAGGAGCCGGACGTGGTCATGGCGTGCGCCGGAGACATCGCCACGCTCGAGGCGCTGGCCGCCACCGCGTTGCTCCGCGAGGCGTTTCCGGATCTCAAGCTGCGGTTCGTGAACGTGGTGGACCTGTTCAAGCTCCAGCCGGAGACCGAGCACCCGCACGGCCTCTCCGACCGAGACTTCGACTCGCTCTTCACCGCGAGCGCTCCCGTCATCTTCAACTTCCACGGGTACCCTTGGCTGGTGCACCGCCTCACCTACCGCCGCCGGAACCACGCGAACCTCCACGTGCGCGGCTACAAGGAGAAGGGCAGCATCAACACGCCCCTCGAGCTGGCGATCGAGAACCAGGTGGACCGGTTCAGCCTGGCGATGGACGTTATCGACCGCGTGCCGCGGCTGCACAGCGCCGGGGCCCACGCCAAGGAACGCCTGCGCAACCGCCAGATCCAGTGCCTCCTCCATGCTCACGAACACGGCATCGATCCGCCGGAGATCGTCGGCTGGCGCTGGCCCGGGGCCAAGTGAACGGCCGCGGGTGACCTCGTGAGCGGCTCGCCGGCGCGGGCCGCCACATCGTGGAAGGAGCGAGTCCAATGCAGCTCGGGATGGTCGGTCTCGGCAGGATGGGCGCCAACATGGTGCGCCGGCTCGTCAGGGCGGGGCACGAATGCGTCGTGTTCGACATGTCGCCCCAGGTGGTGGAGGCCCTTTCGCGCGAGAAGGCGATCGGCTCGACGTCGCTGCAGGACCTCACGCGCAAGCTGAAGAGCCCTCGAGCGGTCTGGATCATGGTCCCGGCGGCGGCGGTCGACGCGACGATCGCCGCGCTGCTGCCCCACCTCGAGCAGGGCGACATCCTCGTCGACGGCGGCAACTCGTACTACGTCGACGACCTCCGCCGCGCGCGGGAGCTCGCGCCGAAGGGCATCCACTACGTCGACGTGGGGACCAGCGGCGGTGTGTGGGGCGTGGAGCGCGGTTACTGCCAGATGATCGGCGGCGATGACGCGGCGGTGAAGCACCTCGATCCCATCTTCGCGTCGCTCGCCCCCGGCATGGCCTCGGCGCCAGCCACTCCGGGGCGCCAGCCAGGGCGCGGGACCGCCGAGCAGGGTTATCTGCACTGCGGGCCGAGCGGCGCGGGCCACTTCGTGAAGATGGTCCACAACGGCATCGAGTACGGGCTGATGGCCGCGTACGCCGAGGGGCTCAACATCCTGCGCGGCGCCTCGGTGGGGAAGCGGCGCCACGCGGAGGACGCCGAGACCACGCCGCTCCGCGACCCGGAGCACTACCAGTACGAGTTCAACCTGACCGACGTGGCGGAGCTGTGGCGGCGGGGGAGCGTGGTCGGGTCGTGGCTGCTCGACCTCACGGCGGGCGCGCTCCTCGAGGACCCGGAGCTGAAGCGCTTCGCGGGGCGGGTCTCGGACTCCGGCGAGGGGCGCTGGACCATCCACGCCTCCATCGACGAGGGCGTGCCATCGCCCGTGCTCACCACGGCTCTCTACCAGCGCTTCTCGTCGCGCGGCGAGGCTGATTTCGCCGACAAGGTGCTCTCCGCCATGCGCCACGCGTTCGGCGGGCACGAGGAGAAGAAATCGTGAGCGCGAGCCGAGCGGACGCGCTCGTCTTCTACGGGGCGACGGGCGACCTCGCCTACAAGAAGATCTTTCCTTCGCTGCAGGCGCTCGTCCGGCGCGGCGTCCTCGACGTGCCCATCATCGGGGTGGCCAAGCAGGGCTGGAGCCTCGAGCAGCTGCAGGCGCGGGCGAAGGAGAGCCTGGAGAAGCACGGCGGCGTCGACCCGGCGGCCTTCGGCCGCATGCTGGAGCTCTTGCGCTACGTCGACGGGGACTACGCGGATCCCGCCACCTTCGACGCGATCAAGCAGGCGCTGGGCGGCGCCCACCGGGCCGCGCACTACCTGGCGATCCCACAGGGGCTGTTCGAGGTGGTCGTCCAGCAGCTGGCCCGAGCTGGCTGTTCCGAGGGCGCGCGGCTCGTCATCGAGAAGCCCTTCGGGAACGACCTTCCCAGCGCGCGCGCGCTCAACCATGTGCTGCACCAGTGGTTCGCGGAAAAGGACGTGTTCCGCATCGACCATTACCTGGGGAAGGGCACCGTCCAGAACCTGATCTTCTTCAGGTTCGCCAATGCCTTCCTCGAGCCGATCTGGAACCGCCATTACATCGAGAGCGTCCAGATCACGATGGCGGAGGACTTCGGCGTCCAGGGGCGCGGCGCGTTCTACGATCGCGCCGGGGCCACCCGCGACGTGGTCCAGAACCACTTGCTCCAGATCGTCTCGAACGTCGCGATGGAGCCGCCCCCGCGCACGGATAATCCGGAGCTGGTGCGCGACGAGAAGGTGAAGGTGCTGAAGGGAATGCCGCCCGTCGAGAAACAGGACGTCGTGCGCGGCCAGTTTCGCGGTTACCGGCAGGAGGCGGGCGTGGCGCCCGACTCGAGCACGGAGACGTTCGTGGCGCTGCACCTGCACGTGAACAACTGGCGCTGGCAGGGGGTCCCCTTCTTCATCCGCGCGGGCAAATGCCTCCCGATGACCCGCACCGAGGTCGTGGTCCACCTCCGCCAGGCGCCCAACCTCGTCGAGGGCCTCGCCTTCCCACCCAACTACTTCCGGTTCCGGCTCAGCCCGGATTTCGTCATCGCGCTGGGCGCGATCGTCCGCACCCCGGGCGAGGCGCTGTCGGGCGAGGAGGTGGAGCTCGAGCTCAACCACGTCCCGGGCACGGAGCGGGAGCCCTACGAGGAGCTCCTCGGGGACGCGCTGGCCGGGGACTCCTTCCGCTTCGCGCGGGAAGATTACGTGGAGGAGGCTTGGCGCATCGTCGATCCCCTCGTCCAGGCGCGGACTCCCATCCACTTCTACGAACCGGGCACCTGGGGGCCGAAGCAGGCCGACAGCCTGGTACCGGGCGGCTGGTTCGTGGCCGGGGGCTGAGGGCGACGATGGGGGAGCTCTGGCTCATCCGCCACGGCGAGACGGCCTGGAGCCGCTCCGGACAGCACACGGGCCGGACCGACATCCCGCTCACGGAGCAGGGCGAGCGGCAGGCGGTGCTCCTGGGCCGCCGGCTCGCCGGGCGTGAGTTCGCGCTCGTGCTCACCAGCCCGCTGCAGCGAGCCCGCGAGACCTGCCGCCTCGCGGGGTACGGCGGCGCCGCCCGCGAAGAGCCCGATCTGCGTGAGTGGGACTACGGCGTGTACGAGGGCCGAACCACCGGCGAGATCCGGCAGGAGGCTCCAGGCTGGACCATCTGGTCCGCCGCCGTGCGCGACGGCGAGTCCGCCGAGGAGGTGGGCGCGCGAGGCGACCGCATCATCGCCCGCTGCGCGGAGGTGGGGGGCGACGTGGCGCTCTTCGCGCACGGGCACGTGCTCCGCATCCTGGCCGCGCGCTGGCTCGGGCTCTTGGCGTCCGGAGGCCGCTACCTCGCGCTCGACGCGGCCTCGCTGAGCGTGCTCGGGCACGAGCACGAGCAACGCGTCATCCGGAGCTGGAACGAGCGCTACGACCTGATGGAGGAGTCGTGAAGACGGCAATGACTCTGCGGCGAGAGGAGGTCCTCATGGCTGCTCGAGCTGGCACCCGGACCGAACCCAGGACCCTGTGCATCGACATCGGGGGGACCGGGCTCAAGGCGATGGTGGTGTCGTCGCGCGTCAAGCCCCTCAGCGAGCGATTGCGCATCGAGACGCCTCACCCCGCCACGCCCAGGGCGGTGGAGGCGGCGCTGCGCACCATCCTCCCCGAACCGCGCACCTACGATCGGATCTCGGTCGGCTTCCCCGGCGTCGTGGTGAAAGGGGTGGTGAGGACGGCGCCGAACCTGGACCCGTCGTGGGCCGGGTTCGACCTCGAGGGCGTGATCCGGAAGGAGACCCGCAAGCCGACCCGGGTGCTCAACGACGCCGGTGTGCAGGGGTACGGCGCCATTCGAGGCAAGGGCGTCGAGGTCTGCGTGACGCTCGGCACCGGCTTCGGCTTCTCGCTGTTCCTCGATGGAGGATACGTCCCCAACATCGAGCTCGGTCACCATCCTTTCCACAAGGGGAAGACGTACGAGGACTTGCTGGGCAACAAGGGGCTGGCCCGCCACGGCCAGAAGAAGTGGAACCGGATGCTCGCGCGGGCCATCGAACAGCTCGCCAAGACCTTCAACTTCGATGCGCTCTACCTGGGGGGCGGCAACTCGACCAGGGTGGCCATCGACCTGCCGCCTCACGTCAAGCGGGTGGACAACGTGTCCGGGCTGCTGGGAGGCGTGAAGCTCTGGAAACAGTGCTGACGCCCTCGCCACCACGTTCCGCTGGCGCGTCACTGAATCCATCGCCTCGGCCGCTCCCGCGCGTCCCCGATCGGGTCGCCCTCGTGTAGCGGTGCCACGGCTCCCCCGGCGCCGCTACACGTGGAGCACCGTGGCTTCCCCCGCACGTTCGACGTTCGAGACCCGTTACGATCAGATGTTCCCGACGCTCGATGCGGCCGAGATGGAACGGCTGCGGCGCTTCGGCGAGAGACGGACCTACCGCGCGGGCGAACGACTGGTGACGACCGGCGAGGTCAGCCCCGGCATGTTCGTCATCGTGAGCGGTGAGGTCGCCGTCAGCCAGCACAGCCTGCTGGGGCGCGACCAGCCGATCGTCTCGTACGGCCCAGGCTCGTTCATGGGGGAGCTCGCTCAGCTCTCGGGCCAACCCGCGCTCGTCGACGCGCGCGCGACGAAGCCGGTCGACTCCTTCGTCATTCCTTCTCGGACGCTGCGCGACGTGTTGGTGGCCGAGGCCGAGGTCGGGGAGCGCATCCTGCGCGCGCTCATCTTGCGGCGCGTCGGCCTGCTCGAGAGCGGCGTCAGCGGACCGGTGATCGTCGGCCGCGCGGGCCATGCCGACGTGCTGCGGCTGGCTGGGTTCCTCAAGCGGAACGGGCACCCTCACGTCCAGCTCGATCCCGACGCCGACGCGAGCGCGCGTACACTCGTCGAGGGCTTTCACCTCGATCCATCGGAGCTGCCGATCGTGCTCTGCCCGAACGGCCGGGTGCTGCGGAATCCGGGCGAGGTCGAGCTCGCCCGCTGCCTCGGCCTCGTCCGTGCCATCGATCCCACCAAGGTGTACGACGTCGCGATCGTCGGCGCCGGGCCGGCGGGTCTCGCTGCCGCCGTCTACGGCGCGTCGGAGGGCCTGTCCATCATCGTGCTCGACTCCCGCGCCTTCGGAGGTCAGGCGGGCGCTTCGGCACGGATCGAGAACTACCTGGGATTCCCGACCGGCATCAGCGGGATGGCCTTGATGGCC
>DATLJU010000058.1:0-2475 GCA_035538735.1 Anaeromyxobacteraceae bacterium | reverse complement strand
CGGCAAGACCACGCTCTTCAACGTGCTCACCGGGCTCTACGCGCCCGACGAGGGCGACGTCACGTTCGGCGGCCGCTCGCTCGTGGGGCTGCGCCCCGACCAGATCACGGCGCTCGGCATCTGCCGCACCTTCCAGAACATTCGCCTGTTCGGCAACATGACCGCGGGCGAGAACGTGCTCGTCGGGATGCACCAGCGCATCCGCCTCGGCCTGAGGGACGTCCTCTTCGGCGGCCCGCGCGTCTCGGGCGAGGAGTCGCGGCTGTGGCGGCGCGCGCTCGATCTCCTCGGCCGCGTCGGCCTGCGCGGCAGCGCCAACGAGATCGCGCGGAACCTGCCCTACGGTGACCAGCGCCGGCTGGAGATCGCGCGCGCGCTCGCCTCCGAGCCGACGCTGCTCCTCCTCGACGAGCCGACCGCGGGGATGACGCAAGGCGAGGCCGCGACGCTGATGGCGCTCCTGCGCAGCCTCGTCGCCGAGCTGAAGCTCACGATCCTCCTCATCGAGCACAACATGCGCGTGGTGATGGGCGTCTCCGACCGCGTCACCGTGCTCGACCACGGGGAGAAGATCTCGGAGGGCGAGCCCCAGAAGGTGCAGGGCGACCCGAGGGTGATCGAGGCGTACCTCGGGCGCGGCTCCTGGGAGCGCAAGCAGCGCCAGGCCAGCGCCCGCCCGGAAGAGCCACCCCATGCTGACGATTGAGGATCTGCACGTCTACTACGGCGAGATCCACGCGCTGAAGGGCGTCGCCTTCGAGGTGCGCGCCGGCGAGATCGTCGCGATCCTCGGCAACAACGGCGCGGGCAAGACCACCACGCTGAAGAGCATCTCCGGCCTGCTCGCGCCGCGGCATGGGCGCGTCGTGCTCGAGGGCGACGACCTCTCCGGGCTGCCGGCGCACGAGGTCGTGCAGCGGGGGGTCGCGCACGTGCCGGAGGGGCGGCGCATCTTCAACCGGCTCACCGTCCGCGAGAACCTCGCCATGGGCGCCTACCGTCGGAAGGACGCCGCCGGCGTGGCGGCCGACCTGGAGCGGGTCCTCGGGCTCTTCCCGGTGCTCGGGGAGCGCGCCCGGCAGGTGGGCGGCACGCTCTCCGGCGGCGAGCAGCAGATGCTCGCCATCGGCCGCGCGCTCATGGCGCGCCCGCGGCTCCTCCTGCTCGACGAGCCGAGCATGGGGCTCGCGCCGGTGGTGGTGGAGAAGATCTTCGACACCGTCGTCGACATCAACCGGCAGGGCACGACCATCCTGCTCGTCGAGCAGAACGCCGCGATGGCCCTCGCCGTCGCGCACCGCGGCTACGTGCTCGAGACCGGCACGATCGCCCTCTTCGGAACGGCGGCGGAGCTGGCCGAGAACGCCGAGGTCCGGCGCGCGTACCTGGGGGAGTGACGGCCCTGTGTCCGCGCCCGCGATGCGCGAGGCTACTTCCGCCGGGCGCCGGCCGCCGACGCCTCCCTCCGGAGCTTGTCAGGCGACGTGCCGGTCAGCCGCCGGAACATCGCGATGAAGGCGGAGGAGCTGCCGTAGCCGAGATCGAGCGCGATGGACTCCACGGAGCGTCCCGCCTCGAGCGCCGCGAGCGCGCGCACCACCCGGAGCCGCTGGCGCCACTCGCCGAACGACATCCCGAGGTCGCGCTGGCACCGCCGCACCAGCGTCCGCTCGGTCGCGTGCACGACGCCCGCCCACTCCGCGAGCGTCCGCTGGTCCTCGGGGTGCGCCTCGAGCGCGCCGAGGATGGGGCGGAGCAGCAGGTCCTCCGAGGTCGGCAGGTAGGTCCCCTGGCGCGGAGCCACCGCGAGCTCGTCGACGAGCACCTCGACGAGCCGCCCCTCCGCCGGCGCGCGCGGCGTGTCGATGCCGCGGGCCCGGAGCTGCTCGAGCAGCACCTTCAGCAGCGGCCCGACCGCGACCGCGCAGGCTTCGCGCGGCAGCCGGCGGCAGCGCTCGCGCGAGAGGTACAGCGAGCAGAACGTCGCCTCGTGCCGATTCAGCCCGACGTGCTCGACCTCGGGCGGGAGCCAGATGCCGTACTGCGGAGGCGCGAGGTAGTGACGATCCGCCAGCTTCAGCTCCATCACGCCGCTGAACGCGTAGACGAACTCGCCCCAGTGGTGTCGGTGGCGCGGGTACGACGAGTCCGGCTTCAGGCTGTCCGTCCGGAAGTACACCGGGTACGGCAGCGTCTCGTCGAACGGCGTGCGGACGTGCTTCGGCATGGCGGCATCTCTGCAGCGAATGTCCGAATCGCACTATATCGAGGCGTCTCGACAGCGGCATCATCGGTCTCGTGCCGTCGCCTCCGACGGCCGGGACGTGATGGGATGAGCTCGACGCGCAAGGATCTCGACGGATTCGTCGTGGGGACGATGGCGGTGCTGTGCGCGATCTGGGGCGCACAGCAGGTGGCGATCAAGCTGGCGGCGCGCGACGTCGCCCCGATGATGCAGGTCGGCCTGCGCTCCGG
>DATLJU010000057.1:0-10602 GCA_035538735.1 Anaeromyxobacteraceae bacterium | reverse complement strand
GATCAGAACGTGAAGATCGAGGCGTTCGAGACCGGCATCAAGGTCATCGACCTCCTCGCCCCGTACCTCCGTGGCGGCAAGATCGGCCTCTTCGGCGGCGCCGGCGTCGGCAAGACCGTGCTCCTCATGGAGCTCGTGAACAACGTCGCGAAGAAGCGCGGCGGCTTCTCGGTGTTCGCCGGCGTCGGCGAGCGGACCCGCGAGGGCAACGACCTCTACCACGAGATGATCGAGTCGGGCGTCCTCAAGCCCGACGACCTCGAGAAGTCGCAGTGCGTGCTCGTCTACGGCCAGATGAACGAGCCGCCCGGCGCCCGCGCCCGCGTTGCGCTGTCCGCGCTCGCCATCGCCGAGTACTTCCGCGACGAGGAGAAGCGCGACATGCTCCTCTTCGTCGACAACATCTTCCGCTTCACGCAGGCGGGCTCCGAGGTGTCGGCGCTCCTCGGCCGCATCCCGTCGGCCGTCGGTTACCAGCCGACGCTCTCCACCGAGATGGGCGAGCTTCAGGAGCGCATCACCTCCACGAAGAACGGCGCCATCACGTCGGTGCAGGCCATCTACGTGCCCGCCGACGACCTCACCGACCCCGCCCCGGCGACCGCGTTCGCCCACCTCGACGCGACCACGGTGCTCAGCCGCAAGCTCACCGAGATCGGCATCTACCCGGCCGTCGACCCGCTCGACTCCACGAGCCGCATCCTCGACCCGCTCGTCGTCGGGCAGGAGCACTACCAGGTCGCCCGCACCGTCCAGGAGACGCTCCAGACGTACAAGGGCCTCCAGGACATCATCGCCATCCTCGGCATGGACGAGCTCTCCGAGAAGGACAAGCTCACGGTGGCGCGCGCCCGGAAGATCCAGCGCTTCCTCTCGCAGCCGTTCCACGTCGCCGAGCAGTTCACCGGCAACCCCGGCAAGTACGTGAAGCTCGCCGACACGATCCGTGGCTTCAAGGAGATCGTGGACGGCAAGCATGACGACCTCCCCGAGCAGGCCTTCTACATGGTCGGCACCATCGAGGAGGCGGTCGAGAAGGCGAAGAAGCTGGCCCAGGGTTAATCGATGCCCCTCTCTCTCGAGATCGTCACGCCGGAGCGCCGGGTCGCGCAGCTCACCTGCGACGAGGTCCGCGCGCCCGGAACCCAGGGCGGCTTCGGCGTCCGGCCCGGCCACGCCAGCTTCATGTCTGGGCTGGAGCCGGGCCGGCTCACCGTCGTGAGCGGCGGCCGCGAGGAGCACTTCGCGGTCGGCGGCGGCTTCCTTCAGGTCGACCGGGACCGCGTCATGGTCCTGGCCGACTCGGCCGAGCGGCGCGAGGAGATCGACGTCGATCGCGCCGAGCGCGCTTTCGACGAGGCCACCGAGCGGCTCCGCTCGATGACCGAGCAGGACCAGAACCACGCGCTCGAGTCGGCGCGCGTGCGCCGCGCCACGGCGCGGCTCGGCGTCGCGGGCCGCTGACCCGCGCCGCGTGAGGAGGTATCGTAGGGGGGGCGGTTTGCCCCTCCCCTACGGTCCCGGCTTGCGGCGCGTCGCCCTCCTCACCTGCCTCACCTTCGCCTGCGCCACCGCGCGCCAGCAGGTGCCGGTCTCCGGCGTGCTGGCGCCGCCCCCGCAGCGCATCGCCCTCGCCGAGCCGGAGCTCGAGCTCTGGATGGAGGGGACGCGCGCCATCGATCCGGACGAGGAGGCGCGGTCGCTGGATCAGAGCCGGGCGGCGCTCGCCTCCGCCCTCGACGGCCGCGGCCTCGACGCCGAGGATCCTGAGGCGCTGCTCGTCGTGAGGGCACGCGCCGTCGCCCGCACCGACGAGCGCAAGAGCGCGCAGGTGTGGTCGGCGGTGGGGATCGTGCTGGTGGTGGTCGCGCTCGTCGTCTCGGCCGTGCTGTTCTCGCGCTCCGGCTCGCGCCCCGCGCAGAAGGGCGGGCCGCACGGGGTGGCGCCGGCGCCTGCGGTCCGCCCGGGCGCGCAGCCGGTCTACCTTGCTCCCCGCCCGTACGCGCCCCCGCCGCCGATCGGCGTCTTCGTAGGGCTCAACGTCGCGGTGCCGGTCGGCCCACCCCCGCCGCTCGCCGGCCTTCCGCCGACAGAGGCGTGGCTCGCCTCGCGCGGCTGGTTCGATGGCGACGAGATCGAGCTGTCGGTCGAGCTGCAGGACCCGGTGACCGGCGGCGTGCGCTGGCACAGGACCGTCCGCCGCGGGGCCGACCCGCGCGACCCGAACGCCCTGGGCGGGCTCCTCGAGCAAGCCCTGGAGGGGCTTCCCTTCGGCCACCGGACGGCGCCGGCCGCGGTCGCCCGATCCGCCCAAAACCCTTGAAAGTCCGCGGATAAAGAGCTACAAATAACCTTTTCAGCTGCGCTTGGGCGACCCGATCGCCGAGCGCCTCGAAGACCCCACGATGCCCGACGAGACCCTCCCCCCCGCACCGCCGCCCGCGGCCCCCACGCCGCCGTCCAGCGACGGGCACCGCACGCAGGTCAACATCGAAGACGAGATGCGCAAGTCGTATCTCGACTACTCGATGTCGGTCATCATCGGGCGTGCCCTGCCCGACGTGCGCGACGGCCTCAAGCCCGTGCACCGGCGCATCCTCTACGCGATGCACACGGAGGGGCTGCATCACAACAAGCGCTACTCCAAGTGCGCCGGCGTCGTCGGCGAGGTCCTGAAGAAGTACCACCCGCACGGCGACGCCTCGGTCTACGACGCGCTCGTGCGGCTCGTGCAGGATTGGAACCTGCGGTACCCGCTCATCGACGGCCAGGGCAACTTCGGCTCGGTCGACGGCGACCCGGCCGCGGCCTACCGCTACACCGAGTGCCGCCTCGAGAAGCTCGCCGACTTCCTCCTCGCCGACATCGACAAGGACACGGTCGAGTGGGGGCCGAACTTCGACGACTCGACGCAGGAGCCGCTCGTCCTGCCGTCCCGCTTCCCGAACCTGCTCGTCAACGGCAGCTCCGGCATCGCCGTCGGCATGGCCACCTCCATCCCGCCCCACAACATGGGCGAGGTGCTCGACGCGGCCATCCACCTGGTCGGGAACCCCAAGGCGACGGTGGCGGAGGTCATGCGGTTCGTGCCGGGCCCCGACTTTCCGACCGCCGGCATCATCCTCGGCCGCGACGGGATCCGGAAGGCGTACGAGACCGGCCGCGGCACCATCACCGTCCGCGCTCGCGCCTCGTTCGAGGTGCACCCGCGCACCGAGCGCGAGACGATCGTCGTCACCGAGATCCCGTACCAGGTGAACAAGGCGAAGCTCGTCGAGCACATCGCCGACCTCGTGCGCGACAAGAAGCTGGAGGGCATCAGCGACCTGCGCGACGAGTCCAGCCGCGAGGGCATGCGCGTCGTCATCGAGCTGAAGCGCGACGCGGTGGCGCAGGTCGTCCTCAACAACCTGTACGCCCACACCGCGCTCCAGACCGGCTTCGGCGTGACCCTGCTCTCCATCGACGGCGGTCAGCCGCGCATCCTCAACCTGAAGGAGATGCTGGAGCGGTTCGTGGCGCACCGGCGCGACGTCGTGACGCGCCGGACCCGCTACGACCTGAAGCAGGCGCGCGCTCGCGAGCACATCCTGCTCGGCTACCAGATCGCGCTCGACCACATCGACGAGATCATCGAGCTCATCAAGAAGGCGGCCGACCGCGAGATAGCGCGCGAGCAGATGATGGCGCGCTTCGGGCTCTCCGAGCTCCAGGCCAAGGCCATCCTCGAGATGCAGCTGCAGCGCCTCACCGGCCTCGAGCGGCAGAAGATTCTCGACGAGCTGGCCGAGGTGCAGAGGCTCATCGCGCGCCTGAAGGAGATCCTGGCCTCGGAGAAGGTGCTGCTCCAGGTCATCGTCGACGAGCTGAAGGAGGTGAAGCAGCTCTTCGCGGACGAACGGCGCACCGAGATCCAGGGCGAGGTGGGCGACCTCGACGTGGAGGACCTCATCGCCGAGGAGGAGATGGTCGTCACCGTCTCGCACCACGGCTACGTGAAGCGGAATCCGGTCTCCCTCTACCGCGCCCAGCGGCGCGGCGGCCGCGGCAAGACCGGCGCCGGCGCGCGCGAGGAGGACTTCCTCGAGAGCCTGTTCGTCGCCTCCACCCACAGCTACCTGTTCGTCTTCACCGACAAGGGCCGGGTGTACTGGCTCAAGGTGCACGAGATCCCGCAGGCGTCGCGCGCGGCGCGCGGCAAGCCCATCGTGAACCTCGTCCAGCTCACCCCGGGCGAGAAGGTGGCCGCCATCCTCCCGGTGCGGCAGCTGCCGTCGCCGCCCGCCGGCGCCGACGAGGTGCTCGATCAGGAGGTGGCCGCCGCCACCGAGGCGGCCGAGAAGGAGGCCGTCGCCGCCGAGCAGCAGTACGTGTTCCTCGCCACGAAGAAGGGGAGCATCAAGAAGACGCGGCTCGACGCGTTCAGCCGCCCGCGCGCGGCCGGCATCATCGCGCTCGGGATCGAGGAGGGCGACGCGCTCATCGCGGCGCGCCTCACCGACGGCGCCTCGCACGTGCTCCTCTCCACGGCGCAGGGGATGGCCATCCGCTTCGACGAGTGCGACGTCCGGCCCATGGGCCGCGGCGCTTACGGCGTGAAGGGGATCACGCTCGCCGACGGGGACGAGGTGGTCTCCGCCGAGGTGATCGCCCCCGCTCGCGAGGGCGAGCCGGCGCCCACCATCCTCACCGTGACCGCCAACGGCTACGGCAAGCGCACCGAGCTCGACGAGTACCGGCTCCAGAGCCGCGGCGGCAAGGGCATCATCACCATCAAGACCACCGAGCGGAACGGCCCGGTGGTGGCCGCGACCTCCGTCCTGGAGACGGAGGAGGTCATGCTCATCACGAACAAGGGCATGCTCATCCGGATGCCGGCGAAGGGCATCAGCCTCATCGGCCGCAACACCCAGGGCGTCCGCCTCATCACCGTCGAGTCGCGCGAGGAGCAGGTGGCGGGGGTGGCCCGGGTCGCCGAGAGTGAGGCCGAGGCCGGGGCCGGGGCCGAGGGCGAGAGCGAGAGCGAGAGCGCACCCGACGCCGAGGGCGGCGAGCCGGGCGGGCCCGGCGCCGCCGGGAGCGAGGGCGGTGACCCCGAGGGCGGGGACGCGGTGTGATGCCGCCGCGCTTCGACTCGGCGCTTCGCGCTGCGCGCAGCGCGAGCGGACTTCCGCTCGTCCTGAGTCCTTCGACTTCGGCCGCTTCGCGGCCTCCGCTCAGGACAGGCTCCGCGAAGCGAAGTCGAAGGACGAGCGTGACGGTGGTCCTGGCGGGGCTCCTCGCCTGCAGCGGGGCGGCGCGCCGGCTCGACGACGCCAACGCGGCGCGCCGGGCCGGCCGGCCAGGGGACGCCATCGCGGGTTACCAGGCCGTGATCGCCGAGCTCGGCGACGGCCGCCTCCCCGAGCGCGAGGCGGCGCTGCGTCTCAAGGCGCTGCGCGGCGCGGGCGACGTCGCCTACCTCGAGCTCGGCGACTTCACGCAAGCGGTCTCGTACTACCGCCGCATCGTCGCGCTCTACCCCGGGAGCGAGGACGCGTGGAAGGCGCGCGCGCTCACGGGCGACATCTACTTGCAGCGGTTCGCCGACCCGATGGGCGCCATCGCGCAGTGGGCCGACATCGCCCAGGGCGACGCGCCCGAGGCGGCCGCCTACCAGCTCAAGGTGGCGAGCGCCTACCTCGATCTGCGCAACTTCCAGCAGGCGCGCACCGAGGCGCGGGTCCTGCGCGAGCGCTGGCCCGCCTCCGACCTCGCCGACGAGGGGCAGCTGCTCACGGCGCAGGCGTGGGCGTTCGAGAAGCGCCCCGACGAGGCCCAGCGCGCCTTCCAGGCGCTGCTCGACGGCCGGACGCGACCGGAGCTGCGCGCGCGCGCGCTGGAGGGGCAGGCCGGGCTCGCCGCCGACAACGGTCAGCTCGAGCGCGCCCTGGCCCTGTACGAGCAGGCGCTCGACGGCCACCCGCGGCCCGACACGATCCGCCTCGCCATCGCCAAGGTGAAGGCGCGGCGCGAGCGAGCGCGCTCGTCCGCCCCTGGCGATCGCGCCACCGCGTTCGACCACCGCACCGACCACGACCAGGAGAGACCGTGAAGACCGACTACAGCGACAAGCTGTTCGCGAAGGCCAAGGACCTCTTTCCCGGAGGCGTGAACAGCCCCGTGCGCGCCTTCAAGGGCGTCGGCGGCACGCCGCGCTTCATCGCGAAGGGGCGCGGCTCGCGCATGTTCGACGTCGACGGAAATGCCTACATCGACTACGTCGGCTCATGGGGTCCGCTCATCCTGGGCCACTGCCACTCCGACGTGATGCAGGCGGTGCAGGACGCCCTCAAGGAGGGGGCGAGCTTCGGCGCGCCGAGCCCGCGCGAGATCCGCCTCGGCGAGCTGGTGCAGCGGCGGATGCCGTGGTTGGAGCGGATGCGCTTCTGCTCGTCCGGCACCGAGGCCACCACCGCCGCCATCCGGCTGGCGCGCGGCTTCACGGGCCGGGACGACCTGCTCAAGTTCGACGGCTGCTATCACGGCGCGGGCGATCCGCTGCTCGTCAAGGCGGGCTCGGGCGTCGAGACGCTCGGCCTCCCCGACTCGCCGGGCGTGCCGGCCGATCTCGCCAAGCACACACTCACGCTGCCGTGGAACGACCTCGCCGCGGTCGAGAAGCTGTTCGAGAAGACGGGCTCGACCATCGCCGCCGTCATCACCGAGCCGGTGGTGGGCAACATGGGCGTCCTCGTCCCGAAGCCCGGCTTCCTCGAGGGCCTCGCCCGGATCTGCAAGCAGCACGGCGCCCTCTTCATCGTCGACGAGGTCATGACCGGCTTCCGGCTCTCGCTCGGCGGCGCCTGCGGACGGTTTGGCATCCGGCCCGACCTCGTCACCTTCGGGAAGGTGATCGGCGGCGGCCTCCCGGTGGGCGCCTTCGGCGGGCGCGCCGACGTCATGGACCGGATCGCGCCCGCGGGGCCGGTGTACCAGGCCGGCACGCTCTCCGGGAACCCGCTCGCCATGGCGGCGGGCACGGCCACCCTCTCCGAGCTCTCGGAGGCCACCTACCAGAAGCTGGAGCAGCTCTCGGCCGAGCTGGCCGCCGGTCTGGAGGAGGGGGCGAAGGCGGCGGGTGCCCCGGTGCAGGTGAACCGCGTCGGCTCGATGCTGACCGTCTTCTTCTCCGGCGAGCCGGTCTTCGACGCCGCGAGCGCCCGCAAGTGCGACACGAAGCGCTTCGGCCGCTTCTTCCATGCCATGCTGGAGCGCGGCGTCTACCTGCCCCCTTCACAGTTCGAGGCGGCCTTCATCTCGGCGGCCCATTCGCCGGAGGACATCCAGACCACCATCGCGGCCGGGCGCGAAGCTTTCCGCGAGGCGCTGCAGGGCTAGCGGGCGGGGGCGTTCGGGCGAGCGCGGCGGGCGCGCTTCGCCCGCCCGAGCTCGCCCCCGTGCGCTATTGACCACCTTTCGTGCCCCTGCTATACGGCTCTGCCCTCCCGCTCCGCGTAAAGACGAAGGATTTCGGGCGGGAGTTGCCTGGAGGCCGCAGTCGTGCCCGACCCGGAGGATCGTGAGCGCCGGAGCGGGAAGGACGAGGGCCTCTCGGATCTGGCGGAGGGGTACCGCAAGGCGGCACCTTATCTCGCCGCCTCCACGCAGCTCGTGGCCTCGGTGGGGGTATTCACCGCCCTCGGCTGGTGGGGTGACAAGGAGCTCGGTCACGAGGTGCCCTGGCTCCTCATGCTCGGCGCGGTGGTGGGGATGGTGGGCGGTTTCCTGAGCTTCTTCAGGACGGTCCTGGGAAAAAAGAAATCGTGACGCGCCATCTCATGCTGACCTTTGCCCTCGCCGTGGCCGCCCTCGCCGGCGCGCTCCTCGCCGGGGGCGTGCGCAAGCCGGCGCTCGTCGGCGCCGGGTCCGTGTCCGCCACCGCCGTCGCCTCGCTCCTCTTCATGCAGAGAGGGGCGCGGGCGAAGAAGCCGGTGCAGGCGGCCATGGCCGTCATGGCGCTCATGTTCCTCGTCCGCATCCTGGTGGTCGCGCTCGGCACCGTCCTCGTGGTGCGCGCGGGCGCCAGCGTCATCGCCTTCGTCGTCGCCTTCTTCGTGCCGTACTTCCTCTTCGCCGCGGTGGAGGGCGCCTACCTGCACGCCCTCGGCCGCGGCCCGGGACCCACCGCATGACGAGCCTTCTCGCCACCCTCGCGCTCGCCCTCGCCACGACGCAGCACGCGCCCGAGGCGACCCCCGCCCCTGCGCCCTCGGCCCAGTCCGAGGCCCAGGAGCACCGGGCCACCGCGCCCGCCCCCGAGCACGGCGCCGCGGCGCACGAGGGCGCCCACGCCGGCCAGGCCGAGTCGGGCATGGAGAAGTTCGAGGAGGAGACGGAGCAGCGGGAGGAGAAGCTCTCCGATGTCCTGCTCGAGCACGTCTCCGACGGCTACGTCCTCGAGTACCCCGGGATCTGCGGCACGCACCACCACCCGGAGCGGAAGGCCCTCCGCTGGGACTGCGAGACCGACCTCAAGCACGTCTTCGGCGACAGCCTGGTGTTCCACGCCGGGAGCACCACCATCGACATGACGCCGACGAAGCACCTCGTCATGCTGTGGCTCGGCTCGGCCGTGCTGCTGCTCGCCTTCTTCGTCTCGGTGCGCCGCCGCGCACTCGTGCCGAAGGGCCTCTACAACTTCCTCGAGCTCCTGGTGCAGTTCGTCCGCGACGAGATCGCGGTGAAGAACATCGGCAAGGAGGACGCCGATCGGTTCGTGCCGTACCTCTGCACCGCGTTCTTCTTCATCCTGTTCGTGAACCTGTTCGGCCTCATCCCGTGGGCCGCCACCGCGACCGGCAACATCGCGGTGACCGCCGCGCTCGCCCTGTTCACGTTCTTCATCACCCAGTACGCGCAGATCAAGGCGCAGGGGTTCGGCGGCTACCTGAAGCACCTCACCGGCGGGGTCGCGCCCTGGCTGTGGCCGATCATGATCCCGGTCGAGATCCTCGGCCTGTTCACGAAGCCCTTCGCCCTCACCATTCGACTCTTCGCCAACATGGTGGCGGGGCACATCGTCATCCTGTCGCTGCTCGGGCTCATCTTCGCGCTCGGCAGCCCGCTCGTGGCGGTGGGCTCGGTCCCGATGGCGCTCGCCAACTTCGCCCTCGAGCTCTTCGTCGCGTTCGTGCAGGCGTACATCTTCACCATGCTCTCGTCGCTCTTCATCGGGGCCGGGCTCGTCCACCACGGCGACGACCACGGGCACGACGAGCACGCCCACGCCGCGCCCGCAGGCTCGGCCGAGGGCGGTCACGGTTCTCACGCGGCCGGGAAGGTTCCCAGCCACGGGTAGTCGAGCGCAGCACGCGCCCCGGTCACGGCGGCCCGGCAAGCCCGCCCTCGTGCAGTTCGGAGGTTGATTCACATGACCAGCACCGCCCTCGCGTTCCTCTCCGCCGGCTTCGGCGCCGGCCTCGCCGTCCTCGGCGCCGGCCTCGGCATCGGCCGGCTCGCCGCCGCCGCCCTGGAGGGCTCGGCCCGCCAGCCGACCGCCGCCGGCGACATCCGCACCTCGATGATCATCTCGGCCGCCCTCATCGAGGGCGTGACGCTGTTCGCGATCGTCGTCTGCGTGCTGCTCGCCATCAAGGTCTGACGCACTCGCCCGGCGGGGCCGCGCCTCGGCGCGGCCCCCGCCAGGCGCTCTTCACCCAGGAGCCCCCATGACCTCGCTCTTCTTCTCGCCCGTCCTCGCCGCCGGCATCATGGATCTGCGGCCTGGCCTCACCATCTGGACCGCCATCACCTTCATCTGCCTGGTGCTGGTGCTCTCCAAGTTCGCCTGGGGCCCCATCGTCAAGATGCTCGACGAGCGCGAGCGCACCATCCGCGACGCGATCGAGCAGGCGAAGAAGGAGCGCGCCGAGGCCGAGAAGGTGCTCGCCGATCAGAAGGCGACGCTCGTCACGGCGCAGCGCGAGGCGGCCGAGCTGGCGCAGCGCTCGAAGGCCGAGGTCGAGGCGCTGCGCGCCGATCTGACCGCCCGCGCCCGCAAGGAGGCCGACGACCTCGTGGCGCAGGCTCGCCGCCAGATCCAGGAGGAGAAGGCCAAGGCCGTCGCCGAGCTCAAGGGGCAGGTCGCCGACCTCGCCATCGACGCCGCGCGCCGCCTCATCCAGTCCTCGCTCGACGAGAAGTCGCAGCGGAAGCTGGTCGAGGAGTACATCGCGCAGCTCCCCGCCGATCGGGCGGCGTAGGCCACATCGGCGCGGCCTCGCCGCGACGAGCTCACCCTGTGGCGGGGGCCAGGCCCCCGCCCCACGGCGAAGCGGCTCCGGACCTCCGGAGCCGTTTTCGTTAGAAGGAACGCACCATGTCCCTCGGCATCGGCATCGTCGGCCTCCCCAACGTGGGGAAGTCGACCCTCTTCAACGCCCTGGCGGGCGCGGCCCAAGCGCAGGCGGCGAACTACCCGTTCTGCACCATCGACCCGAACCTCGGCGTCGTGCCGGTGCCGGACGAGCGGCTCGCCAAGCTGGCCCGGCTCTTCAAGCCGAAGAAGACCACCCCCACCACGCTCGAGTTCGTCGACATCGCCGGTCTCGTCGCGGGCGC
>DATLJU010000056.1:0-6518 GCA_035538735.1 Anaeromyxobacteraceae bacterium | reverse complement strand
GTCGACGAGCTGCTGCTCGTCGACGAGGCGGCGCGGCTGCAGGTCTTCGAGGTGGACGCCGCCGAGCGGAGCTCCGAGCTCGCTCGGTTCGCCGCCCGCTTCCCGAGCCGCGCCGACTTCCAGGAGTTCCTGCGGCGCTGCGATCTCGTGGAGGAGGAAGTCGCGTCGGCGCTCGCCCGCGCCCAGCGTGCCCGCCGTTACGTCGAGAGCCGGGTCGCGCGCGCGGGGCAGATCTCCGACGCCGAGGTGGCGGCCTGGCTCGAGCAGCACGCGACCGCGCTCGGCACCCGCGATCGGGAGGCGGCGCGAGCGCAGGCCGCCCAGGAGCGCATGGCGGAGGAGGGCCGCACGCTGCTGCGCGAGGTGCGCGCCCGCGCGGAGGTGCGGCTCCTCGGCGATCTGCCCGAGAACTCCATCGCGCCGGGGCCTGCGCGCACGCCCGCGGTGCGGCAGGCGCGCCGGTGATCGCCATGCGACGCCCGCCCGACACCGACCGGCTCACCCCCCCGCCGCCCGCCCCGCCGTTCGGGTTCCGGCGCATGGCGCTCGACGATCTGGCGCGGGTGATGGAGATCGAGAAGGACGGCTTCGCGCACCCGTGGTCGGCCGACCTGCTCCGGCGGGAGATGGTCCACGACTGGTCGACGATCCTGCTCGCGACCGAGCTGCGCCGCGGCGCCGCGGGGGTGGCGCGCGAGGCGATCCTCGGGTTCATCGTGTACTGGCTCGTCCACGACGAGCTCCATGTGCTCAACATCGCGACCGCCGTCGACGAGAGGCGGCGCGGGGTCGGACGCGCCTTGATGGACGAGGCGGCGGCGCGGGCGCGGCGGGCCGGGGCGGTGCTGGCGACGCTCGAGGTCCGGCGCTCGAACGCCTCCGCCATCGTGCTCTACCGCGCGCTCGGCTACCGCCAGGTCGGGATCCGCCCGAACTATTACGCCGACGAGGGCGAGGACGCGATCGTGATGCTGTTGGATCTCTGAGCGCGGCGTCGTAGAACGCGCTGATGATTTGGCGCGCCGTCCGCTGGCTCCTCTTCCGTTTCGACCCCGAGTGGATCCACCACCTCGCCGTCGCGGCGCTGCGCGTCCTCGGCTGGAGGCCGCTGGCCCGGCGGCTGCGCCCGCGTCCCAGCCCGGCGCTCGACGTCGAGGCGCTGGGGCTCCGGTTCGCGCACCCGCTCGGGCTCGCGGCTGGGTTCGACAAGGGGGAGGTGGTGGTACCGGGGCTCTTCGCGCTCGGCTTCTCCCACGTCGAGATCGGGACGCTGACGCCGCGCCCGCAACCCGGGAACGACCGCCCGCGCCTCTTCCGGCTGCCGGAGCACCGCGCGCTCGTGAACCGGATGGGCTTCAACAACGATGGAGCGGAGGCGTGCGCGGCCCGGCTCGCGGCCCTCGCGCCGGAGGACCGGCCCGGCGTGGTGGGCGTGAACGTCGGGCGCAACAAGGTGACGCCGAACGAGCGCGCCGAGGACGACTACCTCGCCTGCATCGACCGGCTCCACTCGTTCGCCGATTACCTCGTCGTGAACATCTCCTCTCCCAACACGCCCGGCCTCCGGAAGCTCCAGGAGCGGGCCGCGCTGGAGCGGCTGCTCGGCGCCTGCACGGAGCGGGCGAGATCGCTCTCCAGGCCGCGGCCGCTCCTCGTGAAGCTCGCCCCCGATCTCGCGGACGAGGCGCTCGACGAGGCGGTCGATGTCGCGCTCGCGGTAGGGGCGGCCGGCATCGTCGCGACCAACACGACGCTGCAGCGGCCGGGCCCGGTCGGCGCGCATCCGCGGGCGGGCGAGGCGGGTGGGCTCTCCGGAGCGCCCCTCGGGCCGCTGGCGCGGCGCGTCATCCGGCGCATCCACGCGCGGGCGGGTGGTCGCCTCCCCATCGTGGGGGTAGGTGGGGTCATGAGCGGCGCGGACGCGTATGACCGGATCAGGTCAGGAGCGACCCTGGTCCAAGCCTATACGGGCTACATCTACGGAGGCCCCTCGTTCGTGCCCAAGGTGCTGCGCGAGCTCGAGATGCTGCTCCGGCGCGACGGTTTCTCTCGTCTTTCCGATGCGATCGGGGCCGACCTCCGCTCCGGGGGCGCCTGATCGCCAGGCCGAAGAGCCGCATCACGACCGGCCCCTCACCGGGTCCCGTGCTCTGGCGGGGAATCCAGGTGGGGGCTTTGCAGGTAGAATGGTGGGACCCCACTTCTGGACGGATGCAGAGCAGGGGGGCAGCCATACACAGGCCCCCTCCCGCTGGACGAACATGACGCGTTGCGTAAGGATAGACCTGCCGGAGTGCGCCAGGGGGCGAGCCCGGCTGGTATTCCTTCCGGACGTGAGGTGAGTTCATGGCGGACAAGAGCAGCAACGTGAAGGTCCCAGAGTTCCTCCGCGAACCGCTCGAGGCGGCGCAGCTCCGCCTGGCCGAGTTCGAGGAGGAGGCGCAGCGCGTCTACTCCGAGGCGCAGCGCGTGCTGAAGGACCTCGTCGAGAAGGGCCGCGAGAGCCGCAAGGAAGTGACGGACCTGGTGCAGCGCCTCTCGAAGCAGGACTGGAAGAAGGTGGACGAGCTGAAGGGCCGCGTCTCGAAGCTGCGCGAGCAGGGCCTGACGCGGGCCCAAGAGCTGCGCGGGCGCGCGGAGAGCTTCCGCGCCGAGGCGATGGAGAAGCTCGAGGACCTGCAGACGAAGGCGGTCGCGTTCCTCGGCGTCGCCACCCGGGCCGAGGTCGAGGAGCTGTCGCGCGAGCTCGGGAAGCTCGCCAGCCGCCTCGACAAGAGCGAGAAGCCGGCGCGGCGCAAGGCGCCGAAGCGCCGCGCGGCGGGAGGGTGACCATGACCGAGCTCCGCGAGAGGTTCAAGGTCGCGTGGTCGCAGGCGCTGGTCGGGCTTGACGCCGCCGAGCAGGAAGCCGAAAAGGTCATCGCGAAGGTGGCCGACGCGGCCGGGTTCGGCCCGGAAGACGTCCGGCGTCAGGCGCGAGAGTTCACGGAGCGGCTGCAGACGCAGCGGCGCGAGATCGAGCGCACCATCGACGAGGCGGTGAAGCGCGCCACGAGCCGCTTCAAGCTCCCCTCGCGCGATGAGATCGACGAGCTGCGCCGCCGGGTCGACGCCCTGTCGACGCGGATCGACGGGCTCGTCGGGGCGCGCGGCGCCTCCCAGGAGGAGAAGCACGCTTGAGGAGACCGACCGCCAGGGGCTGCGCAGGGGCGTTCATCGCCGTCGCCGTCGGCGCCGCCGTCACGGTGGCGCCGGGGACGATGGGCGAGCTGCCCGTCCTGCCGCGCGTCGAGACCTTCATCTCGTCAGCCTGTGGCGGTCCCTCGCCGTGCCCGACCCCCGACCGGCTGCGCTGGCTCGCCACCCTGGAGAAGACGCTCCAGGAGAAGATGCCAGGGCTCCCGGAGAGCGACCGGACACGGCTCGCCGACGTCATCTACGAGGAGGCCAAGGCCGCCTCGCTCGACCCGCTCTTCGTCCTCGCGGTCATCGCCGTCGAGTCCGGGTTCGACCACGGGGCGGAGAGCGAGCGGGGCGCCCGCGGCCTCATGCAGCTCCGGCCGGAGACGCTCCGGCTCGAGGCGCAGCGGTCGCGCCTGGGGGGCGGGGATCCCGACGACCCGATCCTCAACGTCCGCGCGGGCGTGCGGTACTTCCGCCGGCTGGTGGGCGCCTTCGGCTCGACCGACCTCGCGCTCATGGCCTACAACGCCGGCCCGAACCGGATCCTCCGCTACCTGGAGGAGGAGGGCGAGGTGCCGGACCGGTTCCTCATCTACCCGCGGAAGGTCGCCGGCGAGCTGCAGCGGCTCAAGCGGCGCCCGCGCCCGCAGGTCGCGCTCGGGACGCTCGGCACCTGGCCGCGGCGCGCGCTGGAAGAGCCGGCTCGCGGCGTGCGCACCCCCGAGGCGTCGCCGCAGCGAGAGGACTAGATCCGCCGCATGCGGGTCACCGAGATCTTCTTCAGCATCCAGGGGGAGGGGACGCGCGCCGGCCGGCCGTGCGTGTTCGTCCGCTTCACCGGGTGCGACTTGCGCTGCGGCTACTGCGACACCGCTTACGCCTTCCACGGCGGCCGCGACCTCACGCGCGCGGAGATCCTGGCCGAGGTGGCGCGCCACCGCTGCAAGCTCGTCCTCCTCACCGGAGGGGAGCCGCTCCTGCAGCGCGAGCTCCCGGAGCTCGCGCAGGACCTGCTCTCCCGCGGCTACGAGGTGACGGTCGAGACGCACGGCCAGCGCCCGACCGAGGCGCTCCCGCCGCAGGTCGTCCGCATCGTCGACGTGAAGACGCCCGGCTCGGGCGAGATGACCACCGACTTCGGCTACCTCGACCGGCTCCGGCCCCACGACGAGGTCAAGTTCGTCGTCTGCTCCGAGGAGGATTGGCGCTGGAGCCTGGACGTCATCCGGCGCCACCGGCTGGAGGGCCGCGTCCCGCTGCTCGTGTCGCCGGTGCACGGCGCGGTCGACGCGAAGGACCTGGCGCGCTGGATCCTCGAGAGCGGCGTCGAGGCTCGCCTGAACCTGCAGCTCCACAAGATCGTGTGGGGCGCCGACGCGCGCGGCGTGTAGGCGTGAGGCCGGATGGGGGCGGTACGCCCCGTGAAACTTGACGGTGTCGGCGAGAGGGAGCTACGACTTCGATCGTGTTCCAGCACGACCGCAGCCTCGGTTATCTCCCCGTCTCGCGCGAGCAGGTGGTGGAGCTGCTGGAGAGCATCAACCAGCCGCAGATCTCGATCCCCGGAAAGGCCGCCCAGGCGGCGCAGGGCTACCTGTGCGGGCTGCGCAACGCCGATGGCAGCTTCACCGTGTTCGTGTCGCTCTTCCTCGCCGACGCCGGTGAGAACGTGATCTACACGCACGTCCCGCCGCGGCTGGCCCGCGGCCAGTATGCTGCAGCCGAGGAGGAGGGGCGGCACTTCCTCGAGTCGATGGGGTTCATCCTGGACGATCTCAACTTCCGCGCCATGGCCGCCGAGCAACAGGCTTTCGCCATGGAGCGGTTTCCGCTCTTCTCGGCGCCGCGCGCGGCTCCGGCCGATCGCGCGGCGGGTCCGGCCGCCGTGGCGCGGCTGCTGGCGAGCTTCTGAACATGACCTCCCACACCTCTCGCCCGCTCCTCGTCTCCGGAGCGCTCCTGCTCGCCGCTGCGCTCGCCTGTGCCAGCACCCCGTCACGCAAGGAAAGGGAGACGGCCGAGATCCACTTCCAGCTCGGCGCCGAGGCGCTCCAGGCGAACCGGCGCGACGACGCGCTGCGCGAGTTCGGCGAGGCGCTCCGGCTCGACGAGCAGCACGCGCCCGCCCACCTCGGGCGTGGAATCGTCTACCAGTACTTCGGGAAGCTGGCCGAGGCCGAGGCCGATTACCGGCGCGCCCTGGCGCTCGATCCGGACTTCTCCGATGCGCACAACGCGCTCGGTCAGCTCCTCGCCCAGACGGGTCGGCTGGAGCAGGCCGTGGCCGAGTTCGATCGCGCCCTCGACAACATGGTCTACCGCGAGGCCTACGTCGCGCGCTGCAACAAGGGGCAGGCCCTCTATCGGATGGGCAAGCGCGAGGAGGGCGTGTCCGAGCTCCGGACCTGCCTCTCCACCGCGCCGCGCTATTGCCAGGGGCACCGGGCGCTGGGACAGATCCAGCTCGAGCAGGGCAAAGTGAAGGACGCGCTGTCGAGCCTCAAGCGTTACACCGAGCTGTGCGAAAAGGTCCCGGACGCCTGGTTCCAGCTCGGCCTGGCGCAGATGCGGGCCGGGGATCCCGAGCAGGCGCGCACCGCCTTCGAGCGGTGCGAGGCGGTGGCGGGCGACGGACCCATGGCCGAGCAGTGCCGGCAGGAGGCGATGGCGCTGCGATGAGCGAGGGCGAGGGTCGGGGAAGCGAAGCGGCGGGCGCGTTCGGGCGCTGGCTCCTGCAGGAGCGGGAGCTGCGCGGCCTGGGCCGGGACGAGGTGGCGCGCCTGACCAGGCTCGGCCCGGGCGTCATCGAGGCGCTCGAGTCGGGTGACCCGGGCCGGATGCCGCCCAAGGCGTACGTGTTCGGGTACCTCCGCGCCTACGCCGCGGCGGTCGGGCTCGACGCGGACGACGTCGTGCTGCGATGGCAGGAGGTGGTCGGGCCCGAGGAGTCGCAGGAGACGCGCGCGAGGCGGCCGGTGCCGGTGAAGGGGCTCGTCGCGGTGGTGGTGGTGCTGCTCGCCGCGGCGCTCCTCGCCGCCGTCCTGCTCGGTCCGCCCGGGCGTGAGCGCGCGCCGCTCAAGCTCGACCGCCCCCGCGCCGTGGAGCGCGGGCCGTACGCCCCGTCGCCGCCGGGCCGTTGAGGGTCGCTGGCTAGTGGCCGACTCCCTCAAGCTGACCGGCGTCGTCCTCCGCACCGTCGACTACGGCGAGTCGGACCGGGTGGTGTCCCTCCTCACCGCCGAACGCGGCAAGGTCAGCGCGTTCGCGCGCAAGGCTCGCGTGTCGCGACGGCGCTTCGGTGGGGCGCTCGAGCCCTTCACGCTCCTCCAGGTGGAG
>DATLJU010000055.1:0-1607 GCA_035538735.1 Anaeromyxobacteraceae bacterium | reverse complement strand
GTACGTGCCGACCGAGGGCGAGGTGAAGGTGGGCGGCGTCCGCGTGAACGACGAGAAGCCGCATCAGATCTGCACCCGGGGGGTGGCCCGCACCTTCCAGAACATCCGGCTCTTCAAGCAGCTCACCGCGCTCGACAACGTGCGCATCGCCTGCCACGCGGGCGCGAAGAGCGGCTTCGTCGACTCGCTGTTCCTCACGGCCCACCACCGCTCCGAGGAGTCGCGCATCCTGGCGCGCGCGGAGGAGTACCTCGAGGTCATGGGGCTCTCCCACCGCCGCTACGAGGTCGCGAAGAACCTCCCCTACGGCGAGCAGCGCCGGCTGGAGATCGCGCGGGCGCTCGCGACCGGCCCCAAGGTGCTCTGCCTCGACGAGCCCGCCGCGGGGATGAACGCCTCGGAGAAGACCGACCTCATGCGCCTGGTCCGGTCGATCCGCGACAAGTTCGGCCTCGCCATCCTGATCATCGAGCACGACATGCGCGTGGTGATGGGGATCTCCGAGCGGCTGCTGGTGCTCGACCACGGGATCACCATCGCCGAGGGCAAGCCCGAGGCGGTCCGGAAGAACCCGAAGGTGATCGAGGCGTACCTGGGCGACGCCTACCTCGAGGAGAAGCACATGGCCGTGCCGCCGCAGGAGGCCTCGAAGTGAGCGGCCCCGTCCTCGACGTCAAGGACCTCGTCGTCCACTACGGGGTCATCGAGGCGCTCCGCGGCGTCTCGCTCTCCGTCGCGGAGGGGCAGGTGGTGGCGCTCATCGGCGCGAACGGCGCCGGCAAGACCACCACCCTGCGGGCCGTCTCCCGCATGCTGCGCGCCTCGCGCGGCGCCATCACCTTCCGCGGCGAGAACATCACGCGGCTCGCGTCGCACCAGATCGTCGAGCGCGGCATGGCCCACGCCCCCGAGGGGCGCGGGATCTTCCTCAACCTCACCGTCCGCGAGAACCTCGACCTGGGCGCGTACCTCCGCCGCGACCGCCCCGGCATCGCGCAGGACCTCGAGAAGAACTACGCCCTCTTCCCCATCCTCGCCGAGCGGCGCAACCAGGTGTCCGGGACGCTCTCCGGCGGCGAGCAGCAGATGCTGGCGGTGGCGCGCGCGCTCATGAGCCGCCCCCGGCTGCTGCTGCTCGACGAGCCGTCGCTCGGGCTCGCGCCGCAGGTGGTGGAGCGGATCTTCTCCGTGCTGCGCGAGGTGAACCAGAGCGGCGTCTCGCTGCTGCTCGTCGAGCAGAACGCGCACAAGGCGCTCCAGCTCGCGCACCGCGCCTACGTGCTCGAGACGGGCGAGATCGTGATGCAGGGGACCGGCGCCGAGCTGCTCGCCTCGCCCGAGGTGCGCAAGGCGTACCTCGGGGAGTAGCGGCGCTACGCGATCCGGGCGACGCGCCCGCCGGTCATCGCCACCAGCTCCGCGGGCGTCAGCCCGAAGACCGCGTTGGGGTGACCGGCGGCGGCCCAGATCCGCTCCAGCTTCAGCAGGTCCTCGTCCACGATCGCGACGGGCTCGCGCGCGTGGGCGAGCGGCGGGACGCCGCCGATGGCGAAGCCGGTCTGCTCGCGCACGAAGTCGGCGTCGGCCTTGCCGATGGGCTCGCCGAC
>DATLJU010000054.1:0-12534 GCA_035538735.1 Anaeromyxobacteraceae bacterium | reverse complement strand
TCGAGAGTCTCCTTGATGGTGTCGAAGACCATCTCGACGATATCGGCGGCCTCCTTCTTGGAGAAGCCCACCTTCTCGTAGACGCTCTCGATGATGTCGGCCTTGGTCACGATCGCCCTCTCTCGGACCCTTCGGGTGGTGATGCCGCTAAGTGCCGACGATTGTTAGCTGAATCACCATGCTCTGTCAAACGGCTCCCCGGGCCGAATTCACCCCGCGTCGGGGCGCGCGCCCGGCGCGCCCGCGTCTGGCCTCGCGGCTGGCGCCCCCCCGGCGTCGCGCGCTCCACCGGTGAGCCGCTCCAGTTCCGCACGCGCCCGCTCGCGCTCGGCGCGCGTGCGATCCGCCGCCTGGGAGAGTGTCCGATCGAGCTCCTCCGCCGTGCGCGCCTTCAGCACCGGCTGGCCGGGCAGATCGGCCCCGACCGAGCCCGCCGTCGTCACCACCACCAGCGCGCTCGCGATGACCGCGAGGACGCTCAGCCCGAGCGCCGCGGCGGACCACCGGCGGGCTCCGCCCCGGCGGAGCGCGCGCCACGACAGCGCCGCCGCCGCGAGCCCCACCACGAGCCCAAAGGGCGCGGCCAGCGGGCTCCAAGAGGCGGCCGCGGCGGCGAGCGCGAAGCCGAACGCCACCCGAGCGCTCGGGACCCGCCGCGCGGCCGTGGGCTCGCCGGCCACAGTGAGCTACCCGCGCAACTCGGCGCGGATGACCGGGTCCTCGCGCAGCCGCGCCACGATCCGGCCCTGCGCCGCGTCGACCTCCGCGTCGGTGAGCGTGCGGTCCGGCACCCGGTAGCGGAGCGCCAGGGCGAGGTTCTTCTTGCCGGCCGGGAGCGGGGCGCCGGTGTAGACGTCGAACAAGGTGACCTCCTCGACGAGCGGCTCCTCCTCCACGGCCGCCACGACCGCGCCGGCCTTCACGTCGTCGGCCACCACCACCGCGAGGTCGCGCAGCACGGCCGGGAAGCGGGGCACGCCGCGGTAGCTCGGCACGAGCTCCGCGTGCGCCAGCAGGGCCGAGAGATCGAGCCGGAACGCGAACACGCCGCGCGGCAGCCCGAACGCCTCCGCCAGGCGCGGATGGAGCTCGCCGGCCGTCCCCAGCACGGCCTCGCGCTCTCCGAGCAGGGCGGCGCTGGCGCGCGGATGCGACCACGGCTCCGGTCGGGCCGTCCAGCGCGGCGAGGCCACTCCGAGCGCGCCCAGCACCGCCTCGACGGCCGCCTTGGCGTCGTAGAGATCGACGCGATCGGCGGACACCGCCCAGCCGACCGGGCTGCGGCGCCCGACCAGCACCCCCGCCACCTCGGTCCACTCGTAGGCCGGCTCGTCGCCGGTGCCGGGGCCACGGCCGTAGGCGCGCGCGACCTCGTAGAGGCGCACATCCTCGACGCGCTGCCGCAGGTTCCGCTCGGCCGCCCGCAGCAGCGAGGGCAGCACGCCCGTCCGCATCACCGACAGCTCGGCGCTGATGGGGTTCTCCAGCGCGACCGGCCTCGCCGACGGGTCGTAGGCCGCGAGGTCGGCCGGCGCCACGAAGCTGAAGCTGACCGCCTCGCTGAAGCCGCCCGCCTCGAGCGCTTCCCGCACCCGGCGCAAGGCGCGCTCCTCGTCCGGCATGGCCGGCGTGTCGAGCGCGAGCCGAGGCAAGGTCTCGGGGATGGCGTCGTAGCCGCGGACGCGGACGATCTCCTCGATGAGGTCCTCCTCCAGCGCCACGTCCTGCCGCCAGCTCGGGACGCCGAAGGTCGCCCCCTCCCCGTCCTCGCCGAGCACCTCGAAGCCCAGCCCGGCGAGGACGCGCCGCGCCTCGCCCGCCGGGACCGCGAGCCCCAGCACCTCGCCCGGGCGCGACCAGCGCATCGGCACCTCGACCCGGCGCGCGGGCCGGGGGTGCACGTCCACCACGCCGGTCCGCACGGTGCCGCCGGCCAGCTCCGCGATGAGCGCCGCGCAGCGGTCGAGCGCCGGCAACACCATGCCGGGATCCGCGCCGCGCTCGAAGCGGTACGAGGCCTCGGTCTTGAGGCCGTGGCGGCGCGAGGTGCGCCGGATCCCGCCCGGCGCGAACCAGGCCGACTCGAGCAGCACCCGCGTCGTGCCGGGCCCGATCTCCGAGTCGCCGCCGCCCATGACCCCGGCCAGCGCGCTGCCGCGATCGCGATCGGCGATGAGGAGGTCGTCCGGGTCGAGCGCGCGCTCCTTCCCGTCGAGGGTCGTCATCTTCTCGCCGGGGCGCGCCGTCCGGACGACGATCTCGTGGCCGGCCACCCGGTCGAGATCGAACGCGTGCAGCGGGTGCCCGAGCTCGAGCAGGACGAAGTTCGTCGCGTCGACCACGTTGGAGATGGGCCGCACCCCGCACGCCTCGAGCCGGCGCGCGAGCCACGACGGCGACGGGCCGATCTTCACGCCCTCGATGACGCGCGCCGCGTACCGGTGGCACTTCTCGGGGGCCTCGATGCGGATCCGGACCGCGTCGCTCGCCGGGCCTCCCCCCTCCGCGACCCGTGGAGCCGGCGCCTTCACCGGCCGGCCGAGCAGGGCGGCGACCTCCCGCGCGATCCCGAGGTGCGAGAGCGCGTCAGGGCGATTGGGCGTGACGTTCACCTCCAGCAGCACGTCGTCGAGCCCGAGCGCCTTCGCGATGGGCATGCCGGGCGCGACCCCTGCAGGGAGGATGAGCAGCCCGGACGCGTCGGCGTCGATGCCGAGCTCCTTCGCCGAGCAGAGCATCCCCGACGACTCGATCCCCCGCAGCTTCGCCTGACCGATCTCGACCCCGCCCGGGAGCTTCGTACCGACGGTGGCGAGCGGCACGACGTCGCCCACCTGGTAGTTCTTCGCGCCGCACACGATCTGGAGCGGCTCGCCGGCGCCCGCGTCGACGCGCGTCACCGACAGCTTCTCGGCGTCGGGGTGCTTCTCGGAGGCGATGATGCGCGCCGCGACCACGCCCGCCAGCTCGGCGCCGCGGCGCTCCACCGCCTCCACCTCAAGCCCCACCGCGGTGAGCCGCCGCGCGAGCTCATCCGGCGCGGGGAGATCGTCGACGTACTCGGACAGCCACTGGTAGGAGATGCGCATGACTTAGGTTACGGCCGTGCCGTTCGCGCGCCTCAGAATTGCCCGAGGAAGCGCAGGTCGTTCTCGAAGAAGAGGCGAAGGTCGTCGACGCGGTACCGCAGCATCGCCATCCGCTCCACCCCGAAGCCGAAGGCGAAGCCGGTCACGCCCTTGGGCATGCCGCCGTTCTCGAGGACCTCCGGGTGCACCATCCCCGCGCCGAGCACCTCGAGCCAGCCGGTCTCCTTGCACGTCCCGCAGCGCTTGCCGTCCTTCCGGCCGGTCCCGCCGCAGATCGAGCACGACACGTCGACCTCCGCGCCAGGCTCGACGAACGGGAAGTAGCTGGGGCGGAACCGCGTCTTCGTGCCGGGGCCGAAGAAGGCGCGGGCGAAGGCGGCCAGGGTACCCTTCAGGTCGGCGAAGGTGATGCCCTCGTCGACGCAGAGCCCCTCGACCTGGTGGAACATGGGCGAGTGCGTCTGGTCGTAGTCGGAGCGGTAGACGCGCCCGGGGCAGATGACGCGGACGGGCGGCTTGGCCCGGCGCTTCATGGCGCGGATCTGCACCGGCGAGGTGTGGGTGCGCAGGACCACCGAGCGCGGCGGCTGCGCGCCGCCGAGCGTCTTCGAGTCGACGTAGAAGGTGTCCTGCATGTCGCGCGCCGGGTGGTCGGCTGCGATGCGGAGCGCCTCGAAGTTGTACCAGTCGAGCTCGATCTCCGGCCCGCTCGCGACCTCGTACCCGAGGCGCCCGAAGATGGCGGCGATCTCCTCGGCGGCGAGCGTGATCGGGTGCCGGTGGCCGCGCGGCAGGAGCTGCCGCCCCGGCGGCGTCGGATCGAGCGGCGGCCCGGACAGCTCCGCGTCGAGCTTCGCCTTCGCCAGGCGGGCGCGCCCCTCGGCGAGGAGCGTCTCGATCTGATCGCGGACGCGGTTGGCCACCTCTCCGACGCGCGGGCGCTCCTCGGCGGGGAGCTGCCCCATGCCGCGGAGCGCCGCCGAGAGCTCGCCCTTCTTCCCGAGCAAGCGGACCCGCAGATCCTCGAGCGCGCGCTCGTCGGCGACAGCCGCGACTTCGCGCCGGGCGGCCGTCGCGAGCTCCTCGAGCTGCGAGAGCAGGTCGGGCATCGGCGCCGACCTAGGCCTGAGCCGCCTTCACCACCGCCGCGAAGTCGCCCGGGACGAACAACGCCAGGTCGGCGAGCACCTTGCGGTCGAGCTCGACGCCCGCCTTCTTGAGGCCGGCGACGAGGCGCGAGTAGGTGGTGCCGTTCTGCCGCGCGGCGGCGTTGATGCGCACGATCCACAGGCTGCGGAACTCGCGGCGGCGGCGACGGCGGTGGGCGGTGCTGTAGTTGAGGGCGCGCTCGACGGCCTGGTTCGCGCGCTTGTAGCAGTTCTTGCGGCGGCCGCGGAACCCCTTCGCGAGCTTGAGGACGCGGTTACGGCGACGGCGAGCCTTGAATCCCTTCTTGACGCGCATCTTCTTCTCCTTGCCGGCGGGAGTCGGCCTTCACGGCCGCGCTTTGGGACCCCGCTTGGGCCTCAGTGTTCTCTTCGGCGGGGGACAAGCCCCCGCCGTACAGCTCCGCTCCGTTCGTCCTGAGCCCTTCGACTTCGGCCGCTCCGCGGCCTCCGCTCAGGGCAGGCACCGCGCCTGCGCAGCAGGCGCGTAGTCGAAGGAGGCTACCTCGCGTACGGGAAGCACTCCTTGATCTTCTTGGCGTCCTCGTCCGTCAGGTGGCCGGTGCCGCGCAGCTGCACCTTCTGCTTCTTCGTCTTGCCGAACGTGGCGAGGTGGCGGACGCCAGCGCGGCGGAACTTCACGGCGCCGCTCTTCTTCACCTGGAAGCGCTTCTTGGCGCCGCTCTTCGTCTTCATCTTGGGCATCGCTCTGCTCTCTCCGTGATGCGCGCCACCCGGGGTGGGCCGGCCGCGCGTGCTCTACCTGGTGGTCGGCTGCGCGGGGGCGTCGGGCGCGGCCGGCGGCGCCGCGGGGGCGGCCGGGGCCGGGTGGGCGCCCGGGGCGGGCGGCGGGCGCGGCGCGACGGCGCCGGGGGCGGCGGCCGCCTTGGCCTGATCCCGCTGCCGCTGCAGCATCTTCGGGTTCGGGGCGAGGATCATGAACATCTGCCGCCCTTCCATGCGCGGCGCCGCCTCGATGACCGCGACCTCCTTCATGTCCTCGATGACGCGCTGGAGGACCTTCTGGCCGAGCTCGCGGTGGGTGATCTCGCGGCCGCGGAACATGACCGTCACGCGGGCCTTGTTCGCCTCCTGGAGGAACTCGCGGATCTTCCCGATCTTGACGTTGTAGTCGTGCTCCTCGGTGCGGGGGCGCAGCTTCACTTCCTTGAGCTGCACCACCACCTGCTTCTTCTTCGCCTCGTTCTGCTTCTTCTTCTCGGTGTACTTGAACTTCCCGTAATCCATGATCTTGCAGACGGGCGGCTTGGCCATCGGGCTGACCTCGACGAGGTCCATCCCGAGCTCCTGGGCGCGCGCCAGCGCCTGCTCGATCGGCAAGATCCCGAGCTGCTCGCCTTCGGGACCGACGGCGCGCACCTCGCGCGCCTTGATGCGGCGGTTCGTGCGGGCGTCACGGCTGCCGCCGCGGTCGCGAGGGTCTCGTGGCTGAAGTGCGATGGCTCGATACCTCCGTCAGTGGGACGTTCCGCGGAGGAACGCCCCGTGATCACGGGTATTTCCGGTCACGCCTCGGCCGTCCCCGGCCGGCCGAGAGCGTGTCAGGATAAGGAAAACGCGAGAGAAGTCAACGTCCTTCGCTGGAATCCTTCTTGGCCTCGCGGATCCAGCTCATCATGTCGCGCAGGCGCTTGCCCACCTGCTCGATGGGATGCTCCTTCTCGTGCTCGCGGAACATCTCGAGCACCGGGCGGCCCACCTGGTTCTCGAGGATGAACTCCTTCGCGAACTGGCCGGACTGGATCTCCTTCAGGATGCGCTTCATCTCCTGCTTGGTCTGGTCGTTCACCACCCGCGGCCCGCGAGTGTAGTCGCCGTACTCGGCGGTGTCGGAGATGGAGTGGCGCATCCAGGCCAGGCCGCCCTCGTACATGAGATCGACGATGAGCTTCAGCTCGTGGAGGCACTCGAAGTAGGCGCTCTCCGGCTGGTACCCCGCCTCGGTGAGCACCTCGAAGCCCGCCTTCACCAGCGCGGAGGCGCCGCCGCACAGCACGGCCTGCTCGCCGAAGAGGTCGGTCTCGGTCTCCTCCTTGAACGTCGTCTCGAGCACGCCGGCGCGGGTGCCGCCGATGCCGCGCGCGTAGGCGAGGCCGAGCTGCTTCGCCTGCCCCGTCCCGTCCTGGTGGACGGCGATGAGGCACGGGATGCCGCGGCCGTCCTGGAACTGGCGGCGGACGAGGTGGCCGGGGCCCTTCGGGGCGACGAGCACCACGTCGACGCCCTCGGGCGCCTTGATCTGCTTGAAGTGGACGTTGAAGCCGTGCGCGAAGAAGAGCGCCTTCCCCTTCGTCATGCCGGGCGCGATCTCCTCGTCCCACAGCTTCTTCTGCGTCTGATCGGGCGCGAGCACCATGACGAGGTCGGCCTCCTTCGCCGCCTCCGCCACGCTCAGCACCCTGAGCCCGGCCGCCTCCGCCTTGGCGCGGCTCTTCGAGCCGGCCTGCAGGCCAATGCGGACGTCGACGCCCGAGTCGCGCAGGTTGAGGGCGTGCGCGTGGCCCTGGCTGCCGTAGCCGATGATGGCGACCTTCTTCCCCTTCACGAGGTCGAGGTTCGCGTCCTTGTCGTAGTAGATGGTGGCCATGGTGCGGTTCATCCTTCCTTGAGGTGCGGGGGGGCGAGGGTCTTGAAGCCACGCTCGAGTGCGATCGCGCCGGAGCGGCACAGCTCGGTGATGCCGAACACCGCCAGCCGCTCCTCGAGCGCGTCCAGCTTGGCGGCGGTGCCGGTGGCCTCGATCATGAGCGCGTCCGGCGACACGTCGACGATCTGCGCCTCGTAGGTGTCGGCGATGGCGCGCAGCTCGGCGTGGTTCTTCTCGGGGGTCTTGATCTTGATGAGCACGAGCTCCCGCTCGATCTTGTCGTGGGGCGAGAGCTCCTTCACCTCGATCACCGGGATGAGCTTCTGCAGCTGACGGATCGCCTGCTCGACCGGCTTCTGGGTGAGCCGGACCACCACCGTCATCCGCGAGTACTCGGGCCGCTCGGTCGGGCCGACCGCCAGCGACTCGATGTTGTAGCCGCGGCGCGCGAAGAGACCGGCGATGCGCTGGAGCACCGCCGGCTTGTTCTCGACGAGGAGCGACAGCGTATGGATGTTGCCGTTCGGGAGCTGCTCGGTCTTCTCCGCCATCGCTACTCCCCTCCGATCATGTCGTTGAGCGGGGCGCCGGCTGGCACCATCGGATACACCTTCTCCTGCCGCTTGACGCGGATGTCCACGATGCACGGCCCGCCCTGATGGGCGAGCGCCCTGTCGATCACCGGGTCGAGCTCCTCCATCGTGCGCGCGCGCAGCCCGAGGCACTTGTACGCCTCCGCCAGCTTCACGAGGTCGGGCAGGTCGGACAGCGGGGTCTGGCTGAAGCGCCGATCGTAGAACAGCTCCTGCCACTGCCGGACCATCCCCAGGAACAGGTTGTTGAGGACGAAGATCTTGATCGGCAGCTCGTGCTCGACGGCGGTGGCGAGGTCCTGCAGCGTCATCTGGAAGCTGCCGTCGCCGTCGATCCCGACCACCAGCTGATCGGGGTTCGCGAGCTGGATGCCGATCGCGAACGGCAGGCAGACGCCCATCGTGCCGAGGCCGCCCGAGGTGATGAACTCGCGCGGCTTCGACACCTTCCAGAACTGCGCCGCCCACATCTGGTGCTCGCCGACGCCGGTCGTCACGATGGCCCGGCCGTCGCACTTCTGCCAGATCCGGTGCACCGCCGTCTGCGGCAGGATGTACTTCTCGCCCTCCTTCCGGATGCGCAGCGGGTGCTTTTCGCGCCACGCGGAGACCTTCTTCCACCACGCGGTGAGATCGGGCCGCCCGCGCTCCTCGAACGTCTTCCTGACCCCCACCGTCAGGCGGGGCAGCAGCTCCTTGAGGTCGCCCACCAGCGGGACGGTGGCGGTGACGAGCTTCGAGATCTCGGCTGGATCGATGTCGAGGTGGACGACCTTCGCCTCGGGCGCGAACGTGGAGAGCTGGCCCGTGACGCGATCGTCGAAGCGCGCCCCGAGCGCGATGATGAGGTCCGAGTCCTGGACCGTGTAGTTGGCGTAGCGCGAGCCGTGCATGCCGAACATGCCGAGGCACGCCGGGTGCGTCTCGGGGAAGGCGCCCTTCCCGTGCAGCGTCGTCACCACCGGCGCGCCGACGAGCTCGCAGAACTCGAAAACCTCGGCGAACGCGTTGCCGGTCCGCACGCCACCGCCGAGGTAGATGACCGGGCGCGAGGCGGAGCGGACGAGCGCGGCCGCCTCGGCGAGCCGCGGCTCCTCCTTCAGCTTCGGCATGTACCCGGGGATGTGAACCAAGTCCGGGTACTCGAAGTCGAGGCTCATGTTGAGCACGTCCTTCGGAATGTCGACGTGCACCGGGCCCGGACGGCCGGTCCGCGCCAGGTGGAAGGCCTCCTTCATCACGCGCGGGATGTCCTTCGGATCGGTCACCAGGTAGTTGTGCTTCGTCACCGGCATCGTGATGCCGGTGATGTCCGCCTCCTGGAAGGCGTCGCTCCCGATGAGCGACGTCGAGACGTTGGCGGTGACGACCACCAGCGGGACCGAGTCCATGTAGGCGTCGGCGATGGGGGTGACGAGGTTCGTCGACCCTGGCCCGCTCGTGCCCATGCAGACGCCCACCTTGCCCGTGGCCTGGGCGTAGCCCTCGGCGGCGTGACCGCCCACCTGCTCGTGGCGGACCAGCACGTGCTTCAGCTTCTCGGAGCTGAACAGCGCGTCGTAGATGGGCAGGATCGTCCCACCCGGCATCCCGAAGATCCAGTCCACGCCTTCCAGCTCGAGCGCCCGGATCACCGCCTGGGCACCCGTCATCTTCTCGCTCGGCATCGAACCTCCACGTCTTGTCGCGAAAGGGTTTGAGAGTGTCGCCTCGGCCTCGGGGCGGGCGGCCACGTCCGCTGCGGGTTACCGCGAGCGGACGCGCCGCCCGTGTACGGACACTTTGGGACCCTTCTTGGTTCTGGTCGTGCGTTCGCCCTTCGACTTCGCGTGGCCCTTGGCCGCGCTACGCTCAGGACGAACGGAAGAGGTGCTCGCGGGGAAGGCGCGCATGACCGCGCCCTCCGACGCCGACGAGACGAGCGCGGCGTACTTCGCGAACACGCCGGAGGCGTAGCGCGGCGGCGGCGGCCGCCAGCCCTTCATCCGGCGCGCCAGCTCGGCCGGCGAGAGCTTCACCGACAGCGAGCGGGCGTCGGCGTCGATGACGATCGCGTCGCCGTCCCGGACGGCCGCGATCGGTCCGCCCACGGCCGCCTCGGGCGCGACGTGACCGATCATGAGGCCCCTCGTGGCGCCGCTGAAGCGGCCGTCGGTGAGGAGCGCCACCGAATCGCCCAACCCCTGCCCGACGAGCGCCGCGGTGACCCCCAGCATCTCGCGCATGCCCGGGCCACCCCTCGGCCCTTCGTAGCGGATCACGACCACGTCACCGGGGCGGATCGCGTTCCGCTTGACCGCCTCCATCGCGTCCTCCTCGCGCTCGAAGACGCGCGCCGGTCCCTCGTGGCGCGAGCGCTCGTGGCCGGCCATCTTCACCACGGCGCCGTCCGGGGCGAGGTTGCCGCGCAGGATGACGAGCCCACCGGTCGCCTTGAACGGCAGCCCCGCCGGCGCGACCACCCGCTGAGCGGTCGTCTCCCTCGCCTCCGCCGCGTGCTCGCTCCAGGGGCGGCCGTCGGCAGCCCGCTGCGAGCCGTCGACGAGCCCGGCATCCTCGAGGCGCTTCCAGACGAGCCGCGTCCCGCCCGCCGCGTCGAGGTCGGGCGCGGTGAACTCGCCGCCGGGCATGAGGCTGGCGAAGATGGGGGTGCGCTTCGACACGCGGTCGAAGTCGGCGAGCTCGAGCGGGATCCCGGCCTCGCGCGCCATGGCGGTGAGGTGGAGAACCGCGTTGGTCGAGCCGCCCGTCGTGGCCACGCCCGCGATGGCGTTCTCGAGCGAGCCGCGGGTGACGACGTCGCGCGGCCTGAGGCCCTCCGCGAGCACCTGCATGACGAGCCGCCCCGCCTCGCGGGTGGCCGGCTCCTTGCGCGGGTCGGTGGCCGGGATGGTGTTGTAGCCGACCGGCGAGAGCCCGAGGAACTCGAGCCCGAGCGCCATCGTGTTGGCGGTGTACTGCCCGCCGCAGGCGCCCGCGCCCGGGCAGGCGGCGTCCTCCACCTGCTCCAGCCGGCGCTGGTCGATCTTACCGGCCGCGAACGCGCCGACGGCCTCGAAGACGTGCTGGATCGTGATGTCCTTGCCGTCGAGACGGCCGGGGGCGATCGAGCCGCCGTACAGGACGAGCCCGGGGACGTTCAGCCGGAGCAGCGCCAGCGCCGCTCCCGGGATGGTCTTGTCGCACCCGACGAGCGCCACCACGCCGTCGAACCAGTGGCCCCGGCCGACGAGCTCGATCGAGTCGGCGATCACCTCGCGGCTGACGAGCGAGGCCTTCATCCCCTCGGTGCCCATGGCGACGCCGTCGCTGATCGCGACGGTGTTCATCTCCATGGGCGTCCCGCCCGCGGCGCGGATGCCCTCCTTCACCACCTCCGCCAGCCGGCGCAGGTGGTAGTTGCACGGCATCGTCTCGATCCAGGTGTTGGCCACCAGGATGCAAGGCTTCTGGAGGTCCTCGCGGCTGAACCCGATCGCGTGCATCATCGCGCGCGCCGGCGCGCGGTCGTAGCCGTCGTACAGGTGTCGGCTCTGATGGCGCGGATCGAAGTCGCTCACGGTCGGTCCCTCGCTACCCGGCGAGCCTCTTCAGGGCGTGGATCACCGCGGTTCCAGCCTCCTCGGTGCCGACCGGCTGGTCGCGGGTGAGGTCCGCGGTGAGCGCGCCCTGCTCCAGCGCGCGCGCGACTGCCGCCTCGACCACCGCCGCCTCCGGCGCGAGGCCGAGCGAGTGTCGGAGGAGCATGGCGGCGCTGAGGATGGTGCCGTACGGGTTGGCGATGCCCTTCCCGGCGATGTCGGGCGCGGAGCCGTGGATGGGCTCGTACAGGCCGCGCTGCCCATCCCCCAGCGACGCCGAGGGGAGCAGGCCGATCGATCCCGCCAGCACCGACGCCTCGTCGGTGAGGATGTCGCCGAACATGTTCTCGGTCACGATCACGTCGAAGTCGGCCGGCCGCCTCACGAGCAGCATGGCGCAGGAGTCGACGAGCTGGTGCTCGAGCGCGACGTCCGGGAACTCGGTCTTCACCACCCGGTCGGCCGTCTCGCGCCACAGCCGCGACGTCTCGAGCACGTTCGCCTTGTCGACGCTCATGAGGCGCTTCCTCCGCCCCTGCGCCAGCCGCGCCGCCGCCCGCACCACACGCTCGATCTCGGGCACGGTGTAGACGCAGGCGTCGAAGGCGGAGACGGCGTCGCGTCGCTTCTCGCCGAAGTAGAGGCCACCCGTGAGCTCGCGCACCACGACGAGGTCGACGCCCTCGAGCAGCTCGGGCTTGAGCGGCGAGCTCGCGGCGAGGAGCGGGTTCACCGCGACCGGCCGCAGGTTGGCGAACAGCCCCAGCCCCTTCCGCAGCGCGAGCAGGCCCTGCTCGGGCCGCACCTTCGCCGACGGACCCCACTTCGGACCGCCGATGGCGCCGAAGAGCACCGCGTCGGCGCGCTGGCACAGCGAGAGCGTCTCCGGCGGGAGCGGCGACCCGGTCGCGTCGATGGCGGCTCCGCCCACCAGCGCCGGCTCCATCTCGAAGATGTGTCCGTACGACTCGGCGACCGCGCGCAGGACGCGCACGCCCTGGGCGGTCACCTCCGGCCCGATGCCGTCGCCGGCCAGGACCGCCACCTGCGCCCTCACGCGAGGGCTCCCATGCGCCGCGCTCATCGCTCCCCCCGCGCCCGCTCGAAGGCGGCAATGGCCGCGGCCTCGCCGAGCAGGTACCCGAGCTCGTCGACGCCGTTCATGAGGCAGTAGCGCGCGAAGGCGTCGATGGGGAACGCGGCCGTCTCACCGCCGGGGAGCGTGATCGCCCGGTCCTCGAGGCTGATCGTCACCTCGGCACCGGGCGACGCGAGGAGCTTCGCGTGGGTGGCCCGGTCCACCACCACCGGGACGAGCCCGTTCTTGAGCGCGTTGTTCCGGAAGATGTCGGCGACGGAGGTGGACACCACCGCCTGGAAGCCGGCGTCCACGAGCGCCCACGGCGCGTGCTCGCGCGAGCTGCCGCAGCCGAAGTTGTCGCCGGCGACGAGGACCCGGCAGCCCTGCGCCTCGGGGCGGTTGAGGACGAAGTCGGC
>DATLJU010000053.1:0-6072 GCA_035538735.1 Anaeromyxobacteraceae bacterium | reverse complement strand
TCCTTGATCTCGGTCCGCATCTGGACGCGCAGCTTGGCGTCGAGGTTCGAGAGCGGCTCGTCGAAGAGGAACACCCGCGGGTCCCGCACGATGGCGCGGCCCATGGCGACGCGCTGCCGCTGCCCGCCGGAGAGCTGTCGTGGGTAGCGCTCGAGCAGGTCGGTGAGCCCGAGGATCTGGGCCGCGCGGTGGACGCGCTCGCGGATGGACTTCGGGTCCGTCTTCGCGAGCCGCAGGCTGAAGGCCATGTTGTCGAAGACCTTCATGTGCGGGTAGAGCGCGTAGTTCTGGAACACCATCGCGATGTCCCGATCCTTGGGGGGGACCTGGTTGACCACCCGGCCACCGATCGCGATCTCGCCCTCCGTGATCTCTTCGAGCCCCGCGATCATCCGCAGGAGGGTCGACTTGCCGCAGCCCGACGGCCCGACCAGGACGACGAACGCCCCATCGTCGATGTGCACGTCGATGCCGTGGATGACCTCCGTCGATCCGAACGACTTCCTCACGCCGCGGATGTCGACCGCCGCCACGGCGTTGTCATTATCGGCTGACCCTCCTGGCCGCCATCGCGACGCAATCCGATGGCCGCGCGCGGCCCGCCCGCGCCACACCGGGGTGGCCGCGGCGCGGAGGGTCGCCTCACGTTCCGCCCACGTACCCAGGCATTTTCTTCGCCCTGTCGCTCCTCGCGTACGACATCCCGAGCTTCACCGCGCCTTCGAAGTCCGCCTGGACGTCCTCGATCGGGATGAGTCGCCGGAAGAAGTCGGCCCACACGAACTCGGCGAACGCCGAAGGCGTCTTTTCATAGCCGCCGCCCGCGCGGACGTAGCCGGCCAGCGAGCGGTAAACGTCGTCGACCAGGCCCCCGAGGTGGTGCGGGATCTTGTCATAGCGGTGCCGGACGCCGTTCTCGTCCATGGGATGGACCCAGGCGTGCGCGTCCATTTCCTTCCAAAAGGCGTCGCCGGCGAGATGGGAGAGGTCTGCCTCCACCTGGAAGACGCCGACCTCGACACCCGCCTCCAGCGCGCCGCGCCCGAGGTGGTGGTGATCGGTGATGAAGAGCCTGCCTTCGGGGCCCACGACCGCCGGCATGGGATGTTCCTCCATGAACTTCTTCCGCTCGCCGGCGCCCAGCTTGTCAAGGTGATGCTTCTTCTTCTTCACCTCGATCATGCCGACGGTGAGCTGCGTCGGGTGGAGCTCATGGAGCGGGGAGTCCTGGAGGCGAGGCATGTTCTGCTCCTCTTCCTTTCGCGGTTCGTCGCCAACCAGGCGGCTGACGGGATCGTAAAGGACCGAGAGGGTCAGCTCCCGCCCCTCCTCGGGCGCCCGAGCGTGCGCACCGACGCCGGCTTATCTGCAGCGGCTGGCGCAGCGGGGTCGTCCTGTAGCCGACTGAACGACCACGTCGCGGGCAGGCCGCTCATTTCTCTGCGCGAGAGGCGACCATGAACCTCACGGGTTTCGCCAACGCCTCGCGGCCCTTCCCGCTCCTCCGGGGAGTGCTGCCGCTGAACCGCGGGAGAATCCCGGCGGATGTCGTCGCAGGCATGACGCTGGCGGCGCTCGGAATCCCGGAGGTGATGGGCTACACGAAGATCTCCGGGACGCCCGTGGTGACGGGCCTCTACACCCTGCTCGTGCCCGTCATCGCGTTCGGGGTCATCGGCGGGTCGCGGCACCTCGTGGTCGCAGCGGACTCGGCGACCGCCGCGGTGCTCGCGTCCCTGCTGGTCTCGGTCGCGGCACTCGGCACGCCCGAGTACGTTCGGCTGACGAGTTGCGTAGCGCTGGTCGTCGCCGGGATGCTCGTGCTCGCACGAGTGTTCAAGCTCGGATTCCTGGCCGATTTTCTTTCCCGCAGCGCGCTCGTCGGCTTCCTGACGGGCGTTGGCGTGCAGGTGGCGTGCGGTGATCTGGCCGGACTGCTCGGGCTGCCCAAGGAGGGACATGGGGCGGTGGCGCAAGCCGCCTCGGCGCTGGCGCGACTGGGCTCGACACACCTCACCACCCTCGGGATCTCGGCGGCCGTCCTGGCGATCCTCGCCGGTGGTGCTCGCCTGTCCCCCCGCGCTCCCGCCGCGCTCGTGGCCGTCGTGGGAGCCATCGCGGCAAGTGCCACGTTCGATTTGGCGGGGCGAGGCGTCGCCACGATCGGAAATGTGCCGAGTGGGCTTCCATCGCTGGCGCTCCCCATCCCACGAGCCGAGGAACTGTACCAAGTGGTCGCTTGTGCCGCCTCGTGCTTCCTCGTGATCCTCGCCCAGAGCGCCGCGACGGCTCGTGCCTACGCGCTGCGATACGATGAGGACGCTTCCGAGGACAGCGACCTCGTGGGCCTGGCGGCGGCGAACGCGGCGGCAGGGATCACCGGGACCTTCGTGGTGAACGGGAGTCCCACGAAGACGGAGATGGTCGACGCCGCGGGTGGCCGCAGCCAGATCGCACACCTCGTGACGGCCACGGTCGTGCTGATGGTGCTGCTCTTCCTCACCCGCCCACTGGGACTTTTGCCCAGCGCCGTGCTCTCGGCCATCGTCTTCTGGATCGGCGTGAAGCTCGTCGACCTCAAGGGAATGGCGGAGCTGTGGCGGCTTCAGCGCAGCGAGTTCTGGATCGCGGCGATCACGGCCGCGACGGTCGTGGCGCGCGACGCCATTGCGGGCATCGGGGTCGCGGTCGTCTTGTCGCTCATCGAACACGTCCGCCACACCTACCGGCCGCGCACGCGCGTCCTCGTGCCACGCCCGGGCGGCGGATGGGACTCGGTGCCTCCGGCCCGCGACCTCCTCGCGGCCCCGGGAGTCCTTGCCTACCGGTTCGAGGCAAACCTGTTCTACGCGAACGCCGGCTTCTTCATGGACGAGCTCCTGAGGCTCGTCTCGTCCGCAAAGCACCCCGTACGCGGAGTAATCCTGGACACGACCGGCATCGACGATATCGACTATTCGGCCGCGAAGATGCTGGTTCACCTGCGTCGCGCATTGCAGAAGCGCGACATCGCGATGGCCGTGGTCGTGTCGTATCACGTCGTGCTGGACGTGCTGACGCGGTTCGGAGTGGTCGACGGTCGGGACGAATGGAACGTGCATCATTCGCTCGATACCGCGATCGCCACCCTGCAGCGGTCCGGGAGCACCGCCGCGTCGACGAGCTAGCGGAGGCGCCACTGGCCCCGAGCGTCATGGGGCGAAACACCATAGTCCTGTCAGGCAACTGCTGCCGCCGGTGAGGCGCTTAGGTGCCAGCTCAGCTGAGGAGCAGCACGCACCAAGTCCCGGCCGCACCGAGGAGCAGCCCCATCCCGACCTCGAGGCCGAACCTCCGCGCTATGTGGAAGGCAAGGGCGCACTTCGTCAGGGCGTTGGTAGAGAAGGCCGCCATGATGGCGATGAGCGCCACCTTCTCCGAGATGAGGCCAGCGGCCTGGAGCGAGGCAGCCGACGCGGCGGAAGCGTGGGCGTCGGCGAAGCCTGCCAACGCAGCGGTCGCGGGCACCGCTCGCGGGCCAAACTGCGCCGCGGCGAGCGCGCTCACCAGGCCGATCACGCCGACGAACGCGGCGAAGATCAGGGCACTGGAAACGCTGAAGGCGCGACCGTGCGTCGCGAGCGTGACGCGCGAGCGCGCCGCCCGCCACGTCCACGCGGCAGCGTAGAGTAGCGTGAGGGCAGCGCCCGTGGCGAGCGGGAGCGCGAGCCGCGACAGCAGCATGGGGCTGGCCAGCTGCACGACGATCGCTAGCTGGATGAAGGTGGCCACGGTCGAGGCAGCCGCGCCGGCAACACTTGCTGCGTGCAGCGAGGGGGCCTCCCGGGCTCGCGCCGCCATGCCGCTGATGGTGGCGGCACTCGACACGAACCCGCCGGCCAGGCCGGCGAAGGCGAGGCCGAGAGCGGGCCCGAAAGCGCGCTGGGCCGCGTACCCGACCGCCGTCACGCCCATCATGACGACGACGAGCTTCCAGAGGAGCTGCGGGTTCACGGCATGCAACGGCCCGATGAAGCGGTTTGGGAGGAGTGGCAGGATCACCACCGCTGAGACGCCCAGTACCAGGGCGTCGCGGAGCTCGCTCTCACTGAGGGTTTGACGGAGGAAGCGGTGCATGCCGGCGCGCGCGGCCAGTACCGTCGCGGTGCTCACGCCGGCCGCGAGCGCCAACGCGGGCCGAGTGGAGGCGAGCGCGCCCAGCGCAAAGGTGACGACCAGCGCGACTTCGGTAGTGAGACCCGGATCGGAGCGGTCGCCCAACGTATGCGAGACGAGCGCGGCGCCGCCGACGAACAGGGCCGACGAGGCGAGCACCCAGGGCCCGAGCAACCAGGCCACACCGCCCAAAAGACCGGCGAGAGCGAAGGTCCGGATCCCCGCCGCGGCGCGGCCCGGGCCCTCGCCCTTCCGCTGCTCGCGCTCGCCCCCGACCACTAAGCCGATGGCCAGCGCGACGCCAAGGCGCCATAGCTCGCCGGCCGTCTCGGCGTCGAACCCGGGCATGGACCGCTCGCTGCCTCCAGCGTACTCCTCCCAGTCGGTGCTGGCCGATGCAAACCGCCACACCCCAGGCGAGTCGCGCGAAACGTGCGTCGGCAATCTGCGCGCAGACCGGCAGTCGGGCGATCGGATGCGCGTCCGTCGACCTGTTCTGTAGCGACTCCGGCGTACCGCGCTGTGCCTGTTTCAACCCTCGCTCACCGCGAGCTCGAGCGCGCGCTCGAGCGCCGCCACGTCCTCACCGCCCGTCGCCACGACGTCCGGGGCCGAGGGCAGCTCGTAGGTCGCGTCAATCCCAGGGACGTCGTGGGCCTCGCCGGCGAGAGCGCGCCGGTAGAGGGCGCGCGGATCGCGCCGGCGACACACGTCAAGCGACGTCGCGACGTACACCTCGACAAAGCGCGGCGCGAGCTCGCGGGCCCGGTGGCGGTAGGCGGCGCGATGCGCGGTGGACGCCACCACCACCGTGATGCCTTGCAGCGCCAGCAGGGTCGCCAGCCTCGACAGCGCCGCGTAGAATCCGTCGCGCTCAGCTGGCCCCGCCCCCGGCGGCCGCCCCAGCGCGGCGCGCACCTCGTCGCCGTCGAGCAGCGCGCAGGGCGTGCCGCGGGCGCGCAGGGCCGCGGCCAGCCGCGCGCCGAAGGTGGACTTGCCGGCCCCGGGAAGCCCCGTCACCCAGACCACGGGCGCCGCGCTCATGGGAAGAGCGCCTCGACGGCCGCGGGGTCGAACGACGGCAGCTCCAGCGCGCGAGCCGCGAAGCAGAGCAGCGCGGCGCGGGCGGCGGGCGCCGCGTCGGGGTAGAACCGCGGACTTCCGAGGACCAGCGAGCGCCAGGCCAGGTACGGAGGGACGGCCTCGAGCACCGACCCGCTCCCGGCCGCGGCGATGTAAGTGTCCCAGAAGCGCCGCCACAGCCGGCTCAGGCCGCCGCGCCAGGAGGTCGGAGCGAGCAGGCCGAAGAAGAGGTAGTTCACCGTCAGCGCGGTCACGTCGTCGGCGGCGTCGCCCTTCCCGCCGCGGCTCGCATCGAGGGCGGTAAAGCGCGTCCCCTCGCCGAACACGAGGTTGAAGGGGTGGAAGTCGCCGTGCGTGCGGCAGAGCCGCTCCGACCGGGGGCGCAGCCGCCAGCGCCAGATGAGAGCGCCGCGCTCGATTCGCTCGAGCAGCTCGACCGGCGCGCCCGGGACCTCGGGTGGATATGCGTCGGCGACGCCGAAAAGCCCTTCGCCGCTCCCCACCAGGTCGCGCACGGCGCGCCGCCAAGCCGCTGGCTCGTCGAGGTGGTCCCGGTGCAGCGCGGCCAGCCAGCGCGCCAGCGCGTCGCAGCGGGCGAGGTCGAGCGTTCCGACGACGCCCTCGCGCGCGACGCGGCGCAGATCCTCGATGTAGAGGGCCCCCTCGGCGAAGGCGGTGACGAGGTAGGGCTCGCCCGCGCCCGCCAGCGAGCGCGCCTCCCCGTGTTCGAGGAAACCCACGTCGAGCGCGCGGACGTGCCCAGGCACGGCGCGGAAGGTGTCGAAGGCGAGTAGCAACTCGGCGGCGCGATCGGCTCGGCGATCGTGGCCGAAC
>DATLJU010000052.1:0-6974 GCA_035538735.1 Anaeromyxobacteraceae bacterium | reverse complement strand
GCGCTCCCGGCCCTGCACGCCTTCGATCCGGACACGCTGCCCCAGCCGGGCGACCTCGGCGCGGTGCTCCTCGACCTGCTCGCGCGGCCCACCATCGCCAGCAAGGAGTGGGTCTACCACCAGTACGACCACATGGTTCGGCTCGTCGGCGCGGTGCGCCCCGGCGGCGACGCGGCGGTGGTGCGGATCGCGAGCGGCGACGCGACGCGATCGCGGAAGGGCCTCGCGCTCTCCGTCGGCGCGAACGGCCGGTTCTGCTTCCTCGACCCGCACCTCGGCGCCATGCACGCGGTGGCGGAGTGCGCGCGGAACATCTCCTGCGTGGGCGGCGAGCCGCTCGCGGTCACCGACTGCCTCAACTTCGGCAACCCCGAGAAGCCCGAGATCATGTGGCAGCTCGCGGAGGCGGTGCGCGGGCTCTCGGAGGCCTGCGTCGCGCTCGGGACGCCCGTCGTCTCGGGCAACGTCTCGCTCTACAACGAGACCGAGGGGCAGGGGATCTTCCCCACCCCGACCGTCGGCATGGTGGGCCTCGTCGAGCCCGTGGACCGCACCTGCGGCTCCGCGTTCCGCAGGGCGGGCGACGTGGTGGCGGTGGTCGGCGCCCTCGAGGGCGAGGTCGGCGGGAGCGAGTACCTCGCCGCGGTGCACGGCAAGGAGGCCGGCCGCCCGCCGCCGCTCGACCTCGCGCGCGAGAAGGCGGTCCAGGCGGTGGTGCGGCAGGCGGTGAAGGACGGGATCCTCTCCTCCGCGCACGACTGCTCCGACGGCGGCCTGGCGGTGACGCTGGCCGAGTGCTGCATGATGGACGCCCCGCCGCCCGGCGGCAGCGCGCCGCCCTGGCTCGGCGCCGCGCTGCGCGTCCCGTTCCCGCGCCGCAAGGACTTCATCCTGTTCGGCGAGGAGGGGAGCCGGATCGTGGTCTCGCTCCCGCCGGAGCGGTGGCCGGAACTCGAGGCGCTCGCCCACGCAGCCGGCGCGCCGCTCGTCCGGCTCGGAGTCGTCGGCGGCGATCGGCTCGAGATCGAGGGGGCGATCTCGGTCCCGGTGGCCGAGCTGGCTTCGGCGTGGCGCTCGGGCCTCCAGCGCGTCCTCGACCGCGCGACGACGCACTTCCCGGCGACTTCCGGGTAGCTCGCGCACCACCCCTCGCGAGGGTTCGGGACCACCCCGGGTCCGCTGGCCCGGGGGGATCCCGCAGGCGGTCCAGGCAGATGGGTCCGGCCTCCCCGTTGCACGCAGGGCGGGCGATGGAGCCACTCCCCGGCATCGTCGCCCTCGCCGCTCTGTTCGACCGCGCCCGCGGCGCGCGCCTCGACGCCGCGGAGCGGTTCGTCTCGTCGCTCCCGCGGCTCTTCCCCGAGGCGCTGGTCGGGTGCGACCTGGCCTTTCAGCCGCGGGCCTGCGTCTTCGCGGTGGTGATGCGCTTCTCCGCGCGCCGGTTTGGCGCGGAAGGAAGGGGACGGCTCGATTTCTGGCTCGCTCGCGCCGGGGTGCGCTCCACCGCCCTGGCCGACGTGTCGTCGCGGCAGCGCGCCTCCTTCTTCGCGAGCCTCGAGGCGTGCCAGGCGCGCGTGATGGGCGTCGCGCCCGACCGGCTCGTCGCCGACGCGGCCGACCTCTTCACCGCCGCCGGCGCGCCCGCCGGGCGCCGCCGCCCCGGTGCCTCCGACCCCACGCTCGCGATGGACGTGGGCGGCCCCGGCTGGGAGGGCGTGCGGTACGTGGCGGAGGGGCCGTCGCTCTTCATCCCGGGGCTGCTCGCGCCGGTGCTCGGCGACGAGCTGACGCTCTCCTTGCGCTTGCCCGGGCTGGAGCGGCCGTTCGAGACGCGGGCGAGGGTGGCTTGGGTCCGCGGCGCCGGCGAGGGCGGGGGCGCCCTGCCCGGCTTCTCCCTGACGCTGCTCGACGCGGCGCCGGAGCTGCTCGGCGCGCTCGCCGCGCGTCAGCCACCGGCGGTGCCGCTCGTGGCCGCGGCGCTCCGCGCGCACCCGCGCTACGCGGTGAAGGCGCCGGTGGTCGTGACGCCGTGGGCCGACGGCGGCGAGGACGCGCCCCGCGCCGCGCCGCCCGCGGCCGCGCTGGAGCCTGCCGACGGGCCGGACGGAGCGTCCGACCCGCCGCTCGCCGAGTACGGCGGCGACGAGGAGCCGTCGGGCGATTACCTGGAGGACCTCTCGCAGGGCGGCGCCTTCGTGCGGACGGCCCGCCCCGCTCCAGTGGGACAGCGGGTGCGGCTCGGCCTCCGGCTCCCCGGCGGCGAGGCGTTCTCGGCCCCGGCCGTCGTGGCGATGGTGAACGGCGAGGGCATGGGCGTGCGCTTCGATCTCGACGAGGCCGGGCAGCAGCGGCTGGCGGCCGCCATCGCCCATCTGTCGGCGCGCCCCCGGCGCGCGCTGGTCGTCGACGACGACGCGGTGGTGCGCTGGATGCTCCAGGAGGCGCTGCAGCAACGCGGGTTCGAGGTGCTGACCGCAGACGACGGCAGATCAGGGCTGTCGCTCCTCGCCGACGAGCTGCTCGCGCTCGACCTGCTCGTGACGGACGTCCGGATGCGGCAGATGGACGGCGAGTCGTTCATCCGCACCATCCGGCGCGCCGGCGGCGAGGCGGACCTCGCCATCGTGGCGGTGACGGGAGCCCTGGGGAGCGAGCTCGAGCAGCGGCTCGAGCGCGAGGGGGCCGACGCCGTGCTCGACAAGGCGCTCGGTCCGGAGCTCATCGCCGAGGCCGCCGACGCGGTCCTGGAGCGGAAGCGGATGGCGCAGGCCTGATGAGCTGCTTCGGCGGGGGACGAGCCCCCGCCCTACGAGCCACGGTACGATCGAGGCACGGGAGCGCGGCCGGTGGCGGGCTTTGCCCGCGGCACCATCACGGGCAGCTTGCGGCGAGGTAGACGACCTGCGTGCTCGGTAGGTTCACGCCGTCGTCGAGTCGCACCGAGAGCGTCGATGCCGCCGTGCAGCTGAAGTCGAGCGCGCCGGCACACGAGGACCCGAGGCAGTTGAACATCGCGCTCTCCCCGGAGGACGCGGTCGCGATGACGCGCACCGGCACGGGGGACTGCACCGTGGGCGCGTACTTGAAGGTCGTGCAGGTGACCGTCGCCTGGTAGTCGCACGGCTCGCCGACCGGGCAGACCTTCACGCACCTCACGGGCAGCGCCAGCGAATTCGAGGTGATGCTCGGCGGAGGCGGTGCGGTGGGCTGGATCGAGGCGCCATAAGGGGCGCTGCGCTCCCACGGGTCGGAGACGCTCACCTGGAGCGCGAACGGCGCCGAGACGAAGGAGCGGAGCGTCGGCTCGGCGTTGCTCGTCCACTGGAACGGCGTGCCGCAGCTGGCGCCGACGGCCGCGCCCCCGGAGGTCGGGGTGAGCGTGGCGCTGCAAGCGGTGTTTCCCGTTCCTGGGGCACTCATCGGGTCGCCGTCGGGATCGGTGAACGCCGCCGCCGTGCCCTGGGCGACGTAGCTGGCGCCGTCGTAGGCGGCGACGGGCGAGAGCGCGAACGCGTTCGCGACCGGCCGCCGGTTGGGGATGGAGAGGGCGAGCGTCACGTCGGCCGTGCGCCACGGATCCCGCACCGAGGCGACGACGGCGGCCGGGCTCCTGCCGTCGGCGGCACGGAACGAGCTCGGGTAGCCGACGTCGGTCTGCAGCGTGAACCCGCCCTGGCCGTCCGACGACCAGGAGGTGTGGGTGTCGAGACCCTGCGGCTGGTAGGCGACGAGCTGCGCCGGATCGCCGTCCGGGTCGAGCGGCGCGGGCAGGACGCCGGCGGCGGTGAAGCAGCGGCCGCTCGGGAAGGGGCAGCTGCCCGTCCCGTGATCGGTCGTCACGACGAGCGCCGCGAAGCTGGCGGGCCGGTCCGCGATCTGGAACGGGATGGTGACCGTCGCCTCCCCGCCCTGGCCGTCGCCGACCGTGAGCTCGAGCTGCCGCTCCACGCCAGCGCCGAGCAGCTGGCCGGCCACGGTGGGCGAGAGCTCGTCCGGGGAGACGCAGGAGAGGTCGACCGTGAGCTCGACCGCGTCGCCTTTCACGACGGGCGTGAGCGTCGATCGGCATCCGGTCGAATTGCTCTCGAGCAGGCGGGCCGCCGTGACCTGCGGCGCGTCGCCATCGGCGTCGGCGACCGCGTACTTCACGAGGCCGTGCACGCGGTAGACGTTCTCCCCGTAGCTGTGGTCGAAGGCAGCCACCGGCTGCACGGAGGTGAGGGTCGGGAGCTGGTCCTCCACCGTGATCCGGATCTCGGCCGGCGCGGTGAGCGAGTCGCCGTCCGTGACGAGGGCGCGGAACGTCCACACCCCCGCGATGCGCCCGCCGGCGGAGCCGATGCGGACGATGGGGTTGGCCGTGCGCGCGTCGGGCTCGAACGTTGCGGCGGCAGGGTCGGCGCCCTCCGGAGCGTTGACCTCCCACCGGTACGCGAGCGCCTGCCCGTCCTCGACGTCGTGCGCCGCGACCGAGAGCTGGAACGCGGTCGCCCCCGCGCCGTCTTGCGCCGCGCACGCGACGGGCGCGCCAGCACAGCGGTGCTGCACGACGAGATCGGGGCTCTGCGCGTCGATCGACGGCGGGTTGGCGGAGGGCGACACCGACACGGCCTGCGCGATGGGCGTGCTCTCCAGGCCGAGGCTGTTCCGGACGGTCAGCTCGACCTGGTAGTCGCCCGCGCACCGGAAGGTGGTGGAGAGCTGGTCCGCCGCGCCGGTTGCGGGAGACGGATCGCACGCCGCGGCCGAGGCGCGCTTCACGGCCCACCGGTAGTTGGTCAGGAGGTGCTGTGGGTTCGGGTCGACCGAGCCGGAGCCGTCGAACTGCACCAGGCGGTGCGAGACGAGCTCGCGGCCCGTGCCCACGATCGCGATGTGCGCCTCGGGCAGCATCCCGGCCACGCAGGCGCCGCCGAGGCAGTAGGCGCCCGACGGACACCCGGAATCCTGCTGGCAGCTGCGCGGCTGCTTCGATCCGTTGCTGCCGCAGCCGAGCGCGGCGGTGAGCGAGGTGAGCACGACGATCATCCCCGAGCGCACGTTCATGTTGCATTCCCCCCTCGATGCCCTTGCGATGCGATAGTCACTGTGAGAGTAGTAATCACGGTCAGTCACTGTCATTCCACGTCATGGTGATGACGATCAACGGCCGAGATGCGGACGCTGGCGGGTGGACGGATGTGCGCGTCCCGTGCCGCCGGGAAACCGCGAGCGATCACGGTGGGCGCAGCTGTGGGAGGTCCGCCGGGCGGACCGCCACTCGCGGCGCGGACCGCCGGCCGGTGTCGCAGGCGCGGAGGCACGGCGCGGCGATCTGGCCCGGGGCTCGCACCGGCGCCGGACGGTTCGAGGGGAGGTGGACGATGCGTGCTCTGGTGCCGTCGCTGGTCGCGATCGGGCTCGCCTGCGGGAGCTCGGGCGCGCCCGCCGGGTGTCACGCCAACGCGGAGTGCGGGGCAGGCCTCGTCTGCATCGTCCCGCCAACCGGGCAGGGCGGCACGTGCCAGGCGCCGCCCATCGCCATCGCCCTGACCGCGCCGCCGGCGGGGGCGAGGGTCGGCACGGCCGGCGTGGCGGTCACCGCGCGCGTGACGCTCGCGGCGAGCGACGCCGCGCCGCCCACGGTGGCGCTGATCGTGGACGGCGCCGAGGTCGGCGCGCTCGCGCCGACGGCGCGCGACGGCGCGGTGCTGACGTACTCCGGCACCTACCTGCCGCCCGCGGGCGTGGTCGCCACGCCGGCCGTGTTCGTGGCTGCCAGGACCAGCGCGGGGTCGATCCCGAGCGACGGCGTGTTCGTCGACGTCGACACCAAGCCGCCCGCGCTGACGCTCGTGAGCGGCCCCGGCTGCGGGAGGTTCGCGGCGTGCCCGCGCGACGGTGCGATCGATCTCTTCGTCGCCGTGGCCGAGGACCACCCAGGCGTGGTCGAGGCGACGGTCGATCTCGACGGTCACCAGCTCGCGGTGCCGTTCGGGCCGGCGCAGATCGGGACCGATCTCACGGTCAGCATCCCGCTCGCCCGGTACCCGTTCGCGCGGTTCTCGGGGACGGTGAAGCCGCGGGTCCACGCCCGCGACGCGTTCGGGAACGAGGCGACGCTCGAAGTGGCGGCGTTCCCGGTGACGAGGTTGAGGTGGGCGAGGGACCTTCGCGATGCGGCGCAGTCGGCATTGAAGGTCACGGGCGCAGCGGTACGCACGACAGGCGATGTCGTGGTCGGGGGGTCCGACGGGAAGTTGCACGTCGTCACTGCGGACGGAATCGCGCTCCTTCCGATGGGAATCTCGTCGTTCACGATTTCGAGCGCGCCCAGCCTCGGCGCCAGCACGATCTGGGTCGGCAGCGACGACGGGAAGCTCTACGGTCGCGTCGACGCGGATACGATCTTCGGTTGCCCTGCGAGCGCGGCGGTCGGCTCCATGTTCACCCCGGCCATCCGGCTCGCCTCCGCCGAGTCAGCCTACACGGGAGGCAGCGTCGGAAAGCTGTATGGAGCGAATGCGGACAGGACGTGCTTCGCGAGCGTCGCATCGACCGGCGCGCTCGGCGCATCGGCGATCATCGCCGGCGACAAGCTGTATGTGCTCACGTCCGACGCAACGCTGAGGCGTTACTCCGCGACGTTGAGCGATGACGCCTGGAGTATCTCGACGTCCTCATGCGCGGACGTCCCAGCCCCGATGGCCTACGCCACGGGCTCCATCTTTTTCGCGTGCGGAATCGCTGGGCAGAAGAGCGAGATCCATCAGCTCGATGCTTCGACGTCGACCAGCTCGCTGCTGATCACCCTTCCTTCCAAGCCCTGCGCGTCCGCAGTGATCCTTGGAACAGACCTCCTCCTCGGCACGAACGACGGCAAGCTGCACCGCCTCACCCCGCCCACTTCCGGCTCGGGCGCGTGGACCGATCTCTGGTCCGCGCTGCCAGCCCTCAGCTCCTCGGTGCTTGGAGTGCTCGTGGCGGCGCAGGAC
>DATLJU010000051.1:0-6404 GCA_035538735.1 Anaeromyxobacteraceae bacterium | reverse complement strand
GACGCTCCTCGGGAGCCAGCCCCAAGACCGGGTCCGCGAGATCCTCCAGGCCTCGGACGCCGTCGTCTTGCCGAGCGTGGTGACGCCGGGCGGGATGATGGACGGCATCCCCGTGGCGCTCATGGAGGCGATGGCGGCGGGCGTACCGGTGGTGTCGACGCGCGTCTCGGGGATCCCGGAGCTGATCCGCGACCGCCGCACCGGACTCCTCGCGCCGCAGAAGGACGCCGCGGCGCTCGCGGAGGCCCTGGAGAGGCTGCGTCGCGATCCGGACCTCGCCTCCAGGCTGGGAGCGTCCGGACGCGCGCACGTGCTGCAGCGCTTCAACCTGCTCGAGAGCGCCGCGCGGCTCCGGAGCCACCTGCTCGCGGCCGCGGAGGGGCGCGCGCCGCCGCTCGTGGGGCGTGGCGACCACGCCGCGCCGGCGCCCGCTCCCCGCCCTGCGGCCACGGCACCCTCCTGAACGTCAGCTTGCGAGCTTCGAGGTCGGCTTGCGATACGAGCGGTGCTCGTAAGCGCCGTGGTAGATGCGGTCCGGCCGCGCGTCGTTCACGATCGCGCCGTGCACGGTGACGCCGCTCTGCCCGAAGCGCTCCAGCGAGAGCGCGATCTCGTCCAGCGGGTGCCCGCCGGCGCGCAGCACGAGCAGGTTCACGTCCGCGCAGCGGGCGACGAGCACCGGATCGGTGACGGCCAGGATCGGCGGCGCGTCGACCACCACCACGTCGTAGCGGGACGCCGCGGCCCGGAGCACCTCCTGCAGCCTCGGGTTGGCGAGGAGCTCGGCGGGGTGCTCCGGCAGGTGACCGGCGGCGAGCAAGTCGAGGTTGGCGGTGCCGGTGCTCTGGATGGCCTCCGCGGCGAGCGTGCGTCCGCTGATCACGTCGGCGAGCCCCGCGCGCGGCGTGGCGGAGAAAAACTGCTGCAGCATCCCGCGCCGGAGGTCCCCGTCGACGAGCAGCACACGCTTGCCGGCGGCGGCGAACAGGTGCGCGACGTTCACGGCGACGAAGCTCTTGCCCGCCGCGGACGACGGCGAGCTGAGCGCCACCACGTTGCCGCGCGCCTTGAGCAGGAACCCGAGCGCGGTGCGCAGCGTGCGCAGGTTCTCGGTGGCGACGTCGTCGGGCGCCGCCGCCGCGAGCGCGACCCGGACGCGGCGCGTGCGGCGCGCGAGCCGCGCCTCCTCCTCGCTGTGCGGGACGGTGGCGAAGATGGGCAGGCCGAGCGCGCCCTCGATGAGCTGCGGGTCCTCGACCTCGTCCCGCATGGCGCGGCGCGCGATGGCGAGGCCGGCCCCCAGCACCAGGCCGGCGAGCGCACCGAGCAGCAGCACCGGGACGGGCCGGGGGCTGACCGGCTTGTGCGCCACGACCGGCGCGTCGACCAGCCTCACGTTTCCGAGGTTCCCCGACTTGAGCACGCGCAGCGCCTGCGCCTTGTTGAGGAGCGAAAGGTAGAGCTCGCCCTTGGCGTTCACCTCGCGGGTGAGGCGCGTGGAATCCATCTGCGTCGCCGGCGCGGCGCGCACCTGCGGCTCGAAGCCGGCGCGCTCGCGCCGGGCGGCCTCGAGCCGGCGACCGAGCGCGACGAGGTCGGGGTGCTGCGGGCCGTACCTCTGAGTCAGCAGGTCCCGTTCGGCGGTGAGCTGCGCCACCTGCTTGTCGAGCTCGGCCTGCCGGTCGACGGTCGCCTTCGCCTCCCCGGGGAGGTCGACGGTCGCCTTGCGCGCGCGATACGAGGTCAGTGAGGCCTCGGCCGCGTCGAGGCTCGCCTTCACGAGCGGGAGCTGTGCCTCGAGGAACTCGAGCGTCTTCGCGGCCTCGGCCGAGCGGCGCTCCACGTTTTGCTCCACGTAAGCGGTGGAGAGCGCCCCCACGATCGCCGCCACGCGAGCGGGATCGCGCCCATCGAGCTCCACCGCCACCACGCCGCTCTTCTTCACCTTCTCGTCGACGCGGAGCTCGTTCTGCAGCTCGTCGATGACGGTGTCGCGCCGGCGGCGCTCGATCCGGAACTCGGTGCCCTTCCGCGACACGAGCGCGGCCACGGCGATCTCGACGCGGTGGTTCGCCGCCGTCGACGTCACCGGCGCGCCGACCTTCCCCACGGCCAGCACGACGCCGTCGCGGTCGGTGAGCCGATACTGGCCGTCCCCGAGCGCGGTCAGCCAGAGCGGCTCGTCGAGCAAGTCGTCCGAGACCGAGAGGTGGTCGACGGCGATGCGCTCTCCGCCCCATCCGAAGCGCGAGAGGCCCAGGAACGGCGCGGAGAGGCCAGCCCCCATGTGCCGGCGCGCGAGCGCGTCGCCGAGCAGCGGGACACGCCGCGGTTCCGCGACGAGGGTGAGCCCCAGCCGATCGACCACCGGGCCGATGAGCGAGCGCGAGCGCATGATCTCCATCTCGCCCTCGATCGGGATCTTCCTCTCGAGGAGCAGCGCGGCCACGCGATCCGCCCGGTCCGTCTCGCTGAGCGGCGTCATCTGATCGTCGACCTGGACGAGGGCTGTGGAACGGTAGGCGGGCGGCGTGAGGAGTAGGTACCCGCCGGACGCGCCGATCGCGAGCACCAGCGCCCCGACCAGCCAGGCCTTCCCCTCCAGCAGGGCGTGGATCAGATCGCCCAGCGTCGGCTCCTCGCCTCGACCGGACCAGCGCGACGCCGCGGGCGGCCGCACGCTCCTCGCCGTCCCAGCTCCACCGACGTTCTCGCTGTCAGGCACCATCGGTTCGCTCCATCACTCCGTCAGCAGTTGTGGCGCTTCGGACTCGCGACCGGAGCCGTTGGCCGGAGCCGCTGGCACGTGCATGCTGTTCGTCCGCCGCGCCGCAGGCCGCGTCAATGGGAACGACTGCAGCTCCAGCTCGGCCACGTTGCGCGAGGGGCGGTACGTTGGCACGAGCGCGCGAAGCACGGCCAGGATGACGTTCCGGTCGCCCGCGTCGGCGAGTCGCCGCAGCTCGACCAGCCATGGACCGAGGTCGGCCGGCGGCGGCGGGCTCTCCGTCACGTGGATGCGGTTGCGCACACGCTCGGAACGCTCTTCGTCCTCGGTGAGGAGCTGCTCGTGGAGCTTCTCTCCGGGCCTGAGGCCGGTGTACGTCACCTCGACCTCGCCGGCGCGTCCGGCCAGCGTGATCATGTAGCGTGCCAGATCGGCGATCCGGATGGCCTCGCCCATGTCGAGCACGCACAGATCGCCGTACCCGCCCAGCCCCGCCAGCAGCGTGAGGCCGACCGCCTCCGAGATGGTCATGAAGTAGCGGGTGCACTCCGGGTGCGTGACCGTGACCGGTCCGCCACGGGCGATCTGCTCCTTGAAGATCGGCACCACGCTGCCCGCCGAGCCGAGGACGTTCCCGAAGCGGACCGCCGTCATGCGCGTCCGGGAGCTGCGGACCAGATCCCTGACCACCAGCTCCGCCACGCGCTTCGTCGCGCCCATGACCGAGGTCGGCTTGACCGCCTTGTCGGTCGAGATGAGCACGAACCGATCCGCGCCGCAGGCGTCGGCCATCCGGGCTGCGTGGAGCGTGCCGAAGACGTTGTTCTTGACCGCCTCGTCCGGCGCGACCTCCATGAGCGGCACGTGCTTGTGCGCAGCTGCGTGGAAGACGTCCTGGGGGCGGTAGCGTTCCCCGAGCCGCAGCAGCGCGTCCGCTTCGCGGACGTCCGCCACCTCGGTCCGGATGTCCACCTCGGGGTGGCGCGCCGCCAGCCGGCGGCTGCTCAGGTAGAGCTCGTTCTCGTTGAGATCCACCATGACCAGCTGCTGCACGCCGAAGCGCGTCAGCTGCGCGCACAGCTCGCCGCCGATGGTGCCTCCCGCGCCGGTGACGAGCGCGCGACGGTCCTCCACCAGCGCCCGGATGGCCGCCTCGTCGAACGCGACGCTGTCTCGAGGGAGCAGATCCGCCGGCGACACGTCGGCCAGCATCGAGGCCGAGAGCCGCTCGGACTGATCGAACGAGGCCGGCACGATCTTGAACCTCACCCGGCACACGGCGCAGGTCTCGATGATCCGGCGCACGTCCTCGCCGGACCCGCAGCGCTCTGCGAGCAGCACGGTCCCGATGCGGTACCGCTCGATGAGCTTCGGCAGGTCGCGTATCACCCCCAGGACGCGCAGCCCGCCCAGCCGCGAGCCCACCAGCATCGGATCGCTGCACACGACGCCCACGACCTGGTGTTGCGCGGTCGGGCTGCGCTCCAGGTCGCGCCCCAGCAGCTCGGCGGCGCTGCCGTCACCGATGATGAGGGTCCGATCGGCACCCGGACCGGAGCGCGCCAGCCGCTTCGACCAGCGCAGGATCGCGCGCGGGCCGAAGCGGACCGCCCCGTATGCGCTGGTGGTGAGGAAGAACTCGAGGACGAAGACCGAGCGCGGGACACCGCTCGGCACGAGGCCGGAGCCGGCGGCGAAGAGCCCCGTCCCGGCGAGCGCGGCGAAGCTCACGCGCAGCGCGTCGGACATCCCGGCCAGCCGAAACGACCAGCGATCGAGCGAAGCGGCGCGGTTGCAGAGCACGCGACAACCCGCCACGAGCAGCGCGGCGCGAGGCAGCGCCGCGAGGTAGGCGTCCGGGATGTTGCCGTCGAAGCGCACCCCGAAGGCGAGCCACAGCGCAGCCGCCGCCGTGGCGCCGTCCGCGACCAGGAGCATCACGCGCCGAGCCGTGTACACCCAAGGGTTCCGACGCATGCCCGTCTCCCCGCCAACCTGCCCTGTCATGAGTTCGCAGCATGGGTCGAAGAAGCATCCCTCCGCTCGGGGTCCGCGCTCCGCGGGAAGGGCTCGACGCGATGTCCGACCGACGCGGGGTCGCCCGGCCGATGGTTCACGAGCGGTACGTCCCCGAGCGCCCCGTGGCGCTGTTCGAGAGAGCGGTCAGCCGCTCGCCTCGCGGCGACCTTCGCGCGCAAGCCTCCGGCGGGCGCCCCGCGGCGTTGCTCGAGCCAGCAGGCGACCGCTCGCATCGCGGCGACCTTCACGCGCGGTAGCTGGGGAAGAACCCACGCCGAGGCGTCCACCCCTGGCGCGCGCGGGCCGCGACGAGCGCCTCGTACGCCTCGGCGTCGTGGACGAGGCGCCCGACCATGAACGGCACCTCACCGCGTCGCGCATAGGCGCGCTTGTACCGGAAGAGCCCGTCGTCGGGCTCGTACCCGCCGCCGAGGACGTACCCCTTCTTCCCCTCCCCGGCGGCCCAGGTCGCGATGTGGTGCTTCAGCAGGTAGTTCGGACCGAGCGGGAATGCGTCGGCGTGCGTGCCGCCCAGGAAGTAGTAGACGTGCTCCTCCGAGCACAGGACGAGGTCCGACGAGATCACCTCGCCGCCGCGGAGGGCGTGAAAGAACGCGTAGTGGCCTCCGAGGCACTCCGTGATCTGCTCGAAGAAGGTGCGCGGAAAGAAGTACCAGCGCTCGGCGTGGTTCCGCTCCATCGTGTGCGTGTAGACCCTCAGGAAGTCGTCGATGCGGGCGCCGGTGCGGTCCACCTCGACCTCGAGGCCAGCGCGCTCCGCCACGCGCACCCATCTCCGCACCTTCCCCTCGTACCCCTGCCAGAGCGCGTCGGAACCGCCCTCGAGCGGCACGACGATGTTCCGCGCGCGCACCTCGATCTCGCCAGGGAGCGCCGCGAGCTGCTCGGGGAACAGCGACAGGCGCGCGAAGGTGGAGACGATCCGTTCTTCGCGGCACCAGGCTGCGTGCGCGCGCCAGAACGCGTCCTCGTTGCGCGCGCCCCAGGCGAAGGGGCCGCCGTAGCCGTAGGGGGTGACCGCGTCGAGGTGCTCATCGGCGGCCGCCGCCCAGGGCTCGGCCGCGATGGGGCGCACGATCAACGGGAACAGGATGGCTCCGCCGCCTTCCTCCTCGCCCGCGGCGCACACGACCCGGTCACATGGGCGAGCGAACAGGCGCGCGTATTCGGGGTGAGCCATGATCTCGCGTCGCGGCCAGCGCTCCCACAGCTCGACCCAGCGGGCGAGATCGCCGGGTGACGCGGCGTCGAGGACGCGGAACTCCATCGCGCGCAACATGAGGGTCCACCGCGCCGGCGTCGGCCGCCTCGTTGGGCACCCGCCCGACGAGCGCCCTTCCCGAGTCCACCGGGCGGTGGAGCGAACCACCGTCGGCATCCCGCCTCAGAGCACACCCAACGGTACCCTCGCACGACCGTCGGGGAGGGGCCACGTTGCTCGCATGTCAATGGCTCGGTGTCGTGTCGAGCGACGATCCGAGCGCCCGCTCTCCCGGGCGCTGGATGTGACGGTCGCGGCGGGAAGCCTGATCGTGCTGGCGCCGCTGCTCCTCCTCATCGCTCTGGCAGTCCTCGTCACGACGGGGCGGCCGATCTTCTTCCGACAGGTCCGGATCGGCTGGCACGAGCGGCCTTT
>DATLJU010000050.1:0-4008 GCA_035538735.1 Anaeromyxobacteraceae bacterium | reverse complement strand
CCGTGTCGGCGCCCCCGCGCGAGCGGAAGTCCTTTGCGCGAAGGTCTGACACCGACCGTGAATGACGATGGTGAACGATAGGGCGAAGGAGGTGTCCCAGCGCTGAAAGGCCGGCATCCGCAACACCAGCGCGCGTTGGAGCGTGAGCCGGCGCCTTCTCGTCAGGGAAGGTCCGGGCGATGCTCGGTGGACCAGCCGGGGGCCAGGGGCTAGCTCGATCGGTTCTTGGCCCCTGACTCCCTTGCGCCTTGCCGCTGTCCGATCCGGCTGGCAGGATGCGCGCCGTGTCCGACCGCCTCTACGAGAAGGTCCCGTTCCGGCACTCGGAGATCGAGCACCGGTACGGGCCCAACGTCCACATCCTGTCCAACCCCTATCTCCTGTCCCAGCTCGCGCAGCTCTGCGCCAAGGACACCATCCAGCCCGCCATCAACCGGCTGGTGGTCGACATCTACGGCCGGCTGCTCGAAGACGTCATGAACGCGGAGTTCCCGCGCGTCGTACGCGACGTCGCCACGCGCATGGTCGACGTGACGCCCGCCGGCGTGTTCCACGGCGAGGTGCTCGACCGCTCCGTCCGCGCCGTGACGGTGAACATCGCCCGCGCCGGGGCCATCCCGTCCCAGACCGTCTACGACCTCCTCAACGTGGCGCTCGACCCGCGCGGCGTGCGGCAGGACCACATCATCATGAGCCGCATGCTGGGCGAGAACGAGGAGGTGGTGGGGGCCGGCATCGGCGGCATGAAGATCGGCGGCGACATCGAGGACGCGTTCCTCCTCTTCCCCGATCCCATGGGCGCGACCGGCAGCTCGCTCTCCGAGGCCATCGGCACCTACAAGAAGAAGGTGCCGGGGAACCCGCGCCGCATCATCAACATCCACCTCATCGTGACGCCCGAGTACCTGCGGCGGATGACGAGCGACCACCCGGACGTCATCGTGTACGCGGTGCGGCTCGACCGCGGCCTGTCGGCGCCCGACGTCATGGCCACCGTCCCCGGCACCCGCTGGGCCGAAGAGCGCGGCCTGACCGACCACCAGTACATCGTGCCGGGCGGCGGCGGCTTCGGCGAGATCATGAACAACGCCTATGTCTAGGCTCGAGCGCGAGAACCTGAAGGTGCTGCTCTCGGAGGAGCAGCTCCGGACGCGCGTCGCCGAGCTTGGTGCCCGCATCACCGCCGACTACGCCGGCAAGCCGCTCAAGCTGGTGGGCGTCCTGAAGGGCAGCTTCATGTTCATGGCCGACCTCGCGCGCGCCATCGACCTGCCGCTCAAGGTGGACTTCATCGGAACCTCCTCCTACCAGGGGACGCACTCGAGCGGCGTGGTGCGCATCACGAACGACCTGTCCCGGCCCATCGACGGCGAGCACGTCCTGCTCGTCGAGGACATCGTCGACACGGGGCTCACGATGCAGTACCTGCTCGAGAACCTCGCCACGCGGCACCCCGCCAGCGTCAAGGTGTGCGCGCTGCTCGAGAAGCCGGCGCGGGCGAAGGTGCAGATCCCCATCGACTACAAGGGGTTCTCCATCCCGGACGAATTCGTGGTGGGCTACGGGCTGGACTGGGACGGCCGCTTCCGCAACCTCCCCTACCTCGGCGTCGTGCAGGGATGATGAAGAGCGAGCGCGGCTCGGCGGGTCGCACCTTCCTGCTCGTGGTGGCGGTGCTGGCGCTGTTCGCCGTCGTCGTCTACCTCCTCTCGGAGCGGAACGCGCGCACGTACACGCTCGTCCTCGAGGACGGGTACCTGGCCGTGAAGAAGGGCGTCATGGCGCCCATGGGCCGTCAGACCTTCAAGACCGCCGACCCCGCGCTGGCGCAGGCCTACGCGCCCATGAAGCCCCCCCCCGGCTTCAAGCTCGACGAGGAGCGGGCGTTCGACGACCGCGGCGCGCTCGACCAGGCGCTCTACGAGTACCTCGCGAAGTGGGCGCGCGCGGACCTCGCCAGCGAGAAGCCCGAGCTGGTGCAGCGCGCGCTGACGTGGCTCGACCGCGCCGAGAAGCTGGCCGGCATCTCCGGCACGCAGCGCGAGGACCTGCGCGCGCTGCGCGCGGAGTCGGGCTACTACGAAGCCCGGGAGCTGCTCGGCAAGGCGGCCGACGCGCTCCGGCAGGCGCGCGAGCGGCTCCGCGCCACCTCCTCTTCGGCGTCGCCCCACGCCGGCGTGGCGGGCGAGGCGCTCCACGACGTCGACCCCACCGTGGACGAGGTCTACCGGGCCCAGCGCGCGCTCGCGTCGAGCGGAGGGGGCCAGCCCGCACCGCCGCAGCCGGAGGGTGGCGCGCCCGCTGCGTCGCCTCAGCCCGCCGCCGACGCCGGGCGGTGACGCCGGGCGAGGCCGCGCTGCAGCGAGCGCTCGCTCACCTTGACGCACGCCAGTCCCAAGGCTAGGGTCCGCGCCGCCGATATCGGGAGCCCATGATGCGCCGCCTCCTCCTCGCGCTCGCCCTGATCGCGCCGCTCGCGGCCTGCGGTCCGGACTGCGACAAGTTCTGCAGCATCTGGACGAGCTGCCCCGCTGCCGCCGGCGCCAACGCCGACCGGACGCAGTGCATCCAGGGGTGCAACGAGGTCGGCGGGGACAACGCGGCCTTCATCAACTGCGTCGTGGACCAGGGATGCGCGGGCATCACCCCGCCGCCGGCGGGGCCGGGCCATTGCCAGATCCCGGCCGTCGCCCCCGGGATCGTCCCGTGACTCGGCTGTGGCTCCTCACGGCCGTCCTGCTCGCCCTGGCCCTGGTCGGCTGTGGGCCCGACTGCGACAAGTACTGCAACAAGGTGAACGACTGCCGGATCACCTGCGGCGCGCCGAGCATCGACGTGCCCAGCTGCATCACCGCCTGCAACGACTCGGGATCGAACCGGTCGGACACCATCCAGTGCGTGATCGACCACACATGTAAGGACATCGCGGCCGGACATTGCTCCACGACGGGAGAAGGGTTCGCCTGTCCCTAGCGCTCGGTCTCGCGCGATAGCGCGATCGATGAGCCAACCGGGGGCGTCGAGAGCAGCTCGCCCGGTGTAACATCCGGTACATGAGTTCCTTCTACGCGCCGCACGGCGCGGCCGATCTCCTCTCGCGCTACAGCTTCATCGAGCCGATCCTGGGCGGTCGCCGCGTGCTGGAGATCGGCGCGGCGCGCGCGACCGACGGCGCGTCGGCGCTGGCGCTCGCGGAGCGCGGCGCGGCGGCGGTGCTCTCGGTGGAGGACGACGGCCTGGGGCTGGGGCGCGCCGGCGAGCTCTCCTCGCACCCGTTCGTGCAGTTCCGCGCGGCGGCGCTGGAGGAGCTCCCGCGGCGCGCGTTCGACCTCGTGCTCGTCGCGGACGGCGCAGCGCTCGCAGCGAGCCCGGAGCGCCTGGCGGCGCTCGCGGAGCTGCTCACGCCGCGCGGACACCTCGTCACCTCGCTGGCGGCGGCCGGGACGCGCGGGCTGGCGGCGCTGGCGGGCGATTCGCCGGCGACGGAGGTGCCCTCGTACGAGAGCTTCGCGGGGGCGCTTGCGGCGCAGTTCGACGTGGTCGAGATGGCCACGCAGTCGCCGGCCGTGGGCTGGGTGATCGCGCCGGCCGCGCACGGCGACGACGCGCCCGACCTCGGCGTCGACGGCGCGCTCTCGGGAGCGCCCGAGGCCGCGTACTACGTGGCGCTGTGCGGCGCTCGCCCGACCGGGCTCGACACGATGGTGCTCGTCACGCTGCCGCCGGCGCCGCTCGCGGAGGCCGCGCTGCAGAGCGCCGCGGCGGCGCGCGCGCACGCCGGCTGCGCCGAGGCGCTGGCGACGCGCGAGGCGGAGCTGGCGCGGTCCGCCGCCGCCGGCGCGGAGGCGGAGGCGCGCGCGGGCGCGCTCGAGGAGGTCATCGCCTCGCTCCGCGGCGAGCTGGGCGGCGCGGCGGCGCGGCAGGCGGAGCTCTCGGCGCAGCTCGACGCGGAGCGGTCCGGCCGGGCCGAGGTGGTCGAGGCGCTGGCGCGGACCGAGGGGGAGCTCC
>DATLJU010000049.1:0-12334 GCA_035538735.1 Anaeromyxobacteraceae bacterium | reverse complement strand
CGGTCGTCGCGAAGGGCTGGACGCTCTTCGGCCCCGGCCAGGTGTTCGGCGAGACGGAGGTCCTGCTGGCGGCTTCCGGTGTGGACGGGATGTGCCGACCGCTCGGGTTCCAGGGCTTCGTCTGGGTGGACGGCAAGCTCGTGGGGACGATCTCGCCCGGCCTCATGGATTCGAGGACGGACGGCGCGGCCGGGCTCGTGCAGCTCCGCTCCACGGATCGGCTCGAGGTCGAGTTCGCGCGCTACACGCCGGCCGATCCGCTCTGCTGCCCGTCGCGGGTGACCTCCGTGAGCTATCGCGTGCAGCGCACGCCGAGCGGCCCCGTGCTCCTGGCGACCGAGGCCCGGACCTCGCCGGCAGCGCCGCGTCGTTGAAGTGCGCGCGGCCCGTCAGCCGGCGAGCCGCCCCGGCGCCACGTCCCGCGCCGACACTCCGGCGGCGGTGAGGTCGTCCGGCACGGCGTCGCCCAGCGCGATGGCCGCACCGAGGCGCGCCAGCGCGGGAGCGGTCTGGATGCCGAAGCCACCCTGGCCCGCGAACCAGAAGAAGCCCTCCGCGCCTGGATCGAAACCGGCCACGGGAGTGCGATCCGCGACGAACGACCTCAGCCCCGCCCACCTCCGTGGGATGTGGCGCACCTCCAGGTCGCAGGCGCGGGTCAACCGATCGACGGCGATCGCCACGTCGAGGTCATCGGCGTGCGCGTCGCACGGCGGCGATGGTGTCTCGTCGGCCGGCGAGGCGAGGATCTTCCCGCTCTCGGGCTTGAAGTAGAACTCCTCCTCCGCGTCGATCACGAGCGGCCAGCGTGCGAGCTCGACCCCGGCAGGAGGATCGAGCAGCACGATGGTCCGCCGCATGGGCACGAGGCCGATGCGCATGGCGCCCGCCAGCCGCCCCACCTCGTCGGCCCACGCGCCGGCCGCGTTCACGACGATCGGCGCCTCGAACGTTCCGCGCTCCGTGTCCACCCGCCACGCGCCGCCGGCGCGATCGAGCCCGCGCACGCGTGCGCTCGTGACGAGCTCGCCGCCCGCGGCCCGGAGGAGCCGCAGGAACCCGTGGTGGAGCGCGTGCACGTCGACGTCCATGGCGGTCTCGTCCCACAACGCTCCCACCACGTACTCGCGGCGCAGGATGGGAGCGCGCGCGATCGCCTCCGCCGGGGAGATGGCGCGCAAGGTCCCCGCGATCTCGCGCTCGAGCTGCGCGAGGTGCTCGAGCTGGTCGTCGCGACCGACGAACATCCAGCCTCGCGGGACGAGCAGCGGGTGCTCGGCGACCCCGCGCGGCGGGGCGGCCAGGAACGGTCGGCTGGCACGCGTCAGGGCGCGGACGACGGCGTTTCCGTACCCCTCGGCGAACACGGCAGCCGAGCGCCCGGTCGTGTGATAGCCGGCGTGCTCCTCCATCTCGAGCAGCACGACCTGCCGCCTGGACGCCAGCTCCGCCGCGAGCGACGCCCCCGCGATCCCGGCTCCGATGACGACGACGTCGGTTCGGCGTGGCGGAAACCGACTCTCTGCCATGGATGATGACGATACCGCTGCGCCGCGCGCTTTGCCCTCGCCTCGGGAGCCTGCTGCGCCTCAGGAAGGCCGCGTGACAGCGGCGGCAACGCTCGACGAGCAGCCAGCCGCCTGCTGGGCGTGATGCCCGTTTTGGTCCCTCGAGCCGGAATTTCGGGCCACGGTCGGCTCGTTCTGGCGACCGAATGGACAGCCGAGCAGGTAGACGTTCGACCTACACACGCGCACTCATGTGCGCCCTGTACGCAGGGACGTTGCCGGGCCTCGCGTGGGCGGTAGATTCGGTCGCGGAGGTCGAAGTGGGACGTAACCAGCCGGCCGAGCAGCCGTATCGGAGCTCGCCCCAGCAGCAGGCCTTCCTCGATCAGCTCCAGCGAGACACCTTCAAGTTCTTCTGGGAGACGACGCCAGCAGGGACCGGGCTCACGCCCGATCGCGCTCCGGGAGCGAATACCTCCAGTGTGGCGGCCGTCGGCTTCGCGCTGACGTCGTACCTCGTCGGTGTCGAGCGAGGGTACGTCACCCGGGCCGAGGCCGCAGCGCGCACCCTGAGGACCCTCGAGACGCTGTGGCGGGCGCCTCAGGGCCCCGCGGCAGAGGGCGTCGCCGGATACAACGGGCTCTTCTACCACTTCCTCGATGGCCACGACGGCGTTCGCTCCGACCAGTCGGAGCTGTCCACCGTCGACACCGCGCTGCTCATGGCCGGCGTCCTCTCCGCTCAAGCGTACTTCGACAAGGACGACGAGACGGAGCGGTCCATCCGACTCCTCGCCGACCAGCTCTATCGAAGGGTCGACTGGGCGTGGGCGTCCTCTCCCCGGCACAAGCCGTTGCTCAGCCTGGGATGGAGCCCGGAGCAAGGATTCATCGACTACGACTGGCGTGGCTACAACGAAGGGATGCTCCTGTACATCCTCGCCCTGGGCTCGCCAACGCACCCGATCGATCCCCAGGCCTGGGAGGAGTGGACGCGATCTTACCGCTGGGAGAGCGCCTACGGGCCACCTCACGTCACCTTCGGTCCGATGTTCGGGCACCAGTATTCGCACGTCTGGGTCGACTTTCGCGGGATCCAGGACGGCTACATGCGATCGAAGGGAAGCGACTACTTCACCAATTCAGTGCGGGCCACCCATGCCAATCGCGCCTACTGCATCGCCAATCCGGGAGGGTGGAAAGGCTACGGCGAGCTCGTGTGGGGCCTGACGGCGTCGGACGGTCCTCTCGGCGCCGACGATGCGCACGGGGCTGCGACGCCTTTCCACGCATACTGGGCGCGAGGGGCCGGCCCGAACGCTTCGGACGATGGGACCATCGCGCCCACGGCGGCGGGCGGCTCCGTGCCGTTCGCACCGGAGGTGGCCATCCCGACGCTGATGCACTTCCGCGACCGCTTCGGGGATCGGCTATACGGACAGTACGGGTTCAAGGATGCCTTCAACCTGTCCTATCCAGGCAAGTCCGGGGAGCCGACGGGCTGGTTCGCCGACCAGTACCTGGCCATCGACCAAGGGCCCATCCTGCTGATGATCGAGAACTACCGCACGGGGTTCGTGTGGGAGCTCCTCAAGAAGAGCGCCTACGTGAGCGCCGGGCTCAGGAAAGCGGGCTTCACCGGTGGTTGGCTGGCCCCGTCGGTGGCGAGGGATGCGCCCGCGCCCGTGCCCTCCGTCGAGCACGGCGGGCCGGCGGGTACGCGCGCCGCGCAGACTCTGCCTCCGTCGTAGCTGGATATGGAAGGGCGGTTCCGAGAAGCTCGGGACCGCCCTTCTGCCTGGTCGTCTCCTGAAAGAAGCCTGCCCGGAGCTCGCGCTGCTGTTGCGCGTGGCCCGAGGGGCGAGCCCTACGGTCTCGTCGTCACGTACTGCCCCTCGCAGAAGCTACAGCGCCCGGCCGCGGAGCCGCAGGCCTTGCCGGTCAGGACGGCCAGATCGGTGCACGAGTCGTAGAGCAGCTCGAGCGCGTACATCGTGTTGTGGACGCCGAAGCTCTTGTCCTCGACGTGGGTGAACTTGAAGTTCCACAGCCCCTTGAGGAAACGCACCGAGGCGTTGGTGTTGTCGTCCTTCGGCGCGGCGGCCTTGTTGATCCCCGTGGTCGAGCCGTTGTCGATGCAGCGCGGGTCGATGGTCAGGTTGTCGGGCAAGGTGGCCCAGGAGAACTTCCCTCCGGCCGCGACCGCAGCGTCGTTGAGGAGGCCGCTGCAGTCGGCCGACGGGTTGGCGAGCTTCGTCAGGAGCTCGTTCACCTTGAGGTGGTAGTTGGAGTCGGCATTGCCCGCGAACTTCTGGAAGTAGGCGTCGCCCGCCTGCAGGTAGCCGCTCGTCTGGGCGACGTTCGCGGCGACCACCTTGTTGCCCGTCGAGCCCGACACGCCCGAGACGGTGTGGCAACCGGAGGTACCCGTGGTGCCGGTGGTCGTCGCGCCGCAGCCCACCGCCAGCACCTTCTCCGAGCCGTGGACGATGCCCTTGTTCGTCATGGCGTGGCCGCCGACCGCCGCGCTCACCGACAGGCTGCCCGTCAGGTTGATGTCTTCGTAGTCAGACTGCATGTGGCACGTGATGCAGTTGGCGGTGTCGAGCGATGTGTGGGGCGAGTTGCCGTAGGTGCCGGCGAACGTGACCGAGCCCGCCGTACCGGTCGCCGTGCCGGTGTACTGGGCGCCTCCCATGCCGAGGTTCATGTCGGTCTGCGGGCCGTGGTGGGGGCCGTAGGGGGCGCTGACGCTGAACTTGCCGCTCCCCGTGACGTTGCCGAGGATCGAGGCGCTGGTGGTGGGGGAGGCGTTGAGGCGGATCTGGTGGCACTCCGCGCACAGGCTTGCCTTGCTCTTGCTCCAGACGGCGCCCGTCTGCGTGGTGATGGTGGTGCCCTCCGGGATGGTTTGGTCGAGGCTGACGTTGTCGGTGGTGCCGATGCCGTGCGGCGTGTGGCAGGTGAAGCAATGCACCGGCGAGGGGTTCAGGATCACGTCCGCCGTGAGCGGGGTGTTCGGCGTCGTGGAAGGGCTGCCGACCTGGGCGCTCGTGCTCCACGAGTACTGAATGGAATAGGACCCGTCGGGCGCGTCATACGCCTTCGACACGCGCTTCCGGAACCCCTCGTGCGTGTGGCACATCTGGCATCCGCCCGAGTTGGCGTAGAACGCGTTCGAGCCTTCCCTCTCGGTGCCCTGCAGCACGAAGGCCGGCCCCACCCACAGGCCGCCCGCCGACTGGCAGGCGTTCTGCGTGATGTAGGTGGCGCCGGGCGGCACGGTGGGGGTGCAGGTGGTCCCCGACAGCGCGCTCGCGCCGAAGACCTTCACGCAGGGGCTGTTGGGGCCCGAGGGGGCGGCGAATACGGGGCAGGCGCTCCCCGCGAGGGGATCGGTCACGGCGACGGCGATGGTTCCGCCGGCCGCGGTACACGCCGCCGGCGTCGTCTCCGCCGGCATCGTGCAGATGTTGCCCCCCGAGGCGCCGCTGTGCGTGCCGCCTGCGCCCGTGCAGGTGGCGGCCGTCGCCTGGACGAACGGCGGGCACCCGCCGGCGGCCGCCACCTGGACGTAGATCCGCGCGACCTGACCGCCCTGGTGGACCGAGAGGGCGTAGCCTGACTCCGCCCACAAGATCTTGAGGCCGAGCGGGCTGGTCTCCGAGTGACAGTTGAAGCAGAACGTGGTCCCGGTCTGGGCCGTACTCTGGGCCGAGCTGCACGCGGAGAGCACCAGCACCAGCACGACCAGACCACACGACAAGAACGACCGCGGCGATCTCATGAGCATCCTCTCCTATCGACTACTGGTCTGGCCCTCACTGAACGTGACAGATGCGGCACATGCCGTTGTTGGCGACATCCGTCGTCTTGTTGTGGCGCTTCGCCCAGCCGGGCGGGTGAGGATCGACGTTCCGGTGGCAGTTCACGCAGGTGGTTTGTGAGCCCTGGTCGTGGCAAGCGGCGCAGTTCCCGATGTTCTGCCGCGCGGCGGGGCCGTGCACGGCGCCGGCGTTCCAGCCAGCCGGGTGCGGGGTGCTCGTGGGCGTCAGCGGCGAAAGCGGCGAGATGCCCTGCTCGTTGTGACACGAGTTGCAGTACGCGCTGCCGTGGCAGCGGCGGCAGCTCGCCGGATCGGCGTTGAAGTCGACCCGGTGCCGCGACACGTAGTCCCCGCGGTGGATGAAGAGCGCCTCCACCTGCTCCGGCCACTGGATATCTGGCTTGAACGGGCGCGTGGTGGCGGCGTGGCACTCGGCGCAGGAGGTCTGCTCGTGGCAGGCCGCGCAGGTGGCCGCGTTCGTCCTGGCCATCGCGCCGTGGGTGCGCAGGAAGTCGCCCGCGTGCGTGAAGTCCGCGATCGGCTTCAGCGGGTAGCGCTTGAGGTCCACGTGGCACGGCTGGCACTTGGCCTGGGCGTACTCCTCTGAGTGGTTGTGGCAGGCCGTGCAGGTGCTCATCGGAGGGACCGGGGCCTTCGTCTGGCCGGGCTCCACGAGCGCCGTGTGGCACCTCGCGCAATCGCCCTTCACGTACGGCAGGTGATCGGCGTGCGAGAAGGTGATGGCCCGCTCGACCTCGCGCGGCGGCGGAGCGGCGGGGACCTTGTCATGGCACTGGAGGCAGTCCTTCGCCGCGTCCCCCGCCGGGAGCGTGAGGTGCACGGTCGGGCCCACCGCCTTGGCCTGGGCGATGCTGCCGTGGCAGGTGGCGCAGGAGATGCCCGCCTCCACGTGCGTCCCGTGCGGGAACGTGAACTTCGGTTGTTCCTTGGCGGCAGCCGGCCCGCCGAAAAGGGTCGCCAGCAGCGCGGCCCCGAGGAGGAGCGTGCGGGGAGTCATCAGCGCACCTCGCGCAGGTGGTAGGACTGGTTGTAGGCGAGCTTCACCATGAGGTCGAAGCGCGACTTGTAGTAGGGCGTGGCTTCGGCCGTGCCGCTCGCCTGGGCCGCCCAACCGCCGCCGATGAGGTAGCCGAGCGTTCCGATGGCGGCGAACGAGTTGTTGTGCCCGTTGACGTCCTGATTGAACTTGTACTCCTGCAGATCCAGCGTGCCGGTGAAGCGGTCCAGGCGCTGCGAGCCGAACCCGCGGACGTGGAAGTAGCTGTTGTCGTTGATGGCGGCCAGCCCCCCGGCCTCGACGCCCAGCGAGGTGTCGCGGGCAGGCTGCCAGGTCGCGCGACCGTTGAAGCGGTGGCCTTCTCCCGAGTCCACCTGCTTCTGGTAGTGATAGTCGAGCAGGAGCGTGAGTGTCCTGGTCAGGCCGTACTGGAAGCTTCCGCCCACCTCGTTGCGGCGCTCGAAGGAGAAGATCGCCATGATCGAGTCGCGCGGAAGGAAGAGGTCGGGCTCGACGTGGCGGTAGTCGGCGCTGAGGAGGATCCTCGAGTTCACGATGTACTGGGCCCGCACCGTCGCCTCGGCCCACCGGCTCTCATAGAGGTCGTAGGCGGCGCTCCCCAGGAGGGTCAGCGCACGCCAGGGGGTAACCCGCGCATCGGCGCCGATCTGGCGCCGGCTCGGGTCGCCTCGGTCGAGGATCTCCACCCCCGAGAACCCGATCTCGCCCCACGCCGGCAGGGTCCAGTAGGCGCGGCCTCCGAACGCGAAGGTGCCGCGCTGCGGGTTGAAGGTCGCGTCCGTGCCCCGGGAATCGAAGCGCTGAGACACCGGTGAGCCGACGTAGGCGGAGACGCCGAACCCGTACGGCAGCCGGACCAGCGCGTCCGCGCCGTCGAGCTGGAGAGAGCCCGTGACCCCTCCGGTCACGAGCTGGCGCCCGAGACGGAGCCTCAGGGTGCGCTGGAGGACCTCGCCCTGGATGTAGGCGAGGTCGAGGTCGCCGAAGACGTGGTGTTGGGGCGGCGTCAGGTCGTACCAGACCAGGTTGTCGCCGAGGCTGGCGCCCAACCACCCGGAGAAGACGAGCGTGAGGTGTTCGGCGACCGGGTTCTCCACCTCGCGCGCCGAGACCGAGAGGAGCTCGTAGAGCGGCGCGAGGGTGACCGAGCCCCCGGCGCGCGTCTGCTCTTTCACGATCAGCATGGTGGTCGAGCTCGCGTCCACCGTGTCGCCACGGCCCGGCCTCGGCGCGAGCATGGCCAGGGACGCCGCGAAGCCGATGACCAAGCGCCGTCTTCTGATGTTCGGGCTCATCGAGTCTCCACCTCATTGCAGCGAATGGGTGCCCTTGCAGAAAGACCGTCCGAGCGCGGGACGCTGCCCGCGCGCGACGGAGGAGACGGCGCTGGTCGCCGGCGAGACAGGACGCATTGCAGCCGATCCGAGCACGCACGATCCGTGTATTGACTGATAGTGTCCATGGCCCACTGCGCACGCGAGCGAAGATGGCCAGGGATGAGACTCGCGCTTCACGGAGCGAGGATGTTGCTACAAGCGCACTCGCCGCTTCCACGGCCTGCACGGGGCAAGAGACGAATGGGACGCCCGGGAGTGTGACCTCGATGAGGCGTCCAATCGAGCTGAGTCCAACTGATTAGCCCGGATGGTCAAACCTTTCGCCCGCCACACCCCGCTCGATGGTCGACCCTCGGCTGCCTGCCTGGTGATCCGGCTACGCCCAGCGCGTTCGCAGCGCGCGTCCGAGGCTCGATCCCCGTGAGATTCACCAATTCGAAGTACCGGCGAAGCACCAGCAAAAAAAGGGCGGCCCGAGGAGATTGGACCGCCCTCACACCTTCTCGGTCTCGCCGCATGAAGAGGCTGTTCGTCGGGCTCGCGCCCGAAGAACGGGCGCCGTCTTCGACCCTGGCGTCCGACTCTAGCGCGACAACTTCTGCGTGAGCTGCCCTCCGCTCTGACCGCTGGGCGCCGAGCTCGGCGCCGCCAGCTTGGGGTCGATCTCGCTCCGGGCCGACCCGGCCTCGCCAGCACCGGTGCGCGAGCGGTCGTCGCGTTCGGTCCTCGGGGGCAGCACCTCGAGCCTGTCGACGCTCACGTCACCTCCACTCCCCGAGTAACTGGCGCGCACCTGGTCACCCTCCTGCACGTCCTCGATCGACGCCTCGCTCCCGTTCTTCGTCACCTTGGTGTCTCCGTGGACGTGGAGCGCCTTCGTGGCGTTCTTGAGGTAGATCGTGTGCGTGGACGGCTCGACGAACCGCACCGGCCCGGTGATCTCGGTCGCCCTGTCGGTACCCTGGATCGTCCGCGAGCTCGGATCGCTCGGCGCCGTGTTGGTCGAGGTGATGGTGGGGTCACCTCCACCTTCCGCGCCGGCGGCCCTCGTCGGGGCGATCAGCCCGCCGAGGAGCGCGACGAAGATCCCTGCTTGCAGCGGGCTGCCGATGAGGTTGTTCATGGCCTGACCTCCCCTCGGGCCAGCGTAACGCTGCCTGCGTCGCGGGGGAGGCCGCCCGATCGAGGCTCCGAGGCTTCGGGCGGCCGAGCTGCATCGACGTGACCTTGCGTGTGGGCGTGGCATCGCCCCATCGCCCGCGCTGCCACCGGGCACGGCGCGCGGCCGTCCGGCAGCGCATTCACCGGCGCGAGGCTCTCTCGTTCAGCGGCAGGCGGCCTCGAGCGCCGCCTCAACGCCGGGGAGCTCGCGATCGGCGTCGTTCGGCCAGTGTGGCGCGAACCGGACGAGACCGTCCGGCGTCGAGACCGCCACCCCCGCGCACTGGAGCGCCTCGCGGATCTGCCGAGCCGTGCGCTCCGGCGGCGGCGCCGCGGAGAGGAACGCCGCGCGGCGTGCGCGATCGCGCGGCCGGCGGGTTGTGAAGCCGCGTGCCGCGAGCAGCGGCTCGAGCCGGTCGAGGTACCGGTTCACATGCGCGTGGATGGCACCGGGCCCGAGGTCGAGCAGGAGCCCGAGCGACGCGTCGAGCGCCGCCTGCGACAGCGCGCTCGCCGACCCGGCCTCGAAGAGGCTCGCCTCCCGCCGGATCGGGCGATCGTAGCGGAGCTGGCCCGGCTCGAGGAGGAACGCGATCGCCTCCTCGTGAGAGAGCCAGCCGGCCAGCGCGGGCCGCAGCGCCGCCACGCGGTCGGGGCGCACGTAGAGGAACCCTGCCCCCTCGGCGCCCATGAGCCACTTGTGAGCGCCGCAGGCCAGGTAGTCGACGCCGAGCGCGGCGGCGTCGAGCGGCACCGCCCCGAGCGCCTGGATGGCGTCCACGAACAGCTCGGCCCCGTGGCGCGCGCAGAGCGCCGCCATCTCGGCGAGCGGCATGGCGAGCCCGCTCGAGAACTGCACCGCGCTCACCGCCACCAGCCGCGCGCCGCCCCGGAGCTCGGCCTCGAGCGCCGCGAGACCCTCCGCGTCGCTCGACTCGAAGCGCGCCAGCGCGACGAAGCGTGGGACGAGGTCGAACAGCGCCGCGGCGCGCTGCCACGGGGTGACGTTGGCCGGGAACTCTCCGTCGAAGAGCACCAGCCGGTCGCCGCGCCGCCACGGGAATGAAAGCGCGACCGCCTGGATGCCGTGCGTCGCGCCACTGGTGAGCGCCACGTCGGCGGCTCCGACGCCGATGAGGCGCGCGATGCGCTCGCGCAGCCGCGACCGCATGTGGAGCGTCGCCACCACGCCTTCGCCGCCCCGGCTGGCGTAGAGCCGCAGCAGCTCGGTCACCGCCTGCTGCACCGGCCGCGACGGCGGCGAGATGCCGGCGTGGTTGAGGTACGCCCCCGGCGTCAGGTCGGGGAAGAGGGAGCGGTCTCCCAGCCGCGGCGCGGGCGCGGGCGCGACGTCGCTCATCGGTTCATCCTACAGCGGGTCGCGGATCCCGTTGACAGCGCACCGCGACCCGCGACAAGAGAAGATCCTTTGCCCGCCGCGAGCCCAGCTCTCACGCCCAAGGAGCGGATCCTCGTCGAGGAGGAGGAGGAGCTCCTCCGCCGCGTCCTGGCCGCCCTGCGCGCTCGGCGCCCCGCCCCGCGCCGCGGCGATCCCGACCTGCTGGGCCGGCTCTCGGAGCTGCGCGAGCAGGCCGTCGAGTCGACCGCCAAGGATCTCCCCACCGTCTTCCAGGAGATGGGGCTGGTCCGCGCCATGATCGAGCGGCCACGCCTCGACCCGCTGCCCGACCCGGGCGCACCCTACTTCGCCCACCTCCGCGTGCGCGAGCGCGACGCCGTCCGCGACTACTGCCTCGGGCGCGCCACCTTCGTCGACCTGGCAGCCGGCGTGCGCATCGTCGACTGGCGCTTCGCACCCGTGGCGCGGCTCTTCTACGCCTACCGCGAGGGCGACGCCTTCGAGGAGCGCTTCCCCGGCCGGCTCGCCGAGGGCGTCGTCGAGGCGCGCCGCGTGGTGGTCGTGCAAGGCGGACGGCTCACCCGCGTCTCCACCGCGGCGGTCACGCTCACTCGCGGCGAGGGCGGCCGGTGGAGCTCGTCCCGGGGCGACCGCGCCGCGTCGCTGGGGGGCGGCGCCGGGACCGCCGCGCGACCGGGCGTGCTCGGCGTGGGCGAGGGCGCCCGAGGCCGCGCCGCGCGCCCCGACGTGACGGCGCTCCTCGACCGCGAGCAGTTCGAGGCGCTCTCGGTCGAAGCCGACGACCCGCTGCTCGTCACCGGCAGCGCCGGGAGCGGCAAGACGACGGTGGCGCTGCACCGGCTCGCGCGCATCGCCTTCGAGGACCCGCGCCGCTACCCGGTGTCGAAGCTCCTCGTGGTGGTGCCGGAGCTGGGTCTGTCGCGGCTGTCGGCGCGGCTGCTCGAGCCGCTCGGCCTCTCGAAGGTGGCGGTGCGCACGCTCGACGGCTGGTCGCGGGGCGCCTTCCAGAGCGCGTTCGGCGTCCCGCCGCCCCGCCTCACCGAGGAGACCCCACCGCTCGTCTCCCGCCTCAAGCGTCACCCCGCCCTCTACGGGGCCCTGCGGCGGCGGCCGCGGGTCGCGGACCGGCGCGCGCCCGAGGGCTGGTCGAAGCTGCGCAGCGATCTCGCGGACCTCATGAGCGACCGCGCCTTCCTCGCGGGCGTGGTGGCCGCCTCGGGCGGCGATCTGCCCGTGACGGCCATCGAGGAGACGGCCCGCCACACGCGCCTCCAGCTCGCCTCGCCGCTCGCGGCCGCGCTGCGCGGCGTCGACGCCGAGCGGACGGTGGCGCTCGACGGCGAGCCCGTCGACGCACGCACTCCCGACGCGCTGGCGGGCACGCTCGACGCCGAGGACCTTCCGCTCCTGCTGTTCCTGCGCGCCTGGCGCTCGAGCGCCCGGGGCCGGGCGATGGCGCACCTCGTCGTGGACGAGGCGGAGGACGTCTCGCTGTTCGAGCTGTTCGTGCTGGGTCGGCAGCTCGGGGAGGCGCGGAGCCTCACCGTCGCCGGGGACGAGGGGCAGCAGACGGGGGCGGGCTTCGCGGGCTGGCCGGCCATGCTGTCCGCGCTCGGCGCCGAGCGCGCCGCCACGTGCCGCCTCGCGACGACCTACCGCTGCCCGGTCCCGGTCGCCGCCTTCGCGCGCGAGGTGCTCGGTCCGCTCGCGCCGGCCGAGGCGCTCCAGGCCGGCCGCCCCGGCGTGCCGGTGGGCCGCTTCGACTTCCCCAGCGACGCGCATGCGCACCTGTTCCTCGCCGAGGCGGTGCGCGATCTCATCGAGCGCGAGCCGCAGGCATCCGTCGCGGTGGTGGCGCGCGGGCCGGAGGTGGCCCGGAGCCTCCACCGGCTGCTGGCCGACATGCCGGAGGTGCGGCTCGTGCTCGACGGCGCGTTCTCGTTCCGCCCCGGCGTCGACCTCACGGACGTGGAGAGCGTGAAGGGGCTCGAGTTCGACTACGTCATCGTGCCGGACGCGTCGGCCGCCACCTACCCCGCGACCGACGAGGCGCGCCGGCGGCTCCTTGTGGCGGTGACGCGC
>DATLJU010000048.1:0-8217 GCA_035538735.1 Anaeromyxobacteraceae bacterium | reverse complement strand
GTCGAAGGGCTCGTGGCGCCCGCCGCGCCGGAGGACGCCTGGATCCCGGGAGGCTTCGCGGCGCTGCTCGAGGGGGTCGCGCTGGAGCGCTGGCGGCCGGAGGCGAAGGTGGGGCAGGGGGAGGCGCGGGCGATCGCGGCGGAGGTGCGCCGCTCGGGGCTGGCCTCGGCGCGGCCGCTCCGGCCGCCGCGACGGCTCGCCGGGGCGGCCTGGCCCAGCCTCGACGCCGCCGGTGAGGTGCACGCCGCCGCCCTCCTGCGCGCGGTGGAGCGGCTCGCCGCCGAGGACCGGTTCCGGGCCGGCGTCGCGGCCCACCTCGCCGCCCACGCCCGCGGCGCCGCGTCGACCGTCCAGCTCGCCGACGCCATCTCCCACGCGGCCGGCCGGGACGTGGGCGCGGCGCTGCGCGCGCTGCTCGACGAGCCGGGCGCGCCGCTCGTCGAGGCACGCTCCGTCTGCGACTCGGCCGGACCCCACCTCGACGTGGTGGTGGGGCGCTTCCGCCCGCTCGGGAGCCGCGCCGCACCGCTCGCGTACACGCTCCCGGTGTGCGCACGGTTCGAGGCGGCGGGCGAGCTGGGTGAGCTGTGCACTGTCGCGGAGCGCGGGCACGGCGTGCTCCAGCTGCCGGCGTGCCCGCGATGGATCATGCCCGACGCGGGCGGGCGGTCATGGCTCGTGTTCGCGTTGGGACCCGCCGACGCGGCGCGCCTGCGCGACGCTGGATTCGCGCACCTCGCCGCGCCCGAGCGCGTCGCGCTGGGAGCCTCGATCCTGGCGTCCGCGGAGGCAGGGCGGATCGCGTTCGGCGAGGCGCTCGAGGCCCTGTCGCCGCTCGCGCGCGATGGCGCCGCGGCGGTCGCGCTGGTGCCGGCGGACGCGTTCGGTGAGGCCATCGACCACCTCGTGCCGGACGAGATCCTGCCGCGCGCCCGCGCGGCGCTGTCCGAGCTGTACCTGCCGCGGCTCCGCGCGCTCGGCGCCGAGCCCGCGGCCGGAGAGACGCTCGAACGGCGAGGGCTCCGCGTCGAGGTGGCGCGGCTGCTCGTGACGGTCGCGCGCGAGCCCGAGGTGACGCATGCGCTCGCCGCGCGCGGGGCGGCTTACGCCGGCGTACGCGAGGGCCACTTCCGCGCCGAGGCCGTGAGCCCCGAGCTCGCCGAGCTGGCGCTCGCGGCCGCGGTGATCGACGGCGACGCGGCCGTGTTCGACGCGCTCGTCCGGCGCCTCCTGAACGGGATCGAAGGCGAGGAGCGCGAGCGAGCGCTGGCCGCGGTCGGCTCCGCGAGGGATGCGGCGCTCTCGGACCGCGCCCTGGCTCTCGCCGGCGAGCCGCGCCTCCCGGCCGGCGACCGCGTCGCTCTGCTGCGGCACCAGGCGGCCTGGCCGGAGACGCGCGAGGCCGCCTGGAAGGCGCTCCAGCTTCGCTGGAACGAGCTCGTGGAGGCGCTCCCGCCGTCCGACGCGGCGGAGCTCCCGCGCGCCGCGGCGAGCCTGTGCGACCGGAAGCGGCTCGACGAGGCGCGGAGATTCTTCGACGGGCGCGTCGCCCGGTTCCCGCTGGCGCGGCGCGCGGCCGAGGAAACGCTGGAGCGGATCGAGGCGTGCGTCGCGCTGCGCGAGGCGCAGGGCGCGAGCGCCGTGGCCTACTTCACGCGCGGGTGAGGGCGGGGGACCGCCCGCCCTCTCGGGCTGACCGCAGGCTAATCGCCGTGATGGCCGTGGCCGTGCTCGCCGTGGTCGTGATCCTGCTCGTGCCGCTCTTCCCGCCGCTCTTCCTTCCACGCGTGCTTCTCGGCCTTGCGCGCCTCCTTCCACTCGCGACGCTCGGCTTTGGCGCGTTCCTTGTTCCAGTGGCGGTACTGTCCGGGCGGGATGCGCACCAGTCCGGGCGGGACGCGCCGCGGCTCGACGTACACGAACGTCGCCCGCGGCTCGCGGGCGCGCCACCAGCGGCCGTCGCGGCGCACCCAGTACCAGCCGCCCGTGTAGAAGACCTCCTCGTCGTAGTTCTCCACGACCTGCACGCCCGGCTGGACCACCACCATCGGCGGCGCCACGGGCAGCCCGAGCTGGATGTTCATGTTCACGCCCACCTGTGCGCGGGCGGCGAGCGGGGCGAGCGACAGGACGAGGGCGGTGAGCGCAATGAGCCTTTTCATGGCGCGCACTTTAGAGCCTGGCGTGTACCTTGAAAATGGTACGCACATGTAGGACAGAGCGTCGCCTCGAGGAGACGCAGGCGATCGATTCAAGTCCCGAAGCGAAGACGAGACAGGGCGGAAGGACACTGTGGTGGTGCTGCCCGTCAGGTGACGCCGCACGTGGCGCGTTAGGCGGCGCTCAGGGGCGCCGTCCCACCTTACCGGTTCGCGAGGCGCCTCCGCGCGTCCACCACCAGTGGGTCCTCATCCGACCTCTTCACGGCGAGGAATGCGCGGTACTCCTCCGCCGCCGCCGGGCTCTTCAGCGCTTCGTGCACGCGACCATGCCAGTACGCGACGTGCGCATAGAGCCGGTACGTGGGCACCGTCTCCTGCGACACGTCGGTGGCCTCGCCCCGTCGCTTCTCGCAGCGGTCCAGCTCGTCGTCCGCCTCGGTGAACGCGCCGGCCTCGAGGTAGGCGCGCGCGAGCGCGAAGCGCGCCAGCCACGAGTCGTGCCGGGCGACGCCGTTCTTGAAACGGGCGATCGCCTCGGCGTGCCGGTGCCGCCTCGCCTCCACCACGCCGCGCAGGAGCTCGGCGTACATCCGCGGCTCGGGTTCGAGCCGCCGGTCGAGATCGCCGGCGACGGCGAGCGCGCGCTCGTCCCTCCCGACCTCGGCCAGCACGCTCGCGGCGGAGAAGAGGACGAGCTCCTCGCGGGTGGCTTCGAGGGCGCGCTCGGCGGTGTCGCCCGCGTGGCGCGCGTCGCCCAGCGTGAGGTAGACGTCGGCCAGGACCCCGAGCTTCCGGGCGGCGCCATCGCCATCCTTCCGCGCCCGGTCGGCCTCGATCCCGTCCTCGAGCAGCTTCTTGGCGTCCGAGAGGCGGCCCTCGAAGACGGCCAGGTCCGCCAGCCCCGCCGTGGCTGCCGACGACGCCTCGGGGCCGAGCGCGGCGAGCCTCTTCCAGGTCTCCATGGCGTCGTCGCGGCGGCCGGTCGCGAGCTGCGCCAGGGCGAGACCGAAGAGGGCGTTCTCGAACTGCGGATTCGCCTCGAGCACGCGCGCCTGCTCGCGCAGGGCGGTCTCGAAGTCGCCCACGTACATGGCGAAGAGCCCGAGGTTGTTCCGCTGCGGGATGTTGCTCGGGGAGAGGGCGACCGCGCGGCGCGTGTACTCGACGGCCCGGGCGAAGTCGCCTCGGTAGCCGTACGCCACCGCCAGGTTGGCGAGCCCGGCGTTGTCGCCCGGGAACTGCTTCACGAGCGCCTCGAACGCCTCGATGGCCTTGTCGTCGTCGCGGCGCAGGAAGAACCACAGGCCGCGCGTGCGGAGCTTCTCGCGCTCCGTCATGCGGTCGACGTGTGCCAGCGCCTGCTCGAAATATTTCTCGGCCTCGGCGCGGTGCCCGCCGTTCCGCTCGATGACGGCGAGCCCGCTGTAGGCTCGGCCCAGCCCCGGATCGAGCCGGAGCGCCTCCAGGTAGTGCTGTCGCGCCTCGCCGTACTTGCCCTGGACCGCGGCGAGGTCGCTCGCGACGCCGTACTCGTGCGCCGCCTCGAGCGACGCCGCGCTGAAGGTCTCGGCCTCCTTGAGCTGCACGCCAATGGGCGTGGCGTCGCCGAGGACCGACCGCACCCTGGCCGCGAGCCGGGCGGCGGCGCCGAGGGTGCCTTGCTTGTCGGTGGCCTCGATTGCGTCCTCGACGATGCGCCTGCCGGTGAACGCGTCCACCGCCCGCACTCCCACGCGGTATCCGGCCGACTCACGATCGACGAACCCCGCGATCACGACGGCGATCCCCTCGCGCTGGGCGACGAGCCTGGCGCGCCGCTCGCTGAGCCCCGATCCCTCGAGCTTGAGCTGCCCCGCGAGCTTCTGCGCCGCGGCGCGTGAGTATGCGCTGAGGAAGGAGGCGCCTTCCAGCGCCAGGCCGAACGCGGGCTCGAGCGTGCCGTTGAACACGTCCTCGCCGGTGCGGTTGTCGAAGTCGGCCACGAGGATGGTCTGCTCTCGCGGCGCCGTCGCGGGCCGGCGCCAGAGCCGCCAGGCGGCGAAGGGCGCGGCGGCGAGCGCGGCCAGCGCCACGGCGGCGGCCAGGTGGCGCCAGCCGAGGCGACTCCTCCAGCGAAGCAGCGCGGCGCCCCGCCGCGCAGGGCGGGCGGTCCCGGCGTCGAGATCTTCGATGACCTCCGCCACCGAGCCGTACCGCTCCGCCCGCTCCATCGCCATGCAGCGCTCGAGGAGCCGCTGCACGTGCCGCGGGACAGCATCGTTGACATCGCTCACGGGCCGCGCCGGCGCGCGCGTGCGGGCCATCATGACGTCGAAGGTGCTGTGGCCAGAGTAGGGCATCGCGCCCGCCAGCATCTCGTAGAGGATGCAGCCGGCGCTGAAGACGTCTGAGCGGGCGTCGAGGTCCTCGCCCTTCACCTGCTCGGGCGACATGTAGTGGGGCGTCCCGAGGAGCGCGCCCGTCTGCGTCATGGCGGGCATGGCGCCCGAGGTCGCGAGGCCGAAGTCGGTCAGGTACACGTGGCCCCGGTCGTCCACCATCACGTTCTGAGGCTTCAGATCGCGGTGGAGCACGCCCGCCGCGTGCGCCGCGGCGAGGCCCGCGCACACCTGTCGGAAGAGCGCGAGGGACCGCTCGAGGGGGAGGGGGTGCTCCCGCCGCAGCAGGTCGGCGAGCGTCTCTCCCTCGATGAACTGCATGGTGAGGAACTTGATCCCGTCGCTCTCGCCGAGGTCGAAGACGCGCAGCACGTTGGGATGGGTGACGATGGTGGAGAGGTGGATCTCGCGCTTGAAGCGCTCGATCACCCACTCCTCCGCGGCGAGGTGCGGCGCCACGACCTTGAGCGCGACGTCGCGGTTCAGCTCGAGGTCGCGGGCGCGGTACACCGCGCCCATGCCACCCTTGCCGAGGAGTGTCACGATCTCGTAGCGCGTCCCGAGCCGTGCCCCGGGGTGAAACGGAGCGTCGACGCGCGCCGCCTTGAGGAGGACGGACAGGTCACCCAGACTCGAGCCGGGCGCCAGGAGCGAGGAGTCGGACCCTGTGTCCGGTCCGACCGGCGCGGGCAGGATGGACGAGCAGTGACCGCAGGCGCGCGCTCCGGCCGGGACCGGCCGGCTGCACGTCGTGCACGTCACCTCGCCCGTTGGCATCGCGTCATCCTACCTGCTACGGCGACGACCTCGCGCTCCCGCACGGGCGCGGCGCCGGAACCGAACGCAAGCTCCGGCGCCGCCCGTGATCCGCCTACGGTCCTGGGAAGAAGTCATCCACGGCGGTGGTATCGGAGCCGCTCTGGACGCCCGCGGTCACGTAGATGTGACCAGCCACGCTCGCGGCCGCCATGCCGTAGCGCGGAGAAGGCCACGGCACGGCATAGTCGCTCAAAGAGCGCGCCACGGGGTCGAGGACCCGGACTGTGCTGGCCGGCGGGCCATAGCCGCCGCCGCCGAAGAAGTAGATCTTCCCGTTCACGGTCGCCGCGCTCCCCATTTCGGTCGGGCTCGTGAACGACACGGGCATCGTGGTCCAAGTGCCGTTGGCACCCACCGCAGGATCGAACTCGTCAATGGATAGGTCAGAGAGGCCGATGCAGTTGCTGGAACAGTGCGCGTGCATGCCGCCGAGGACGTAGACCTTTCCGCCTGCCTCGGCGACGCTGAACTGGAACCGGCCATTGGCGAGCGCCGCCTTCGGGGTGAAGGTGTCCGTGACGGGGTCGTACTCGAAGATTTCCATCTGCGTGCCGGCGTCCGTGACGAGGTAGATGCGGCTGCCGGCCGCCACGGCGCGCGCATCCCCCGTGAAAGCCGGCGTCAGCGTCGCCTGCTGGCTCCATACGTCGGCAGCCACGTCGTACACGTAGGTCCCGACGCCAGGCGTGAACGCATAGATCTTCGTGCCGAGGGCAGCCGAAGCCGTTCCGTAGCTCAGCACCAGCGCCACCGGTGCCGCCGACCGGGCGGTCCAGCTCACGGTGGCCGTATCGAACGCCTCGACGGAGAGGAGGCTTCCGCTCAGGCTCGGGTTGCGGCCACCGAGGACGAACACCTGGGTGCCGACGGTCACCGCAGCGTGGAACCGACGCGCCGTCGTGACCGGGCTCGCCGCGCTGAAGCCCGTCACGAGCCAGGGCACGGAGGAGCTAGGCGCGAAGATGGGATCCCCGGAGTAGGCGCCGACGAGCGATTTTCCCACCGCCGGCGAGGGGCTCAGCGGCGGCGTCGTGCCCGTCGACCCTCCGTTCGCGCCAGGCGTCAGCGACAGGCTCGCGATGGGCGCGCCGTCGAGGAACAGGTCGACGGCACCGGTCGGGGCGATGCTGGTAGCACTGCTTCCGACGCCGACATCGGCGGTGGAGGTGACGGGGTCGTACTTGAGCATGGTCCAGGTCCCCGCGAGCGACACGATCAGGCTGGAGTCCATGGGGGTGTAGATCCCGTCGCCTTGGTAGGACGCGACCAGGACATCGCCGGCGCTGAGCCGCGAGAGCGTATCGGTGGCCTGGGCGGAGCCCGACGTCCCGGTCAGCGCCAGCGTGGTGAGTAGTGTGCCGTTGCGGGTGAGCGTGACCGAGCCGGTGGGCGTCGGCGCTGGGCTGACCCCGGCGGCGACGGAGACCGTCACGCTCGAGTTGACGATGTCATACGAGACGGTGGCGGTGGGCGTCGCGCGGCCGACGGTGACTGGGGTGCAGCCGCTGGACGCGTAGGTCCCGTCACCGGAGTACGTGGCGGTGATCGTTTCACCCGCGGCGGGGCGCGGGGACAGCGTCACCGTGGCACCGAGGGTGTTGCCAGAGCCGGTCGGAGTCACCGTGGTGAGCGGGACGCCGTTGCTGTACAGCGTGACCGTTCCGGTCGGCGTTTTCCCGGCGATCGGGGGGACCGAGACGAAGACGGTCGCGGTGGAGCTCAAGACATCGAAGCTGAGCGTGGTGGTGGTCGCGGCGAGGGCGACGGTCAGGGGGTTGGAGGAGGCGCTGGGGTAGGTAGAATCGCCGGAGTAGACGGCGATGAGTTGGTCGCCCGGGCTGGCCACCGGATTGAACCAGAAGTTCACGCTGGCGGTGGGGCCGGACGAGACGGGCAGGTCCAGCGTCGCGAACTGCGCGCCGTTTAGGTAGAGCGTCACCGAACCGGTGGGGGTCCCCGTGTTGCCCCCGTCGACGACGACGGTCGCGAACCCTTTGGGCGGGAGTGTCCTGACCTCGTTGTACGTGAGCGTGACGGTCGGCTGCGCGCTACCCTGCACCGTGACCGGCGCCGACGTGCTGGAGGCGTAGGCGGTATCACCCGCGTAGTCGGCGAGGAGCGTGTCGCCGGCGGCCAGCGCCGGGCTCAAGACCACGCTCGTGCTGCCCGTGGGATCGAGCATGCGCCGGGCGGCGGCTTGCCTACCGTTCGCGATGATGGTGACCGTGCCGGTGGGGACGGGGCCGCTCCCGGTGACGGTCACCGTCGCGGTACCGGTGGCGCGGTCGTACGTCAGGCTGGTCTTGCTGGGCGCTCCGGGCACGGCGACGATGCCAGAGCCGCGCAGATCCTGGTAGGTCTGTCCGTTCGGCACCCAACTCGTCGGGATGGCGGCGGGCGCGAGCTTCGTCCCGAGGTCGGCCATCTGCGCGAGCGTCATGTTGGCGCGGAGCGTGATGAGCGCCGACTCACCCGGCGCGAGCGAGATGGTCACGTTCGTGGCCGCGCCATCGGTCGGCTTCGGGTCGACCTGATCCGTGGGCCGGACGAAGGCCTGCGACATGTCCGGGACCTGGACGAGGGGCAGGAAGTGCGGGAACTCGACGAGGTTGCAGTTCACGGCGCCTGGGGTGGAGTAGAACTTCGTGGCGTCGAGCTGGAGCGGACCGTTCACCGTCGCATCGGACGAGGCCACGACCTTGAGGTGGTACGAGGTGGTCGTGTTGCCGGTATTGGTGAGCGTGTAGCTCAGGTCCGACATCGCGGAGTTGGTCCAGTTCGGATTGGTCCAGTTCGGATTGGTCCAGTTCGGATTCGTCCAGTTCGGATTCGTCCAGTTGGGATTGGTCCAGTTCGGA
>DATLJU010000047.1:0-29621 GCA_035538735.1 Anaeromyxobacteraceae bacterium | reverse complement strand
GGAGACCCGCGGGCTCGGTTACTACACGGGGATCACCTTCGCCGGCTACGCGCCGGGCGCCGGCAGCCACGTCGCCGCAGGCGGCCGCTACGACGGGCTGCTGGCGCGCTTCGGCCGGCCCGGGCCCGCGATCGGGTTCGCCGTCGACCTCGAGTTCGCGACGCAGGCCCTCGAGCGGGCGGGGGCGCGAGGCGTGCAGCGCCGCCGGGCCGGCGCGCGTTCACGCCGCTCGCATCGCTGACGTCGGCGGGGGCCGCGACCGGACGCTGGAACGCCCGCGGAACCCCTGGTATCGTCGAGCGTTCCGGAACCCGAGGGAATTGAGATGCCCAACGTCGTCGTGATCGGTGCGCAGTGGGGTGACGAGGGGAAGGGGAAGGTCGTCGACCTCTTCACGCAGCAGGCGGACGTGGTGGTCCGCTTCCAGGGCGGCAACAACGCCGGCCACACGCTCGTGGTGGGAGGCCAGAAGACGGTCCTTCACCTGATCCCGTCCGGCATCCTGCACCCCGGAAAGTCCTGCGTCATCGGGAATGGCGTGGTCGTCGACCCGGAGGTGCTGGCGCGCGAGATCGACGCGCTCAAGGCGCGCGGCCTCCTGCAGGATGACGAGCAGCTCGTCCTGTCGCTCGACGCGCACGTGATCATGCCCTGGCACAAGGCGCTCGACCTCGCCCGCGAGCAGCGGATGGGGGCGAGCAAGATCGGCACCACCGGTCGCGGCATCGGCCCGACATACGAGGACAAGGTGGCGCGGCGAGGGATGCGGATCCGGGACCTCCTCGACGAGGCGCGGCTCGCGCGCAAGGTGAAGGAGCGGCTCCCGGGCGCTCGCGAGGAGCTGGCTCGCCTCGGGGCGACGCTCGACGTCGACGAGGCCTCGCTGGTGAAGCAGTGCGTCGAGCTGGGCCGGAAGCTCAGGCCGTACGCCCGCGACGCGTCGCTCTGGCTGTACCGCGCGATCCAGGCCGGCAAGTCGCTCCTGTTCGAAGGCGCGCAGGGCACGCTCCTCGACGTGGATCACGGCACCTACCCGTTCGTCACGAGCTCCAACACGGTGGCCGGGAACGCCGCCACGGGCTCGGGCGTCGGACCGACCGCCATCGACCGCGTCATCGGCATCACCAAGGCGTACTCCACCCGCGTCGGCGGCGGGCCCTATCCCAGCGAGCTCAAGGACGCGACGGGCGAGAAGCTGCGGCAGATCGGCGGCGAGTTCGGCGCGACCACGGGGCGCCCGCGGCGGACGGGCTGGATGGACGCGCTCGCGCTCCGGTACGCGGTGCGCGTCAACGGCATCGACGGCATCGCGGTGACCAAGCTCGACGTCCTGACCGGCTTCCCCGAGATCAAGATCGCGGTCGGCTACCGCTGCGGCGATCGTACGTTCGACGAGATGCCGAGCGATCTCGAGACGCTCGAGAGGTGCGAGGCCGTCTACGAGTCGCTCCCCGGGTGGACGGAGAAGCTGGACGGGATTCGACGCTGGGAGGATCTGCCTCGCGCCGCGCGCGCGTACGTCGAGCGGATGGCCCAGCTCGTCGGCGTGAAGGTGGTGGCCGTCTCGGTGGGCGCCGACCGCGGCGAGACGATCGTGCTCGAGAACCCGTTCCTCGCCCCGCAGAGCTGATCCGGGGGCCTGCCCCGTCGGGTCTCGACCGGTCGGGGCAGTGGTTTGCGGCCGCCACGCGCCGATCCGTAAACTCCCCTCGTGGCGCGCCGCACGTTCCGCGCACGGCTCTCGTTCCGGCTGGCGCTCGCCGCTGCCGCTGCGGTGTGGGCGGTGGCCGTCGGCGCGCTCGCCCTCTTCCCAGGAGCGCCGGGGAGCAGCGTCGTCTCGGCGCTGGCCTTCCTCGTCTTCTTCGTCGCCTACAGCGTCCACTACGGCCGGATGGCGGTGGAGGTGACGCCGGACGGCGTCGTCTTCCGGAGCGTGTTCCGTCGGCTCCAGGTGACCTGGAACGAGATCCTGAAGGTCGAGGTACGGGTCGGTCTGGCAGGCACGCTCTACGCCGTGCTCACGCGGCGCGGGCTCGTCCAGTTCTCGAGCCTGCTCTCCCGCCACCGGGAGCTGTGCCAGCTCATGCTGGACCGGGCCGGGCTCGTCCGGGCCTGATGTCCGAACCGTGGTCGGGACGCTCGATGTCGCACCTCACCCGGCGGCGACGGCGAACGCCGCGGCGGCCGCGACGAGCGCGGCAGCGATCAGGATCGGACGCCGCTTCGCGTTCACCCCGGGGGCAGTCCCGCCCTGGACGGGTTCGGGAGCCGTGGACGGCGCGAGGGGGGACGCCTCGAAGAGGAGCAAGGTCGCGCCGACCGCGACCCGATCCCCTGGCGCGAGCAGCGCGCCAGCCGCGGCGGCCCGACGCCCGTTGACGCGCACGCCGTTCTTGCTGCCGAGATCGTGGACGCGCCAGCAGGCGCCGACGCGCGTGAACCTCGCGTGACATCGAGAGGCGAGTCCGTCGGGTAGTCGCAGGTCCGCGGCGCGGCCCCGGCCGAGCACCGCGCCGTCACGGACCGCGAGCCGATCGCCCGGGCGCGGGCCCTGGATCGCGCGCAGCCATGGGCCCCGCTCCGGATCCGGCTCGGCGAGGACGGCGGCAATGAGCGCTCGCGTGCTCTGGCCGGACGGAGACATCACGCGGCGGTGTTTCACGACGCGTGCCATCGCGGAGATGGCGCGAGCTCTCGGACGGATCTCACCTGCCGTCGCCGTTCGACTACGGCGCTGCGCGCCTACGCTCAGGGCCTGTGAAGGAACCCTCGGACCGAGCCGGGCGAGCGAGGCGCAACACCCACGCCGCGCATGATCGAAACGCGGCGCGGGTGCCCGGCGAGGCGCGACGACCGAACATAGCCGGAGGCTATGTGAGGGAGGAGTAACGAAGCGATGCGACGCGGATCGCTCGATCCGGCGACGGGAGGGGATTTCTTCTCAGGCTCTCAGGGCGAACGGAATGAATACCGTCAGGTGACGTGGATGTCCCAGCGGCTCTCGGCCACGGACCGCTCGGCCGGGTCGCCCTCGAACCGCAGGTATCCGTTCATCTCGAGCGTGTCGACGAGCTGCTCCGCCTCGACGTCCGAGCAGCTCAGCGCGTGGACCAGGACATCACGGAAATAGCTCCGCCCGCGGAGGTACCCGACGGGTGGCTCTCCGGGCGGGATGTGCTTCTGGATGAGGCGAGCCACGTCCGCCAGATCGATCCGCTCGAAGTCGATCATGCGTCCGGGAACCTAGCGATGCTCGCGCCACAGCGCCAGCGCGTCGAGCGACGCTAGGGCGGGGGCGCGATGGACCGTCCGCCCGTCCGACAGGAACCGAATCGCTCCATCGCCCGTGCGCAGCACCTCCGCGCCGGACGCCTGCCACCGGGCGACCACGTCCGGCGAAGGGAACCCGAAGCGGTTGTCCCGGCCCGCCGTGACCACGGCATAGCGAGGGTGCGTTGCCGCCACCAGCGCCTCACCCGAGCTGGTCGCGCTGCCGTGATGAGGCACCTTGACGACGTCCGTCCGGAGGCGCTCCGGCGCCGCCGCGAGGAGCGCGGCCTCGCCCTCCGCCTCGACGTCGCCGCAGAGCAGGAGCGCGACGCCGCCGTGCGTCACGCGAAGGACGAGCGAGGCGTCGTTCTCGCTCCACGCCTCGGAGCCGTCCGGTGGACCGAGCGCCTCGAACCGGACCCCGGCCCGCTCGAAGGCGTCGCCGGGCCGGAAGACGGTGGGGGAGGGGAGAGCGGCGAACGCCTCCGCGGTCGCGTCGTCCCCCGGCCGGCCGTTGGTGAAGAAGCGGTCGATCGGGAAAGCGCGCGCCACCGCGGCGAGCCCGAGCAGGTGATCCGGATGGGGGTGGGAGAGGAACACGGCCGCGAGGCGCCGCACGCCGGCGTCGCGCAGCCACGGGACGACATCGCGGGCTCCGGGGTCTCCGCGGCCCTGCGCCTCGCCTCCGCCGTCGACGAGGACCGCGCTTCCGTCCGGCAGGAGGAGGGCCGCCGCGTCGCCCTGCCCGACGGAGAGGAACGTGACCTCGAGCCCGCCGCGGCGGGCCGCCAGCGCGTGACGCACGGGCGCCGGCGCGAGCAGAGCCGTCACCGCCAGCGCCGCCGACACGAGCCGCAGGCGCCCGCGGAGCTTCCAGGCACCGAGCAGCCCGAGGTAGCAGCCGGCGCATCCGAGCAGCCCGGGCGAGCCGACGCCGACGGCGGACCACGCGGGGGCGGCGCAGACGTCGTTCACCCACAGGAGGGCGACCGCGAGCGGGTGCGCCATCGCCAGAAAAGGCGCTGCAGCGGGGGGGGCGAGCGCGGCCGCGACAGCGGCGAGCGCCGTCACCACGGTCAGCGCCGAGCCGAGCGGCACGCCGGCGAGGTTCGAAGCGACCGCCAGGACCGACAGCCGGCGGAAGTGGAACGCGACGATGGGCGCGGTCGCGAGCGTGGCGGCCGTGCTGGCGCAGATGCTCGCGAGGAGGATCTCTCGGGCGCGCCCGTGCCAGCGGGCGCGATCGGGCTCGACCGGGAGCGCGCGCCGGAGCGGTCCCGAGAGCAGCGCCAGGCCGGCCACCGACGCAAACGAGAGCTGGAGCGAGGGGTCGAGCAAAGCGCCGGGCGCGGCCGCGAGCACCGCGATCAGGGCGAGCGCGATCCCGTTCAGCGCGTCCGCCTCGCGGTCGAAGAGGACGGCCCCGAACGCGAGCGCCGCGGCCAGTGCCGAGCGCACCACCGGTACGTCGGCCCCGGTGCCGAGCGCGTACAGCGCGGTGACCGGGAGCGCGAGCAGGGCAGCGGGCCGGCGCTCGTCGCGATCCGGCGCACGGCCGAGCCGGGCCAGCCCCGCACGCATGAGCCGATAGGCGCCGAACGCGACCACCGCCAGGTGCAAGCCCGACACGGAGAGGAGGTGAGCGAGGCCGCTGCGAGCGAAGGCGTCGGCGGTCTCGGAATCGATGCCGCCTCGATCGCCGGTCCCGATCGCTCGCACCAGGCCCGCCTCCCGGGGCGGCAGGGCCGCGGCCGCGGCGGCGGCGAACCGGGCGCGCCCGAGCTCGAGGCGCGCGAGCGGTGAGGGCGGCCCGAGGCGGACCGGCGGCGCGGACGCGTGCGCCTCGAGTGCGATCCCTCGTGCGCGCAGCTCGGCGGCGCGGTCGCGCCCGCGCGGATTGCGCTGCCCCTCCGGAGCGCGCAGGCGCGCCTGCATCCGGAGCCGATCGCCGAGCGCGATGGGCCACGGCAGATCGGGGGCCGTGGCGAGGAAGAGGTCGCCCCGCGGCGGACGGAGCGTGAAGCGCACCTGGCCCTCGAACCGTTCGGGGACGGACACCACGCGCCCCTCGACGAGCGCCTGCGCAGGCGTGGAAGGCGACTCGAGTGCCGCCGTTCCGCGCGCCGCGGCCGCGATCGCGAAACCGGCGCACCCGAAGGCGAGCGGGGCGAGCGGCGGCGACAGGGCGAGGAGCGTGGCCGCGGCCGCCGTCGCGAGAGAGATCCCGGGGCCCTGGATCGCGACGCCGGCGGCGAAACCGAGCGCCAGCGGGAGAAACGGCCGCCGCATCACCGCGTCCACGCCTGGGGCGTGTACGTCGAACGCCCACCACCCTCGACACGTGCGGGTTTTTCAAGATTGACGCGAAAGTGAAGGTGTGGTAGGGTCCCGCGACTCGGCACCCTACCCGTTCTGCCCGAAGGTGGGAGAAGGACGGGTTCCGCCAATCCTGGCGAGGGCCGGAGGAACTGATGCCCGTAACCGCAACTCCCGCAGCGCAGCCTATCGCAGTAGGCCACAATTTCAAGGTCGGGGATAAGGCCGTCTACCCAGGGCAGGGGGTAGGTGAGGTGTTGGGGATCGAGCACAAGGAGGTCGCTGGCCAGCGGCAGTCCTTCTACGTGCTCCGCATCCTCGACAACGGAATGAAGATCATGATCCCGATGAACAAGGTCGGCTCGGTCGGCCTGCGCGAGATCATCGGGGAGAAGGACGTCCGCAAGGTCTACAGCATCCTGCGCGAGAAGGAGGTCTCGGTCGACTCGACGACCTGGAACCGCCGCTACCGCGAGTACATGGACAAGATCAAGACCGGCTCCGTCTTCGAGATCGCCGAGGTGCTGCGCGACCTCTACCTGCTCCGCTCCGACAAGGATCTCTCGTTCGGTGAGCGGAAGATGCTCGACACGGCTCGCTCTCTCCTCATCAAGGAGCTCGCCATCGCGAAGGACTGCGACGAGCAGGACGTCGAGACCGACCTGAAGAAGATCTTCAACATCGAGTGACGCGCTCCGGGCCGGGCGCCGAGAGGCGACCGGCCACGGCGTGCACCCGCCGCCGCGTGGACCACGGTCCGCGCGGCGGTCGTGTCTGGGCGCGCCGAGGCGCGTGGCGGCGAGGAGTCTGGCCATCGCCTGACGGTGAAGCACGGGTGATGCCACCTCACGGAGGCAGCGATGATCGGCGGCGAGCGGGTGGCAGGGATCGTGGCGGCCGGCGGCTCGGGCATCCGGGCTGGCGTCGCGAAGCAGTGGCTCGACCTGGGGGGCAAGACGGTCCTGCGCCGCAGCGCCGCGGGCCTCGCCGCCTGCGATCTGGTGGACCTGGTGGTGGCGGTCGTGCCCCCGGGGCAGGAGAGGCGCGCCGCCTCCGAGCTGGCCGAGCTCGGCAAGCCGGTGCGGACCGTCGCGGGTGGCCCGGCCCGCGCCGACTCGGTTCGCAACGGCCTCGCCGCCGCCGAGGACTGCGCTCTCGTGCTGGTCCACGATGCGGCGCGACCCTTCGCGACGCCGGATCTGGCGCGGGCCGTCGCGTTCGCCGCGGCGCGCGAGGGCGCGGCGCTCGCGGCCGTGCCGGCCAGCGACACCGTGAAGGAGGCGGCGCCTCGGGCCGATGGCGAAGGCCCGCGCGTCGGCCGTACCCTCGACCGGCGCACGGTCTGGCTGGCGCAGACGCCGCAGGGCTTCCGGGTCGACGTCCTGAGGCGCGCGTTCGAAGCCGCGGGCGCATCGGCCGCCGAGGCGACCGACGAGTGCGCGCTCGTGGAGCGGCTCGGGCTTCCCGTCGCCCTCGTCCAGGGCGAGGCGGGGAACTTCAAGATCACGAGCGCCGAGGACGTGGAGCGCGCACGGGCGCGGCTCGAGGCGCCGGTGGCGATGGGGATTGGCTACGACGTCCACCCGTTCGGTCCGGGCCGGCGGCTCGTGCTGGGCGGGGTCGAGTTCGAGGGGGACGGCCTGGTCGGCCACTCGGACGCCGACATCTGCGCTCACGCGATCGGTGACGCGATCCTCGGCGCGGCCGGCCTGGGCGACCTGGGGCGGCACTTCCCCGACACGGACGAGCGCTGGAGGGGCGTCTCCTCGCTCCTTCTCCTGCGGGAGATCGTGCGCAAGGCGGCCGCGGCGGGCTGGCGCGTCGGCAACTGCGACGTGACGCTGGCGGCGCGGCGGCCCAAGATCGCGCCCCGGGGGGAGGAGATGCGCTCCAGGCTCGCCGAGGCGCTCGGCGTGTCGCCCGCGCAGGTGAACGTGAAGGCCACCACCGGCGAGAAGCTCGGCTTCGTCGGGCGTGGCGAGGGCATCGCCGCTCACGCGGTTGCGCTGCTCTTTCGCGCCGGGCGATGACGGCTCTAGGACCGAACGCGATGACCATCCAGATCCACGACACCCTCGCCGGCAAGAAGCGCGAGTTCGTCCCCCTCGAGCCGGGCAAGGTTCGCTTCTACTGCTGCGGGCCAACCGTCTACGACCACGCCCACATCGGCCACGCGCGATGCTACGTGGCGTGGGACGTGGTGCTGCGCCACCTGCGTGCCCGCGGCTACGACGTGAAGTACGTCCGCAACTTCACCGATGTGGACGACAAGATCATCAAGCGCGCCAACGAGCGGGGCGAGGACCCCATCGCGCTGGCGGCCCACTACGCGCGCGCCTACGACGAGGACATGGATGCCCTCGGGAACCTGCGCCCCGACGTGGCGCCCCGTGTCTCCGAGCACGTGCCGCAGATCGTCGCCATGATCGAGACGCTGATCGGCAAGGGCTACGCCTACGCCGCCGCGAACAGGGACGTGTACTACCGGGTCCGCAAGTTCCCCGAGTACGGCCGCCTCTCGAAGCGGAACCTCGACGATCTCCTCTCCGGGGCCCGCGTGGAGGTGGGCGAGGCGAAGGAGGATCCGCTCGACTTCGCGCTGTGGAAGGCCGCCAAGCCGGGCGAGCCGGCGTGGGACTCCCCGTGGGGAAAGGGCCGGCCGGGGTGGCACATCGAGTGCTCCGCGATGAGCGCCGAGCACCTCGGCACGCCGATCGACCTGCACGGCGGAGGCAAGGACCTGGTCTTCCCGCACCATACGAACGAGATCGCGCAGTCGGTGGCGGCGCTCGGGGACGGGCTCCACGCCGAGGAGTTCGCCCGCTACTGGGGCCACAACGGCTTCGTCGAGATCGACCAGGAGAAGATGTCGAAGTCGCTCGGTAACTTCTTCACGATCCGCGACGTGCTGGCGAAGTTCGACGGCGAGGTGGTGCGGCTCTTCCTTCTCGGGACGCACTACCGGAACCCCATCAACTACACGGACACGGCGCTGGTCGAGGCGGAGCGGCGGCTCGTCTACCTGTACGAGACGCTGCAGAAGGCCGACGCGCTGGGGGAGGGCGCGCCCGCCGGCGAGAGTCCCCCCGACGACTTCGTCGAGCGGTGTCGCGCCGTCCTCGACGACGACTTCAACACCGCTGCCGTGCTGGGCCTCCTCGCCGACGTGTTCACCGCCGCGAACGCCCTCGCCGACAAGAAGGGCAGGAAGGCCCCCGAGGACCGCGCGCGCCTGGCCCGCTTCGCGCGCGACGTGCGGCTCGTCGGGCACGAGCTCGGGATCCTGCAGCGTGCTCCGCGGGAGGCGCTGCTCGCGCTGCGGGACCGGGCGGCGACGCGACGCGGCATCGATCAGGCGATGGTGGCGCAGCGGATCGAGGAGCGGGCCGCCGCGCGGAAGGCGAAGGACTTCGCGCGATCCGACGCCATCCGGGCCGAGCTCCTGGCCCAGGGGATCGCCCTCATGGACGGTCCGGACGGGACGACGTGGAAGGTGGAGTAGCGGCTGCGGCTCACGCGTGACGTACAGTGAAGGCCTGCCGGGAGCAGATCCCGGCCTCGCTCTCGAACGCCGCCGGCGGCCAGCCCTACGCCCGAGCCGACGTGGTCGAGGCGGGGAGGGGCCGGAGGGCGCTGTCGAGATGACCGGAGGCTCGTCCCGGGTTAAGCCTAAGGCGTGCCGTTCGACATCCGGAGCGAGCTCCGGCCCGCGGGCGATCAGCCGCGGGCGATCAGGGAGCTGACCGAGGGGCTGCGCCGCCGCGACGGGGCGCAGGTGCTGCTCGGCGTCACCGGCTCGGGCAAGACCTTCACGGTCGCGAACGTGGTGGCGGAGGTGAAGCGGCCGACGCTCGTCATCGCCCACAACAAGACGCTGGCGGCGCAGCTCTACGGGGAGTTCAGGGAGCTCTTCCCGGAGGCCGCCGTCCACTACTTCGTCAGCTACTACGACTATTACCAGCCCGAGGCGTACGTCCCGTCGACGGACACGTACATCGAGAAGGACTCGTCCATCAACGACGAGATCGACCGCATGCGGCACGCGGCGACGCACGCCCTCCTCACCCGGAACGACGTGCTCATCGTCGCCTCGGTGTCCTGCATCTACGGCCTCGGCACCGCCGAGGCGTACTACGGGCTGCTGCAGCAGGTGGAGAAAGGGCAGGAGTTCCTGCGCGACCGCTTCATCCGCTCCCTGATCGACATCCAGTACGAGCGGAACGACCTCGACTTCCACCGCGGCACCTTCCGCGTGCGGGGCGACACGATCGAGGTCTTCCCGCCCTACGAGGAGGAGCGGGCGGTCCGCATCGAGTTCTTCGGCGACGTCGTGGACCGCATCACCGAGTTCGATCCGCTGCGCGGCCACAACGTGGCCGGGCTGGACAAGGTCGCCATCTTCCCCAACAGCCACTACGTGTCGGCCCCGGAGACGCGCCGCCGCGCCATCGAGGGCATCCGCGAGGAGCTGCGCGAACGGCTCCAGGAGCTGCGGTCGCAGGACAAGCTCGTCGAGGCGCAGCGGCTCGAGCAGCGCACGATGTTCGATCTCGAGATGCTGGAGCAGATGGGGTTCTGCTCGGGGATCGAGAACTACTCGCGCTGGCTCTCCGGGCGGAAGGCGGGCGATCCGCCGCCGTGCCTGCTCGACTACTTCCCGAAGGACTTCCTGCTCGTCATCGACGAGTCGCACCAGACCGTGCCCCAGATCGGCGCCATGTACCGCGGCGACCGCTCGCGCAAGGAGACCCTGGTCGAGTTCGGGTTCCGGTTGCCCTCGGCGCTCGACAACCGGCCGCTCAAGTTCGAGGAGTTCGAGCGCATGCCGAGGCAGGGCATCTACGTCTCGGCGACGCCGGCCGCGTACGAGCTGGAGAAGGCGGGCGGGGTGGTGGTGGAGCAGATCATCCGGCCCACCGGGCTCACGGATCCCGAGGTGGAGGTGCGGCCCGTCGGGACCCAGGTGGACGATCTGCTGGGCGAGGTCCGGGCGCGAGAGAAGGCCGGGCAGCGCGTCCTCGTGACCACGCTCACGAAGCGCATGGCCGAGGATCTCACCGAGTACTACACGGACGTCGGCGTCCGCTGTCGGTATCTGCACTCCGACATCGACACGCTGGAGCGCAGCGCGCTCATCCGCGATCTCCGCCGCGGAGAGTTCGACGTCCTCATCGGGATCAACCTGCTGCGGGAGGGGCTCGACATCCCGGAGGTGTCGCTGGTGGCCGTGCTCGACGCCGACAAGGAGGGCTTCCTCCGCAGCGAGGTGTCGCTCATCCAGACCATCGGCCGCGCCGCCCGCAACGTGGACGGCCGGGTGCTCCTCTACGCGGACAAGATCACCGACTCGATGCGGAAGGCGCTCGACGAGACGAACCGCCGGCGCGAGCTCCAGCGCAGGTACAACGAGGAGCACGGGATCACGCCGCAGTCGGTGAAGCGCAACATCACCGATCTGAACATGGCGATCTACGAGGCCGACTACGTGACCGTGCCGATGGCGGCCGAGGGCGGCGCCGAGTACCAGCCCGAGCAGATCCCGGGCATGATCGAGGAGCTCGAGAAGGACATGAAGGCCGCCTCCAAGGCGCTCGAGTTCGAGAAGGCGGCCCAGCTCCGCGACCGCATCCTGGCGCTGAAGGACCTGCAGCTCGGGGTCGCGCGCAAGGCGCCCGCCGGCGCGAAGGGCCTGCTCGGCTCCGGTGCCAACCTGGCCGCCGCCGACGCGGTCCGCCGCCCGCCGCGGCGGGCGCAGGCGATGCGGCGGCGGAGGCGGTGATTCCGACCGCCCTTGTGTGAGGAGTGAGCCTCGACGCGCGTGGGTAAGCGACGGGCGCCGAGGATCGGATCGCGGCCGCCGACGGCCAGCTCCTCGCGCGTCGTGGCCGCAAGGCCCGAGCGCCTCGTTATGATGCGGAAATGTCGATCAGCAGCTTCGTGGAGCACGCTCTCGAGCTCCTCGGATCCGTCGGTCCGGTGCGCGCCCGGGCCATGATGGGCGGGTACATCATCTCGTGCGGCCGGCTGCCATTCGCGCTCATCGCGGACGACCGTCTCTACCTCAAGGTGGACGCCGTCACCCAGCCGTCGTTCGAGGCAGTGGGCGGCGAGGCTTTCACATACGAGGCGCGTGGCAAGGTCGTCCGGATGAGCTACTGGTCGCCGCCAGACGGGGCGCTCGACGGGCCCGAGATGATGTCCCCCTGGGCGCGACTCGCACTGGAGGCCGCTGCTCGGGCCCGGCGCGTGCCGCGGCGCCTCGAGCGTCGCCGCTCGGAAACGGCGGCTGCGCGCAGGCGACGGGGGCACGCCGGGCGCCGGCGGGCTCTCTCCCGAGGGTAGATGCGGACGGCGTGAGCACGCACCTCTAAGTCGTTCGCGGGCCGCTCGGGTGGCGATTGGCCAACGAGAGCGCCTCCTCCCACGCTTCGACCTCGGTCGCACGCCATTCCGTCACGATGGATAACGCCGAAGTCGCCAAGATGTTCGCCGAGCTAGCTGTACGCCGCGGCGGCCAGCCGATAACACAGTCTGCCGGGAAAATATGACTGACCGTGCACGTCGTGATGTACTGTTCGTGTCGTCGCCAGCCCGCCGCGCCATCGCCGGCTCGAACAGGGGGATCGCCATGTCCGATGCTCGTCGCTCGTTGCCCCGCCTCGTCTCGCTCTGCTGCGCACTCGTCGCCGGCTCGCTGTTCGGCCGCGCCGCTGCCGCGGACGGTTGGGCTGACCAGGGGCGGGTCCTCCTCAGCGGCGCGCTCTCGGCCGAGAACGTCTCGGCGGATAGCGCGTCAGTGACGACGGTGGCCTTCACGCCTGGCGTTCGCTACTTCGCGGCGACGCACCTGGCGGTCGGCGCGGAGCTGCAGATCGCGCACATCTCGTCGGGAGTCAGCGCCACGCTGTTCACGTTGCTGCCGTCCATCGGGTATGACCTGGCGCTCGCGGACCACGTGTCGCTGGTGCCGCAGCTCGAGCTGGCGTTCAGCACCCAGAGTGGCAGCTCGACGACCCTGACGCGGTTTGCGATGGGCGGCTTCCTCCCCGTCGTCGTCCACCCTCCCGGACACTTTTTCATCGGGTTCGGACCGGAGGTGCTCGCTGACGTCAGCACGAGCGCGAGCAACTCGAACGTCGGCCCCTCGAAGACGACCACCATCGGCGCGCGCTCGATCATCGGAGCGTACTTCTAGGCGACGATCGAGAGCGCGTCGCCACCGCGCCGACCTGTTCTCGCCAGCATGCGACGCAGCCGCGGCGCGCGACCCGCTGTTCAGCGTGCACCGCAGCGTCGAGCTCGTCCGCAGCGCGACGAGCGCTCGCGGGCGATTCGCCACCGCGACGGTCACCGAGACCGCGGCTGAGGCGCCGACGTTGCCGGCCGCGTCATAGGCCCTGCTCGTGAGCGTGTGCGGTTCGACGCGCCCGATCCAGCGCAAGATCCGAGAACCCTTTAGAATCCCCCCGAACGATGGACGCTGCGCTCCGCCAGAAGCTGGCCGATCTGCCGCCCGAGCCGGGCTGCTATCTCATGAAGGACCGGAGCGGGGAGGTGGTGTACGTCGGGAAGGCTTCGAGCCTGCGGTCCCGCGTGCGGAGCTACTTCGACGCGGGGCGGGGCGACGAGCGCGCCTTCGTGGCGCTCCTCGACGACCTCCTCGGCGACATCGACGTCATCGTCACGAGCTCCGAGAAGGAGGCGGTGCTCCTCGAGAACGAGCTCATCAAGAAGCACCAGCCGCGCTTCAACGTCCGGCTGCGGGACGACAAGGACTTCATCGTCCTCCGCCTCGACGATCGCCATCCGTACCCGCGGCTCGAGGTGCGCCGGGCCCGGCAGCGCAAGGACGACGGCGCCCGTTACTTCGGGCCGTACTCGAGCGCGAGCTCGATCCGCGAGACGCTGCGGATCGTGAACCGGTGGTTCCAGCTCCGCACCTGCACGGACCACGTCTTCGACCACCGCAAGCGGCCGTGCATCCTCTACCAGATCCACCGCTGCCCGGCGCCGTGCGTCTACGAGGTGCCCGCCGAGGAGTATCGCCGCTCGGTCGAGGACGCGGTCGAGTTCCTCGAGGGCCGCGGCAGCGAGCTCGCGGATCGCCTGCAAGCTCGCATGCAGGAGGCGGCCGGCGCGCTCCGCTTCGAGGAGGCGGCGCGGGTCCGCGATCAGCTCGTCGCCGTCGAGCGCAGCCTCGAGAAGCAGCGTGTCCTGATGGCGGACGAGAGCGACCGCGACGTCTTCGGGCTCTATCGGGAGGGGCCGGACCTCGTGCTCGCGGTCCTGTCGATGAGGCGCGGCAAGCTGGAGGACGCGCGCACCTACCCCTTCCGCCAGCAGGAGTTCCCCGACGAGGAGACGCTCTCCTCGTTCCTCGCCCTCTACTACGAGCAGAACCCGGCGCCCGACGAGGTCCTCCTGCCGCTCGAGGTGGAGGGGGCGTGGGCGCTGGCGGAGGTGCTGTCGGACCGGCGCGGACGGAAGGTGAAGCTCCTCACTCCCCAGCGCGGTGCCAAGGCCGATCTGCTGGAGGTGGCGGCCAAGAACGCGGCGCAGGGGTTCAAGAGCTGGCACGAGAAGGACGAGCGCCGCGAGGAGGCGCTGGCGGCGCTCACGCGTGCCCTCCACCTCGCGAAGGAGCCGCGCTGGATGGAGTGCTACGACATCTCCACCTTCCAGGGCGCGCTGGCGGTCGGGTCGGGGGTGTCGATGAAGGACGGCGAGTCCGACAAGGCCAACTATCGCCGCTACAAGGTGAAGGGGGTCGCCGGTCAGGACGACTTCGCGATGCTGCACGAGGTCGTCACCCGGAGGCTCAAGCGCGCGCTGGCGGAGGGATGCTTCCCCGACCTGCTCGTCATCGACGGCGGCAAGGGGCAGCTCCACGCCGCGCTGGCGGCGGCGCACGACCTCGCCATCCCCACCGCCCCGGTGGCGGGGAACGAGGGGGTGCCGTTCGTGCAGATGGTGGGGCTCGCCAAGAGCCGCCTCGTCGACTACGGCACGGCGAGGGTGATCTCGGGACGGAAGCGCCGTCGCCCTTCGACTCCGGGGCCTGGCGGGTCCTACGCTCAGGGCGAGCGGGGTGGGACGCTGGAAGGCCCGGGCGAAGAGACGGCCGCGGCGGTGCTGGCCGACGCCGCGGAGGTGCGGGAGCGCGGCTTCGTGTCGGAGCTGGAGCGGACGCCGGAGCGCGTCTTCCTCCCCGGCCGCAAGGACCCGATCGTCCTGCGCCAGAACTCGGCCGAGCTCTTCCTGCTCACGAGGCTGCGCGACGAGGCGCACCGGTTCGCCATCACCTTCCACCGCAAGCTGCGCCGGTCCCGCAACTTCCAGTCGGTGCTGGAGGACATCCCGGGGATCGGCGCGGGACGCCGCAAGGCGCTCCTGCGCGCGCTCGGCTCGCTCAGGCGGATCCGAGAGGCGCCGCTGGAGGAGCTCGCCCGCGTCGAGGGGTTCGGGCCCAGGGCGGCGCAGGCGGTGTGGGACTTCTTCCACCGCCCTGGCGCCGCGCCGGCAGCCGGGGTCGAGGCCGCGCCGCCGGTCGGGGTCGAGGCCGGGCCGTCGCCGGGGCTCGAGCCCGCGGAGGCGGCGCCGGCCCAGGCGCAGACCGTCCCGGCCCTCGAGGTGAGCGAGGCGGACATCGACGCGGCGCTGGCGGAGGAGGATGAGGGGGAGAGCGGGTGAGCTTGCGGCCGGACCCTCGTTGAACCACACTCGATCGGCGGGGACGCGATCCCACGCTCAGGAGGAGACGACCGTGGAGAACGTCCCAGGCAGCCGTGGCCCGCAGCGGTCGCTCGCCCCCGTGGTCGACGCCCTGTGCCGTCAGGCCGAGGAGCTGACGCCGCCGCGGAACGGCGGCGGCCGCATCGTGTTGCCCTCGCGTGACGCGGTCCTCGCCTGCGTGGAGGGGCTGCGCTCGGCCTTCTTCCCCGGCTACTTTGGCGCGGCGGACCTCTCGGACGAGCACCTGCACTACTACATCGGCGCGATGCTCGATCGCGTCCTCCACGGGCTCGAGGAGCAGGTGAGGCGCGGCCTCGCGTTCGAGCGGCACGAGGACGAGACCAGCGCCCATTGCACCGACCGCGCCGCCGAGGTCTGCGGCGCGTTCATGGCCCGGCTGCCGGAGGTCCGGAGGTTGGTGGGCTCCGACGTGGAGGCCGCCTACGACGGCGACCCCGCGCTCAAGATCAAGGACGAGGCCATCTTCAGCTACCCGGGCGTGCTGGCGGTCACGAACCAGCGGATCGCGCACGAGCTCTACGCGCTGTCGGTTCCTCTCATCCCGCGCATGATCACCGAGCACGCCCACGCGGTGACGGGGATCGACATCCACCCCGGCGCCCGCATCGGGGAGCGCTTCTTCATCGATCACGGCACCGGCGTCGTCATCGGGGAGACGGCCATCATCGGCACGAACGTGCGCATCTACCAGGGCGTCACGCTCGGCGCGAAGAGCTTCCCGAAGGACGAGAAGGGCCTGCCCATCAAGGGGATCGATCGCCACCCGATCGTCGAGGACGACGTCGTCATCTACTCCGGCGCCACGATCCTCGGCCGCGTCACCATCGGCCGCGGCTCGTCGATCGGCGGCAACGTCTGGCTCACCCACGGTGTGGCACCCGGCAGCCGCGTCACGCAGGCGGAGGTGCGTGAGGCCGGGTTCGAGTACGGTGGCGGGATCTAGGGCGGAGCGCTCTCGGCGGTGGTATAGCGTCGCGCCGTCCCGAGGCCGCAAGGAGGCGCGCATTGGCCATGCATCCCTGGCATGACGTGGAGCTCCCCCGGTACGTGGAGGACTCCATTCCCGCCATCATCGAGATCCCGACCGGGACGAAGGTGAAGTACGAGCTCGACAAGGCGTCGGGCCTGCTCGTGGTGGATCGGGTCCTCTTCTCGTCCGTCCACTACCCGGCCAACTACGGGTTCATCCCTCGTACCTACTGCGACGACGGCGACCCGCTCGACATCCTGGTCTACTGCCAGGAGCCGATCCAGCCGCTCTCGATCATGCGCGCCAAGATCATCGGCGTGATGAAGATGCGCGACGACAAGGGCGAGGACGACAAGCTGATCGCCGTCCACGCCGACGACCCGGAGTACGCGGACTACAACGACGTCTCCGAGATGCCGCCGCACCGGATGCGCGAGCTGAAGCGGTTCTTCGAGGATTACAAGGCGCTCGAGAACAAGAAGGTGCTCGTCTCCGAGCCGCAGGGACGCAGCGAGGGCTTGCAGGCGCTCCGCGACGCCATGCGCCTCTACGAGCAGGAGAAGGCGCGGCTGACCGGCCGCCCGCCGGAGCCGCACCGTGTGGTGCGCCGCGCTCGCCGGGTCGCCGGGCGGAAGCGGCGCTAGCCGGCGCCGGCGCGCAGCGCCGCCTCGACCGCGGCCGCCACCATCTCCGCTCGGTCGGGGGGGGCGCCGGCGTCGCGCAGGGCGGCCGCTTCCGGGATCCCCGCTCCCCGCGTCTCGAGGAGCGCGCAGGCGGCCTCGGCCGCGGCGCGGAGCCCCGCGTCGTCCACGGCTCGCCAGCGTGCCTTGTGGACGACGCCTCCGTCGCCGAGCCAGACGCCGATGCGGACGGCCAGTCGGGGGCGAGCTGCCTCGCCGGTGGCGGTGGCGCCGTGGAGCGAGCCCGTGTGGTGTGGGTGAGGCTCGGCCGGCTGCGGTGACCACGGGAGTGCTCCGGGGGGCAACTCTGGCGCGCGATCGCCTGGTCGCAGGTCCATGGAGATTCCTCCGCTTCCGGGCAAATGTCGCACGTCCGTCGCGCCCACGAGAAGTGACCCGCGTGGTACGCGAGACGGGGCGAGCGCTCGCCTGGCCGCCATCGGAGCCCGCGATCGCCCTAGATTTGTAGCCATGGAGCTCTCTGGCGAAATGCTGCAGCGGATCGCCCAGGCCGTGACGCCAGCGGTCATGGTCTCGGCCTGCGGCCTCATTGCGCTGGGCCTCGACAACCAGGTGTCGCGGATGTCCCTCGCCTGCGGGATCTCGCCCGCGAGCACCGCGACCCGGCGGGTGACGAGGGCCGGCGCGCCTTGCTCCGGCAGCAGGTGGCGGCGTTCGACGACCGGCACCGGATCCTGACCCGGGCGGTGGCGCTCGACTATTGCGCGCTCCTCGCGTTCGTCACGACGAGCTTCCTCGAGCTCGCGGCGGGGCTGATCCCCATCCCGGCCGAGCTGCCGCTCCTCACGTTCGCGGCGGGTGTCCTCATGCTCGCCGGCATGGCCGTGTTCGCGATGCGCTCCATGCGCCGCGCCCGGTCGGCGCTCGTGCTGGAGCGCCACGCCATCGAGGCGGAGCTCGTCTCGCTCGCCCGCGAGGCGCCCGCCGTGGGCCCGTAGGCGGCCATCGAGGCGTCGCGGGGATGAAGGTGGAGCGCCCACCTCGCGCACGGCCGGATGCTTGGGGGCGCTCCGGCCTCGCGCTAGACTCGCCGCGGTGCAGCGCCCGCTCCGATCCACCGACTTCACGCTCGAGTACGTCGCGGACGCGCTGGCTCGCTGCGGAGTCATCACGGACGACGCCCGCCGGACCGCCTTCGCCCGCGAGGCCGCACAGCGCGCGCGGGTGCTCCGCGAGCAGGCGAGCCGTGGGCGCCCGCTCCGGCGCGCCGAGCTGTCGCCCATCGAGCTCATCGCCTCGTTCCAGTTCCCGGACGCCCGGCGGGACGGCGAGGCGGTGGACGAGGACAAGGCCGCCCGGGCGATCGCCGAGGCGGCCGGCGTCCCCTACCGGAAGATCGACCCGCTCAAGCTCGACGGCCAGCTCATCACCCGCACGCTCTCGCGCCCCTTCGCGCGGCGGCATGCGGTGCTCCCGCTCGAGCGCCGCAACGGCGTGCTGGTGGTGGCGGCGGCCAACCCGTTCGATCGGGAGCTGTTCGAGAACCTGCGCGGCCTCACCGGGACCGACGTCGAGCCGGTGCTCGCCGCGCCGTCCGACATCCACCGGGCCATCGCCGAGGTGTACGGCTTCCGGCAGCAGATCCGGGCGGCGCAGACCCAGCTCGCGGACGGCGCCCCCGCGAGCGACGTCGGCAACCTGGAGCAGTTCGTCGACCTCTCCGGCCTCGAGGCGCTGGAGGCGTCGAGCGAGCCCGTCATCGCCGCCGTCGAGTACCTCCTCCACTACGCGTTCGAGCAGCGGGCGAGCGACATCCACGTCGAGCCGCGGCGCGAGGAGTCCATCATCCGCATGCGGATCGACGGCGTCCTGCACCCCGTCTACCGCATCCCGAAGGGCGTCCACGGCGCCATCGCGAACCGGCTCAAGATCATGAGCCGCCTCGACATCGCCGCCAAGCGCCCGCAGGACGGGCGCATCCGCACCGCGCGCGGTGACGCCGAGATGGAGCTGCGCGTCTCGACCGTCCCCACCGCGTTCGGCGACAAGATCGTCGTCCGCATCCTCGATCCGAACGTCCTCGTCCGCGATCTCTCGGAGCTGGGGTTCCTCCAGGACGAGCGCGAGACGTTCGAGCGCTGGCTGGAGCGGCCGCACGGGCTCGTCATCGTCACGGGGCCGACCGGCAGCGGGAAGACGACCACCCTCTACTCGGCGCTGCAGGCGCTCACCTCACCCGAGGTGAACGTCGTCACGATCGAGGACCCCATCGAGATGGTGCACGAGGACTTCAACCAGATCGCGGCCAACCCCAAGACCGGCACCGGCTTCGCCGACGCCCTCCGGCACGTCCTGCGCCAGGACCCCGACGTCATCATGGTGGGCGAGGTGCGCGACTCGGAGACGGCCAGCCAGGCGGTGCAGGCGGCGCTCACCGGCCACATGGTGCTGACGACGCTGCACACGAGCGACACCGTCGGCGCGGTGGCGCGCCTGCGCGATCTGGGCGTCCCGAGCTTCCTCGTCGGGGCCACGCTCACCGGCGTCGTGGCGCAGCGCCTCGTCCGGCAGGTCTGCCCGTCCTGCGCCGGCGACGTCCCGCTCACCGCGGACGAGGTGGCGGCGCTGGGGGTGAAGCACCCGGAGGACTGGGCCGGCAAGCTCCTCGCCCGCCGCGGCGAGGGGTGCGCGAAGTGCCGCTACACCGGCTACTACGGCCGGACCGGGATCTTCGAGGTGCTGCCGATGAACGCGCGGCTGCGCCACCTCGTGGCCGACGGCGCCACGCCGGAGGTGCTGCAGCGCACCGCGCGCCAGGACGGGCTGCGCAGCCTGCGCGAGCACGCGGTGCGCAAGGTGGCGAGCGGCGTCACCTCGTTCGAGGAGGCGGTGCGCGGCACCGCGGACGCGGAGGAGTGGAGGTGAGCCGCTTCGTCGAGGAGCTCGCCGAGCTGCGCCGCACCGGCGCGCGCCTGCTGTACGTCGTGAGCGAGGAGGAGGAGCGCGCGATCGCGCTCTGCCGCGCCGCGCTGGGCGGCGAGGCGGGCGTGGCGGTCTGGTCGCGCAGGCGCGGCCTCGATCCCGTCGACCGCGCCGCGAAGGATCCCCGCGCCGCGCTCGACGCGCTCCTGGGGCCGGGCGCGGGGGAGAAGCCGCTGGCGGCGCTGCTGCTCGACTTCCACCACGAGCTGGAGGACCGGGCGGTGGCGCGCCACCTGCGCGACCTCCTCCCCGAGTTCTACCCGCGCCGGCGCTGCGCGGTCGTCATCGCGCCGACGCTGCGGCTGCCGGAGGGACTCGCCGCCGAGACCACCGTCCTGCGCCTGCCGCTCCCGGATCGCGACGAGCTGGCGGGCGCGCTCGGGGCGCTCGTCACGGCGCGCGGCGCCAGCGCGGCGGCCGCGCCGGCGCTGCACGCGCTGCTCGGGGCGGCGGCGGGGCTCACCTACACCCAGGCGCAGCGCGCCTTCAGCCGCGCGCTGCACGTCGACCCCACGCTCGGCGAGCGGGCGGTGGCGATCGTCACCGGGGAGAAGCAGCGGCTGCTCGCGGCCGACCGCGGCCTCGAGCTCATCGAGGTGACCGAGCGCCCCGAGGACCTCGGCGGGCTGGACGGCTTCAAGGCCTGGATCGGCGAGCGGGCGCTCGCCTTCGCCCACGACGCCCGCGGCTTCGGGCTGCAGGCGCCGCGCGGGGTGATGCTGCTCGGCGTGCAGGGCTGCGGCAAGTCGCTGGCCGCGAAGGCGGTGGCGGGCCTGCTGCGGATCCCGCTCGTCCGGCTCGACCTGCCCTCGGTCCTCGGCTCGCGCGACGGCGCCGAGGAGGGGCTGGCGCGGGCGCTCGCGTCGGCCGAGGCGATCGCGCCGGTGGCGCTGTGGGTGGACGAGATCGAGAAGGGCTTCGCCGGCAGCACGCCGGGGCAGGGGGCCGATCCGCGCGCGGCGCGGGTGCTGGGCGCCTTCTCGACCTGGCTCCAGGAGCGGCGCTCGCCGGTGTTCGTCGTCGCGACGGCGAACGACGTGACGCGGCTGCCGCCCGAGCTGCTGCGCCGCGGCCGCTTCGACGAGCTGTTCTTCGTCGACCTCCCGGACCTCGAGGCGCGGCGCGCCATCCTCGCCCTCCACCTCCAGAAGCGCGGCCGCAAGCCCGAGAGCTTCGACCTCGCCGCCATCGCCGCGGGGTGCGACGGCTACTCCGGCGCCGAGCTGGAGCAGGTCGTGGTGGGTGCGCTCCACCGCGCCTACGCCCTCGGGCGCGAGGTCGAGACCCAGGATCTCCGCCGGCTGGCGCAGGACCTCGTGCCGCTGTACCGGACGTACGAGGAGCAGATCAAGGCGCTGCGCGAGTGGTCGCGCGGACGCGCGCGCGGCGCCGGCCGAGAGGCGGCGGTGGTGGACCTGTTCCGGCGCACCGGCGCCTGACGGCGCCGCTGCCCGGAGTCGGGCCTACGGCCTCGTGGGGCGGGCGGGGGCCCGCCGGCGGTCGCGAAGCTCGCGCCACAGGATCGCCGCGAACGCCGGGTCCTGGACGAGGTAGCGCCGCCACAGCCGGCGGGGCTCGCGCCCGAGGCGCCACAGCCACTCCAGCCCCGCTTGCGACACCCAGAGCGGCGCGCGGCGCACCCGGCCGGCCACGAAGTCGAGCGCGGCACCGACTCCGACCGCGACTGCGGGGCCGAGCGCCGCGCGGTGGCGGTGGATCCACACCTCCTGCTTGGGCGCGCCGAGCGCGACGAGCACGAGCTGAGGGCGCGCGGCCGCCAGCCGCGCCAGGGCGTGGTCGCCCTCTGCGTCCGCCTCGAGTGTCACCCGGGGTGCGTCGGTCCCGGCCAGCACGAGCCCGGGGAAGCGCGCCTGCAGCCGCCGCGCCGCCTCCTCCGCCACGCCAGGCGCACCGCCGAGGAGGTAGGTGCGCCAACCGCGCTGGGCGGCCCGCTCCGCGAGTGGCAGCACGAGGTCCGAGCCCGAGACCTTCTCCGGCAACGGCGTGCCGAGGAGGCGCGACGCCCACACGACCGGCATCCCGTCCGCGAGCGAGAGGTCGACGGCGCCGTAGGCGCGGGCGAGCTCGGGGTCGCGGGACGCGAGCACGACGTGGTCGACGTTGGGCGTGAAGACGGCGCCGCCGCGGCCGGCCGCGACCAGCGCCTCGATGCGGTCGAGCGCCTCGGCGGCGGTGACGCGGTCGACCGGGACGCCGCCGAGGAGGAAGCGATCGGCGCTCACCGCGCCGCGACGGCCGGCGCGAGCGCCGCCAGCAGGTGATCGTGGACGAGCCCGTTCGACGCGACGCAGTGGCCCGAGGCGACGGTGGGGACGCCGGCGAGGTCCGTGAAGCGCCCGCCCGCCTCCTCGAGCAGCACCTTCATCGGCGCGAGGTCCCACAGCTGCACGCCCGCCTCGATCCACCCCTCGGCGCGCCCGGTGAGGACCATGGCGAAGCCGGCCAGGTCGCCGTAGCAGCGGGTGCGGGCGCAGGTCGTGGAGAGCCGCTCGACCGGCGCGGCGAACGGCGCGGCGAGCAGCACGCGCGGCTCGCCCAGCTGGAGGGTGGCGTCCTCCCAGCGCGAGATCCCCGAGACGCGCAGCGGCGTCGGCGTTCCGCCGCCCGCCGCGAGCCAGGCGCCTTTGCCGCGCGCGGCGAAGTAGACCTCGCCCGCCACCGGCAGCGCCATCGCGCCCGCCACCACCGCGCCCTCGTGCTCGAGGGCCACGAGCGGCCCCCACAGCGCCTCGCCGCGCGTGAACCCGCGCGTCCCGTCGAGCGGATCGACGATCCAGCGGGTGGCGGCCGCGCCCGCGTGGGCGCCCGTCTCCTCGCCGAGCACGCCGTGGTCGGGGAAGGCGGCCCGCAGCACCGCGAGGATGGCGGCCTCCGACTCGCGATCCGCCACCGTCACGGGCGAGCGGTCCGGCTTCAGGTCTACGCGCACGCCGCGGCGGAAGTGGGGGATGGCGGCGGCCGCGGCCGCCGCCACCGCCCGGCGCGCGGTCGTGAGCGCGAGATCGAGGTCGAGCGTCGGCATGGGCGGAGCGTAGCGCAGTCGCCCGCCGGCGCAGCAAAAAGAACGGCCGCCCCGGAGGGCGGCCGCAGAGGTCAGCCGTTCGCCGCGGAAGCGGCGGGGGGCAAGCCCCGTCCTACCGCTTCGGCCGCATGTCGCCCGTGTCGAGGTAACGGGTGTGGAACGAGAAGGCCTCCTTCAGCATGTGCGGCGACTGGAGGCCGGCGCTCGGCGACTTGCAGGAGCGCTTGAAGTAGTCCCACAGGATCGGCCGGTAGTCCGGGTGGGCACACTTCTCGATGATCTCCTTCGCACGCTGCTTCGGGCTCTTTCCGCGGAGGTCGGCGAAGCCGAACTCGGTCACGAAGCCCATCGTGTCGTGCTCGGTGTGGTCGATGTGCGTCGCCATCGGGACGATGGCGGAGATCTTCCCGTCCTTGGCGGTCGCGGGGGACATGAAGATCGTGTACGCCGAGTTGCGGGCGAAGTCGCCCGACCCGCCGATGCCGTTCTCGATGCCCTTGCCCACGATGTGGGTCGAGTTGACGTGGCCGTAGATGTCGGCCTCGACGAACCCGTTCATCGCGATGCAGCCGAGGCGGCGGATGACCTCGGGGTGGTTCGAGACGTCCTGGGGCCGGAGGATGATCTGCTTCCGGTAGCGGTCGATGTTCTTGTTGAACCGCTCCTGGCCCTCGGGCGAGACGGAGAACGCCGTGGCGGAGGCGATGCGGAGCTTGCCCGAGTCGAGCAGGTCGAGCATGCCGTCCTGGATGACCTCGGTGTAGGAGGTCATGTTCTCGAAGTGGCCCTCGTTCAGGCCGACCAGCACCGCGTTGGCGATGTTGCCGACGCCCGACTGGAGCGGGGTGAGGGTCTTCGGCAGCCGGCCCGCCTTCACCTCGCCGTCGAGGAAATCGAGGATGTGCTGGGCGATCTTCTTGTGGTCCTCGCCGGGGGCCTTGAAGGCCGCGTTCCGGTCGGGGCAGTTCGAGATGACGACCGCCGCCACCTTGCTGACGTCGATCGTATGGTAGGGCGAGCCGACGCGATCGTCCGCCTTGAGGACCGGGATCGGCTTCCGCTCACCGTGCTTGCCGGTGACGTTGAAGATGTCGTGCATCCCCTCGAGGCGCTCGTCCTGCCACTCGTTGACCTCGAGGATGTACTTCTCCGCCATGTCGAAGTAGGCGGTATTGGCGCCGCAGGACGAGCTGTAGATGAGCGACCCGTCCTCACGGATCTTCGTCACCTCGATGATGGCGTAGTCGATCTTGCCGTAGTAGCCGTAGCGCACCAGCGAGCCGGCGTGGCTGAGGTGCATGTCCTGGTACTCGGCGGTGCCGGTGTTGATGCGCTCGCGCATCGCGGCGTCGCCGTTGTACGGGAACCGGAACGCCACCGCGTCCGTGACGGCGAGCACCTGGTCGAGCTCGGGGCCCGTCGAGGCGCCAGTCAGGACGTTGAGGCGGAGGGGCTTGCCGCGGGTGCGATCCTCGACCGCGCGCTTCGCGAGCGCCATCGGGACGACCTTCGGATAACCGGCGCCGGTGAAGCCGCTGGTCGCGATCGTCGCGCCGTTCGGGATCAGCGCGGCGGCAGCCTCGGCCGGCATGATCTTGTTCCACAGGGACTTGCAGAGAACTCGCGGATGCTCAGCCATCGTGACGGCCTCCAGACGATTGAAGGGACAGGGCTAACGTTCGAGCCGGTTCAAACCGCAGCGCGGTGAAACGCCACAGTACCCTTCTCACACACATGAAGTGAAGGGGGAATTCCCGTGATCGACGTCAAACCTGGAGGTGCCGCTTGATCTCGCGCACGAGCTCGGGGCACGCCGCGTCGCGCCAATGCGCCGCAGCGGCGTCTTGTTCCGCCGCGGCGAATGCGCCCTGCTGCGCGAGCCACTCCGCGGCGTTCTCGAACGTCGCCTTCGACAGCGACTCCCGGAGCGCGATGCGGCCCGCGGCGTAGGAGGCGCGGCCCTGCTCGAGCGCCACCTTGACCAGCGCTCGACGGTCCGCGGGAGCCTCGCCCCGCGGCGGCGCCACGAGCGTCTCGGCGGCGACGAGGTAGGCCTCGAGGTAGGGCCGGAGCAGGTCGGCGAGGAAGTCGAGCGTCTGGAGATCCGGGCCGGCGAGCAGGCGCCCGCCGTCGCGCGCGACGGCGCCGGCGCGCTCCAACTCCGCGACGGCGGCGTCGAAGGTGTCCTCGATGCGCGTCCCCACCGCGTACATGAACTCCAGCTTGAAGAGGCGCGACAGCCACTGCGTGCGCTCCAGCACCTCTGGCAGCGGCGCCTCGCCGCCGCTCGCGCGGAGCGCGCCGGCCACGAGCGACAGCGCCACGTACCGATGGAGGACGGCGTTCTTGTGGTAGTCGAGCAGCGGTCGCCGCTCCTCCACCACCTGGTAGATGACCTCGCCGGCGGCCCGCTCGACGCGGACGAGCCCCTCCTCCTCGTAGCGGGCCATGGCGTCGGCGAGCGGGCCCGGACGACGTGGGTCGGGCGGCGCGTCGGCCAGGCCCCGCCCGAACCGGGCGCCCTGCCGCGCGGCGAGGGAGCGGAGCAGCGCCACGCGGCGCGTGAGCTCCTCGGCGCCGATGCCGCGGCGGACGTGGGCGAGGAGCGCCGCGGCGAGGAGCCCGGACGCGGTCACCGTCGCCGCCTGGTTGATGCCCCAAGCGATCCGGCTCGCGAGCCCCTGCACGAGCGTGCGGCGCTGGTCGGCGGCGAGCGGGCCGGAGGGCGCCGCTGCGCCGGGCTCGACGCCCGCCTCGACCGCCGTGAGCGATCGCCCCTCGGATCCGAGCCGCTCCGCGGCGAAGGCCCGCAGCGAGATGGGCTGCTCGAACTGCACGGTCAGGCGCCCGTACCGGCGGCGGAGCACCTTGCGCGCGCGCAGCAAGCCCCGGATGTCCTCCTTGGACTTCTCCCCTCCCGCCAGCTCGTGCGCGTAGCTCCGCGCCTCGATGAGCCGCTCGTAGTCGATCGCCACCGGCACGAAGAGCACGTCGTCCGCGGCCTGCTCGAGCCACGCATCGATCTCCATCGAGACGAGGCCGGTCTTGGGGAAGAGCAGCTTGCCGGAGCGGCTCCGGCCGCCCTCGACGTAGAACTCCTGCGAGACGCGCTGTCGGAGCAGCTCCTTCACGTAGGCGCGGAGCGTCGCGGTGTAGATGCGGTTGCCCTTCATCGTGCGCCGGATGAAGAAGGCCCCGCCGCGCCGGGCGATCGCCCCGAACGGCCAGAACGAGAGGTTGATGCCGGCCGCGACGTGCGGCGGCGTCATGCCTCCCATGTACAGCGCCCAGGACAGGACGAGGAAGTCGACGTAGCTCTTGTGGCTGGGGCACAGGACGAGCGGAGCCTCGCCGGCGGCGCGCTTCAGCCGCGCAAGCCCCTCCTCGTCGACGTCGACCGAGTCGTACAGCCGGCGGAAGATCCAGGACAGGACCGGGCGCAACAGCTCGATGAGCGCCGGCGCGTAGCGGCTCGCGATCTCCGCGAGGTCCCGCTCGGCCTCGCGCGCCACCGCCTCGACCGGGCGGCCGGTCCGCGCCGCCTCGGCCGCGAGCGCCGCCCGCAGCGAGCGGTCGCGCAGCACCTGTTCGCGCACGCGCGCGGCGCTCTTGAGCGGGGGCCCGACCACCGCCTCCACCGCCATCGCGAGGTGGTGGTGGAGCGCCCCGCGCAGCTTGCGTCCCAGCACCGCGTCGCTCTCCTCGCGGCGCTCCCCTACGAAGCTCGAGAGATCGGAGGCCCGCCCGAGCCTCAGCACGGCGCGCCGGCGGTTCAAGGCGAAGCCGAGCGCGTTGGCGAGCCGGCTCGGCTGGTCGGGCGTCCCGAAGAGGATCTCGCCCAGCGTCGGCTTCAGCTTCTGGGGCCGGCGCGTCCAGACCAGCAGCGCCGGCACCAGGTGGATGGGGCGTCCGAGCCGCCGCTGCAGCGCGACCAGCAGCGGGAACGGGTCCGGCCCGCGCGTGCCCTGCAGGAACACCACCGCCGCCTCGCCGCCCTCGATGGCCGCGGTGAGCGCCTCGGCCCCGCTCCGCACGCGCGCGAGCCACGGCAGGAACCCGGTGAGCCCGAGCGCGGCGCGCAACGGTGGCAACCCCAGCTGCCGGAGGAGCCAGGCGAGGTACAGGAAGTTGAGCAGCCCCGCCGACCGCATCACGAACACGAGGCTGCCCCGGCCCGCGAGGTCGGCGAGCTCGCGCCCGCCGTCGCGCGGGACCTGGACCGGCCTGAACCAGCGGTCGACGAGGCTGAAGCGGGCGGCGGGCCGCCCCGCGGCGAACTGGGAAGTGGGCTCTTCGCTCACGCGCTGCATCCTAGCGGCGGGCGCTCGCGAGTCGAGCCGCCGCCTTGGTGCGGCGCGTCACGGTCGGTGACGCGCGGTCCTCTCAGCCTCGCCGCTTCACGTGGCCGTCGCGGTCGAGGAAATACGGCTCCACGAGGAGCGCCTCGACGGTGGGGCGGTGCCCCTTGACGTCCGCGCCGAGCTCCGAGAGCGCCTGCAGCACCTCGCCACGGACGCGGGCGTTGTCCTTGTCCCGCTCCAGGAGGGCCAGGAGCGCCTCGCGCGTCCGCTCCGTGAGCGGCTGGCGCGCGAGCAGGCGCACGGTCGAGATGCGGACGTCGTCGGCGAAGTCCTCCAGCAACGGGAGCACGGCCTCGTCGGGCGAGGGGGCACCGGCGCCCGCGGCGTGGGTGAGATCGCCGTGGTGCTCGGCGAGCCACGAGAGGAGGACGAGCTTCTTCTCCGGGTCGCGCGTGTACTCGCGCCCGAGGCGGTACAGCAGCCGCAGCGTGGTCGCCACGACGTCTTCGGGGGAGGTGAGGGACGTGAGCACGCGCAGGCCCCACGACACCCCCGCTTCCTGGTGCTCCAGGAACTCCTTCACCGGCCCGACCGCCTTCTCGCCGGCCTCGACCAGGATGAGCCGGACGTTCTCCTTCTCCTCGTCGTCCGTGATGCCCGGGTCGGCCCGGATGGTGAAGCGCAGGCACAGGACGGAGAGCGCCTCGGGCGTCCCCATCTCCGCCAGCTGCTGGATGACCTTCTGCCGGTTCTCGGGCGGGCCGAACTTCTCGGTGACCTTCTGCGCCTGCTTGCGCAGCGCGCCCGGGCCGCTCTTGCGGCCGAACAGATCGAGGAATCCCAAGGTGATGCCTCCCACGCCTATCTACAACGAGATCCCCGCCCGCGGGTCGGCCTTGTAGAGCCCTTCGAGCGGCTTCACGGCGCGCTCCAGCGCCGCGGTGTGCTCGGGCAGGACGATCTTGACGATCGCATAAAGGTTGCCGCGGTCGCCGCCGCGCAGGTCGGGCAGCCCCTTTCCGCGCAGCCGGAGCTTCTTGCCCGTCTGGGAGCCGGCCGGCAAGCGGAGGCGTACCGGGCCCTCGAAGGTGGGGAGCGTCACCTCGGCCCCGAGCGCCGCCTCGGGCACCGTCACGGGCAGGTCCAGGTAGAGGTCCTTCCCCTCGCGGCGCACCCAGGGGTGCTCCCGCAGCTTCACGCGCAGGTAGAGGTCTCCGTGCCGGCCGCCGTGCCGGCCAGGCGCCCCCTGGCCGGGGAGGCGGATGGTGGAGCCGTCGTCGACGCCCTTCGGGATCTTCACCCGGAGCGTCTTCCCGTCGAGCCGCACGTCGCGCTCGGCGCCCAGCACCGCGTCGCGGAGGTCGACCGTCAGCTCGGCCTCGGCGTGCGCCCCCTCCTGCGGGCCGGCAGGCCCGCGCCCGCGCGGGCGTCCGGCGCGCCCTCCGAACAGCTCCTCGAAGAGGGAGCCGAAGTCGAAGTTGCCGTAATCTCCGACGCGGACCTCCCGGAAGTCGCCGAAATCGAACGGCATGCCCCCCGACGGCGCGCCCTCTCGCTTCCACTGGCGGTACTGCTCCGCCTTGGCCGGGTCGAAGCCGGAGCGGAGCGAGTCCGCGCCGAACTCGTCGTAGAGGGCGCGGCGCTTGGGGTCGTTCAGCACCTCCGCGGCGGCGGTGACCTCCTTGAACTTCTCCTCGGCCGCCTTGTCGCCGGGGTTCACGTCCGGGTGGTATTTCTTGGCGAGCCGGCGATAAGTCTTCTTGATGTCGTCCGCGGTGGCGGTGCGAGCCACTCCCAGCACGTCGTACAGGTCTCGCTCGGGCACGGCGGCAAGGTAACGCCGGGGGTGGCGAGGTCAAATTGCACGGCGCATGCCGGTCGGGCTCGACGAGGCCATCCCTGGGCGAAGCTGGAACCAGCCCGAGCGCCACGCTCGCCCGGGTCGCGATCGGCGACTAGAATAGCCAGATGCTGCGAGCGCTCGTCGCGGCGGTGGCGCTCGCCGCCGGTTCAGGTCCCGATCCCGCCGCCCCCGCCGGGGGACAGGAGGTGGAGCGGGTCGTGGCCGTCGTGCGTGCGCGCTCGTCCGGCGCGCCGCACGTCATCACGCTCACCCGCCTCGAGTCGGAGACGAGGGTCGCGCTCGTCGCTCGCGGCGCGCTGCTCGCGGCGGAGGGCCCTCTCGACGGCGCCGCGCGGCGCGCGGGCCTGCAGGCGCGCGGCGAAGCGGCAACCACCGCGCCGAGCTGGAGTCCAGATCCTGGCTGGCAGTGGCCTTCCAGGAGCTGCCCATACCGGCCGACGTGGCCATCGGCCGCGCCGAGCAGCTGCTCGAAGCAGCCTCC
>DATLJU010000046.1:0-17737 GCA_035538735.1 Anaeromyxobacteraceae bacterium | reverse complement strand
GCCTGATCAGGCGACGTCGAAGATCTCGGCGAAGATGATCTCGTCCTTCCGGGCGCGGATCCGGTCGAGCATCTCGGCCGGCGGCCGCTCGTCGAGCTCGATGACGCAGCAGGCCGCCGCCGCCTCGTTGAACACGGTGTTCTCGATCCGCTGGGCGTTGATGCCCGCCTCGCGCACGGCGGCCAGCACGTTGGCGAGCACGCCCACCTTGTCCTGATGCCGCACGACGAGCCGGCAGCGCGCCGGCGTGTGCTCGAGGACATTGACGCAGTTCGGGACCTCGCCCTTGCCGACGAACGACGCCAGGATCCGCACGGTCTCCTGCGCGATCGCATCCTGTGCCTGGTCCGTGGAGGCGCCGATGTGGTGCGTGCCGTAGAAGCCGGGCACGTCCGCCATCGCGGGGCGGAACTCCGCCCGCCCTCCCTCCGGCTCGCCGGGGTGAACGTCCGCCGCGACGCGGATCCGGCCCGCGCGCGCCAGCTCCTCGAGCGCCGCCTGATCCACGACCTCCGCGCGCGCCGTGTTGACGACGAGCGCGCCTGGCCGGAGCGCCGCGAGCACCTCGCGCGAGACGAGGCCGCGCGTCTCCTTCTTGAGCGGCAGGTGGATGGAGAGGACGTCCACCCGGCGCGCCAGCTCGAGCGGGCTCGGCTCCGCGACGACGCCGAGCGCCTCCGCGCGCTCCGCGTCGAGCGAGCGCGACCAGGCGTGGACGCGCATGCCGAGCGCCGCCGCCCGCGCGGCCGTCTCGCGCCCGATCGCGCCGAGCCCGAGCACGCCGAACGCGCGCCCGAAGACGCCGCGCGCCGCGGAGAACGTCTTCTTGTCCCAGCGCCCCTCGCGCAGCGCCTGGACGTTGTCGGGGATGCGCCGGTCGAGCGCGAGGGTGAGGCCGATGGCGAGCTCGGCCACCGCGATGGCGTTCTGGCCCGGGCAGTTGGCGACGTAGACGCCGCGCCGGGAGGCGGCCGCCACGTCGATGGTGTTCGTGCCGGCGCCTGCCCGCACGACGAGCGAGAGCGCCTCCGCCTGCTCGAAGACCTCGGCGGTCACCTGCTTCGAGCGCACGACCAGGATCGAGGCGTCGCCGACCGCCGCCGGCAGCTCTTGCGCCTTGACGTCCGGACGGTGCTCGACCTCGAGCCCGAGCGCGGCCACGTCGGCGAGGCGCTCTTTAGGAAAGGCATCCGCGATGAGGACCTTCATGAGACCTCCGGCCAACGGGGGATGAGCAGCCGCAGGATAGGGAGGCGCGGTGGCGGTCCGCAACGAGCCTTGCGTGGGGGTGGCGAGGTGACGCGCAGCGTTGCCCGTTCATCCTTGATGGCCCAGGTGTGCGCCGCTATCGTGTCGGGCCCCCCACACGCGCGAGGGCTGGATTGGGCGAGGGCAGGCGGATCCGAAAGATCCTGGTGGCGAACCGTGGCGAGATCGCGGTCCGCGTCATCCGCACCTGCCGCGAGATGGGGATCCCGACCGTCGCGGTGTACTCCGACGCGGACCGCGGCGCGCTGCACGTCCGCTTCGCCGACGAGGCGGTCCACATCGGGCCACCGCCGGCCCGGGAGAGCTATCTCTCGGTGGACAAGATCGTCGGGGCGGCCAAGCGGACCGGCGCCGACGCGGTCCACCCGGGGTACGGCTTCCTCTCCGAGAAGGCGGAGCTCGCCCGCGCCCTCGAGGCCGCGCGGATCACCTTCGTCGGGCCGCCGCCCGCGTCGATGGACGCCATGGGCGTGAAGACCACCGCCCGCTGCAACATGCAGGCGGCTGGCGTCGCGACGGTGCCCGGCTCGCCCGACGTGATCCCCGACCTGGCCGCGGCGCAGGCTCTCGCCGGCCAGCTCGGCTATCCGGTCATGATCAAGGCGGCCGCCGGTGGCGGCGGCAAGGGCATGAAGAAGTGCGACCGGCCCGAGGACCTCGCCGGCTCGTGGCCATCGGCCCGGCGCGAGGCGGCGAGCGCCTTCGGGGACGATCGCCTCTACCTCGAGAAGTTCCTGGACCGCCCCCGCCACGTCGAGATCCAGATCTTCGCGGACGAACACGGCGGCTGCACGTGGCTGGGCGAGCGCGAGTGCTCCGTGCAGCGGCGCCACCAGAAGATCGTCGAGGAAAGCCCCTCCTGCATCCTCGACGAGCCGATGCGGCGGGCGATGGGCGAGGTGGCGGTGAAGGCCGCGCGCGCCGTCGGCTACCGGGGCGCCGGGACCGTCGAGTTCCTCGTCGACGCGCGCCGGAACTTCTACTTCCTCGAGATGAACACGAGGCTGCAGGTCGAGCACCCGGTCACCGAGCTCTGCACCGGGCTCGACCTCGTCCGGCTGCAGATCGAGGTGGCGGAGGGTGGGCGCGTCCCGGCCCAGGACGAGATCGTCCGGCGCGGACACGCCGTCGAGGCGCGTGTCTACGCCGAGGACCCGGCCCGGAACTTCCTCCCCAGCCCGGGGCGGATCAGCTACCTGCGCGTCCCGAGCGGCCCGGGCATCCGCGACGACGGCGGCGTCTACGCCGGGTGGGTCGTGCCGCAGTTCTACGACCCCATGATCTCGAAGCTGCTCGCCTGGGCGCCGACGCGCGAGCAGGCGATCGCGCGGCTGCGGCGCGCGCTCGGCGAGTACACCGTCCACGGCATCACCGCGAACCTGCGCTACCTGCGCGCCGTCTTCGATCACCCCGCCTTTCGCTCCGGCGACTACGACACGGGCTTCTGCCAGGCGTACGCGGAGGAGCTGCTCGTGGAGCCCGATCCGCGGAACGAGACGGTGGCGCTCATCGCGGCCGCGGTGGCGGCCCACCGGCGCGACCACGAGCGGGCCGCTTTCGGCGAGCGGGCCGGCGCGGGCCGATCGAACTGGCAGCTCCTGGGCCGGGCGCGCGCGCTCGGCGGAGAGCTGCCATGAGCACCTACGTGGCGCTCCTCGACGGCGGCCAGCGCGAGGAGACGATCGACGTCGAGCCGGAAGGGCCGGGCCTCTACCGGGTCCGCGTCCGCGGGCAGACGTACCGCGTCGACGCGTTGCGACAGGACCAGGGAACGATGAGCCTGCTCGTCGGCACCGAGAGCCACTCGGCGGAGCTCGACGAGATCGGCCCCGCGGTCAAGGTGTGGGTTCGCGGGGACGCGTATCCTGTCGAGCTCCTCGACGAGCGGCGGCTCCGCATGCGTCGCGCCGCCGGCGGCTTCACGGTCGAGGGGAAGCAGATCCTCGCCTCGCCCATGGCGGGCAAGGTGGTGAAGGTGCTGGCCAAGGTAGGGGACGAGGTGCGGGCAGGGCAGGGCCTCGTCGTGGTCGAGGCGATGAAGATGGAGAACGAGCTCAAGAGCCCCAAGAGCGGGAAGCTGGTGGAGCTCTCCGCAGTCGAGGGGCAAGCCGTCGAGGGCGGCGCCAAGCTGGCCGTCGTCGAGTGACGAGAGAACATGACCGACAAGAGCAAGTGGCTCGAGACGACCTGGGGCAAGGCAGTGAAGAAGGCGCCCGAGCGGCGCCCGAAGTTCGAGACGACCTCCGGGATCGCGCTCGACCCCATCTACGCGCCGGGCGATGTGAAGGAAGGCCTCGACGGGCGGCTCGGCCTTCCCGGCGAGTATCCTTTCACCCGCGGGGTGCAGAGCACGATGTACCGCGGCCGGTTCTGGACCATGCGGCAGTACGCCGGGTTCGGCACGGCCGAGGAGTCGAACAAGCGCTACCGCTACCTGCTCGCCAGCGGCCAGACCGGGCTCTCGGTGGCGTTCGACCTGCCGACGCAGATGGGCCGCGACTCGGACCACCCCCGCGCGCGGGGTGAGGTGGGCAAGGTGGGCGTCGCCATCGACTCGGTGCGCGACATGGCCACCCTCCTCGACGGCATCCCGCTCGGCGAGGTCTCGACCTCGATGACCATCAACGCGACGGGCGGCATCCTGCTCGCGCTGTACCAGGCCATCGGTGAGAAGCAGGGCGTCGCGCCCGCGGAGCTCCAGGGCACGATCCAGAACGACATCCTGAAGGAGTACGCGGCGCGCGGGACGTACATCTATCCCCCCGAGCCGTCGATCCGGTTCATCACCGACATCTTCGCCTACACGGCGAAGGTGATGCCGAAGTGGAACCCGATCTCGATCTCCGGCTACCACATCCGCGAGGCGGGCTCGACGGCGGTGCAGGAGGTGGCGTTCACGCTGGCCGACGGCATCGCCTACGTCGAGGCGGCCCTCCGGGCCGGCCTCGACGTGGACGCCTTCGCGGGCCGGCTCAGCTTCTTCTTCAACGCCCACAACAACCTGCTCGAGGAGATCGCCAAGTTCCGGGCCGCCCGCCGGCTGTGGGCGCGCATCATGAAGGAGCGGTTCAAGGCGAAGGACCCGCGCTCGATGATGCTGCGCTTCCACACCCAGACCGCCGGGTCCATGCTCACCGCGCAGCAGCCCGACAACAACATCGTCCGCGTCACGATCCAGGCGCTGGCGGCGGTGCTGGGCGGGACGCAGTCGCTCCACACCAACTCGCGCGACGAGGCGCTCGGGCTCCCCACCGAGGACTCGGTGCGCATCGCGCTCCGCACCCAGCAGATCATCGCCAACGAGTCGGGGGTGGCCGACGTCATCGACCCTCTCGGCGGGTCGTGGGCCATCGAGGCGCTCACCGACGAGCTCCAGGGCCACGCCGAGCAGTACCTCGCCAAGATCGACGAGATGGGCGGGATGGTGCACGCCATCTCCAAGGGCTACGTGCAGCGCGAGATCCAGGAGGCCGCCTACGCCTGGCAGCGCCGCGTCGAGGCGAAGGATCAGGTCGTCGTCGGCGTGAACGCCTTCAAGTCGGAGGAGCCGCCCGTTCCGGTCATGAAGGTGGACCCGGCGCTGGAGTTGGCGCAGGTGGAGCGGGTGCGGGCGCTCCGGCGCGACCGGAACGGCGCGGCGGCGCAGGCGGCGGTGGACGCCGTGCGGCGCGCGGCGCGCGGCACCGAGAACCTGATGCCGTTCATCGTCGACGCGGTGAAGGCCGAGGCGACGCTGGGCGAGATCTCCGACGCGATGCGCGACGTGTTCGGCGAGTACCGCGAGACCGTGGTGCTTTAGGCGGCGGGACGCGGGTGACACTCCGTTCGTCCTTCGACTACGCCGCGCAAAGCGCGGCGGAGCCTGTCCTGAGCGGAGGCCGCAAGGCGGCCGAAGTCGAAGGGCTCAGGACGAACGGAGAACCCGGCGCCGTAGGGCGGGGGCTCGTCCCCCGCCGTGGTAGCCTCGGGCCGTGACCGCGGAATCAGAACAGGACGGCCCCCCGAGGCTGGAGCGGGTGAGGCAGCCGGGCGCTCCGGGCGCGAGCCACGGCCTCGCCGCTCGCGAGGTGTCCGCCGCGGCCGGACTCGCCGCCGGCCTGGCCTGGGAAGGGTCGCTCGCGGAGAACCGCGCGCTTCACCTCTACTACCTCGCCGCAGCGGCCCAGGCGCAGGGCCGGCTCGAGCTCGAGACGGAGCGCGGGCGGTTCACGCTGCACTTCAAGCGCGGCGGCGTGGAGCACGCGTCGTCGGACGCCCCCGAGGACGACCTCGGGAAGTACCTGGTGGCGAGGGGCGTGATCTCCGAGGAGGCGCGCGCCGAGGGGGAGCGGGCGCGCGCGGAGGCGGGCGGAGATCTCGTGACGGCGCTGGCGAGCCGGCGGCTCATGAACCCGGCCGAGAGCTTCCGCGCGATCCAGGAGCACGGCGCGGCGGTCGTGGCGCGCGCCCTCGGGTGCGAGAAAGGGACCGCGCGGTTCACCCCCGGCGTGCCGCCGCCTCCCTCGTCCTTCCCGATCGGCGCCCGATGGGGCCTTCTCTGCGAGGCCGTCCGCCGGCTCGACGGGCTCGCGGTGCGCAAGCTCCTCGGCCCACGGGTCGAGCGGATCGCCTCGCGCGCGGGCGGCCGGATCGAGCTCGGGGAGCTGAAGCTCACCGCGCTCGAGGCGCGCACGGTCGCGCTCTTCGACGGGGGCGCGAGCCCCGCCCAACTCGCGGTGGCGCATCCGGCCGACGGGGAGGTGCTGCTCCGCGTGGCGCTCCTCCTCGCCGAGACCGAGTTGCTCAGTTTCGGGAGCGTCACCAAGAGCGCACCGCCCCTCTCCCCGCAGAGCGCACGGCCCCTCTCCCCGGCCCTCTCCCCGCCTGGCGGCGTGGCGAGGGAGACGACATCCTCGGCACCGCAGGCGGCGTCCTCGAGTGCTCGACCCTCTCCGCGACCAGACGGGGGTGTCGGGGGCGGAGCCCCCGACCCAGAAGTCGGCGAAGCCGGCGGCCGCTCGCGTCAGCGAGCGGAGGCGCCGAAGGCGCTGCCGCCGGCAGGGAGAGGGGGCGGCACGGCGAGCTCACCGCCCCTCTCCTCCGTGAAGCCGCCGGCGCCGGCTGCGCCGAAGCCCGCCGTGGATGAGGCGGCGCTGCGGGTGCTGCACGATCGGATCGTGAAGGCGGATCACTTCGAGGCGCTCGGCGTGAAGCGCGACGCGCCGGCGGCCCAGGTGAAGACCGCCTACTTCCAGCTGGCGCGCCTCTATCACCCGGACGCCGGCGCCCAGGGAGAGCCGGAAGCGGTGAAGCGGCTGCGCGCCGACATCTTCGCGCGGCTGGGCGAGGCGTGGGGCGTCCTGTCCGATGAGGCGCGGCGGGCCGAGTATCTCCAGAAGCTCGCCTCCGGCGGCGACGCCGAGGTGGACGCCTCGGCCATCTTCGAGGCCGAGGAGCTGTTCCGGCGCGCCACCCTGCTCGTCAAGGCCCGCCAGTACGACGCCGCCCGCGAGGCGCTCGCCGGGGCGGTGAAGCTCAACGCCGACGAGCCCGAGTTCGGCGTCTGGGCGGCGTGGGTCGAGTCCCTCACCGCCACGGATCGCAAGCGGCAGCACGCCGCCAGCGCCGCCGTCATGGAGGCGGCGCTCGAGAAGGTGCCGCGCTGCATGGCGGCCCATCTGTTCCTCGGACAGATGGCGAAGATCGTGGGAGACCTCGCGCTCGCCGAGAAGCGCCTCAAGCGGGGACTCGCGCTCGACCCTGAGCACGCCGAGCTCACCCGCGAGCTCAAGTACCTGAGAAAGTGACCACCGTGCCCGCACCGACCAATCCGAAGAAGAAGTCGCTCATGCCGAGCGGCCCCCTCCGTCGCGCGCTGCGCGCCGCCGGCCATCACCTCGCCCCGGTGGTGCAGGTGGGCAAGGAGGGCGCCACCGACGCCGTCGTCCGCCAGCTCGAGCAGGCGCTCCTCGATCACGAGCTCGTGAAGGTGAAGGTCGGGACCGAGAGCCCGGAGGATCGCTTCGAGGCCGCCGAACGGCTCGCCGTCGCCACGCAGGCGCAGCTCGCGCAGATCCTGGGGCGCACGCTGCTCGTCTACAAGAAGCACCCGAAGAAGCCGAGGTTCGAGCCGGAAGCCGGAGCACGTCCGGCCTCGCCGAAGCCCGCTCCTCGTCCGCGCAAGCGGGCGGGCCGGCGATAGCTCGCTGGGCTGCACCCATCGACGCGGAAGCCGGGACTCGCTGACGCCGGGAGACCTTCGGCGCCGTCAATGAACCGTGCGCGATCCGGGCGTCGGCTGCGGCTCTTGATCGTCGTCGCCGCGCGACGCGCGCCGGGGCACCGGCTCGGCGCCTCCGACGCGCCCGGTGCCCGCCGCGCTCCGCTCCATGGAGGCGAGACGCGCCGACAGCTCGCGGACGCGGGCCCGTAGCGCGCGCAGCTCGGGATCGAGCGCGCGCCGGGCGCGCCGTTCTCCGATCACGACCGCGCCGACGAGGGCGAGGATCGCGAGGGCGGCGCCGAGGGCGACCAGCATCGGGTCATGCTAGCGGCCCGCGCGCGACCCGTAAAGCGGACCCCCGCGCGCGGCGCGCTTGTGCCCGGAGCGCGGGGGCGATAACGGTGCCTCCGTGGCGCCGCGCCCCAACATGACGCTCGCAGTGAAGCGGCTCATCCGCGACGTCGCGGAGCGGCTGCCGGAGCTCGCGCACGTCGAGGCCTCGCGGGTGCTGGTGGTGGCGGGCGAGGCGCGCGGCACCTCGCGCGCCACCATCCGCCCAGGCCAGCTCGGACCGGCCCGGTCGGGCACGAAGAGGCGCTTCATCCGCGTGCGCGGCCGCGAGATCCGCTACGTCATCACGCTGCGCCCGCTCTGGTTCCTGGCCTCGACGGCCGAGGAGCGCGTGGGCACGCTCCTGCACGAGCTGTATCACGCGTCGCTCCGGTTCGACGGGTCGCTCCACCGGGCGCGCCGCCACACGCACCTGCCGCGCCCAAGGTACGACCGGCACATCCGGGAGCTGCTGACGCGCTACCTGGCCGTGGCGCCGCCGGAGCTCATCGCGCCTTTCGCCCGCGAGGGCATCGTCAAGATCCGCATGTGGTTGCGCCTGCCCCGGCGCGTCGGCCCGCGCGGCGCGTCGGCCCGCGAAGTCGACGCGCACCTCTTCCAAGGCTACATGCCGTTGCTGACGCGGCCACCGCGCGCTCCGGCCCCTCCGCGGCGCGGCGGCAAGCGCCGGCGCGGCGGCGACGAGGAGGAGGGCGAGTAGCGCGGTTCGGTCCGGTGTGCGCTGCGCGGTCGCGTCAGGAGGCGCGGGCGCTCCCATCGGTGGCGTGGCGTGGGAGCTCGGCGCGCAGCGCGTGCAGGCTCTGGCCGTGCGCGTCCATGGTGACCACCGCCGGGAAATCCTCGACCTCGAGGCACCAGATGGCGTCGGCCATCCCGAGCTCATCCAGCAGGACTCCCTCGACGCGACGCACCGAGCGCGCCAGCACCACCGCTGGCCCCGGCACGGCGTGCAGGTACACGCCGCCGTGCCGCGCCAGCGCGGCCAGCGTCCGCACGCCGAGGCCGCCCTTCCCGACGAAGCCCCGCAGGCCGTAGCGCGCCATGAGCTCGGCCGCGTACGGCTCCTCCCGTAGCGACGCCGCAGGCGCGGCCGCCCGCACGCGCCAGCGGCCGGCGGCGTCGCGAATGACGATCGGCGCGCCATGGAAGAGGAGGGTGCCCGCTGCCCAGGCCCGGACCTCGGGGTGGTCGCGCTCGAGGAGCCGGCGCCGCGCCGCGGCCCGCCCGGTGATGAGCCGCCCCCGGACGAGCACCTCGTCGCGAACCCGCAGCTCCCTCGCTTGCTCTCCGTCCAGCGGCAGCGCGACGATCTTCGCCATCGTCCCTCCCGCAGATCCAAAAACTGCACACGACGCGCCGCGGCGGCAGGCCCGCGTGCTGGTCTTCCTTGCCCGCCGGGGCGCGAGCGGTCTATGGGACGCCCGCCGCGTGGGCTCATCTCGCCGCGCGTGGGGAGGATCGATGGCGCACCGCGAGCTCCGGCTGCCGCTCACCGCTACGGGGCGCCTCGACCGCGTCCTGGCCGACGCCCTGGGCGTCGGGCGTGCCACCGTCAAGCGGGCCTTCGCCCTGGGGGAGGTGCGCGTGCGGGGGCGCCGGGCGCGCGCTTCCGATCCGGCGGAGCCGGGAGCACCCGTGGCGGTCGAGATCGAGATGTCGGGACCGATCGATCCAGACCCCAAGCTCCCGTTGCGCGTCCTCGCGGAGGGGCCGGGGTGGCTCGTGGCGGACAAGCCCGCGGGCGTCGCCACGCATCCGCTGCGGGAGGGAGAGACGGGGACGCTCGCCAGCGCGGTGGTGGCGCGCCACCCCGAGTGCGCCGCCGCCTCGCCCGATCCGCGCGACGGCGGCGCGGTCCAGCGGCTCGACGTCGAGACGAGCGGGTGCGTGCTCTTCGCGCGCGACCGCGCGGCGTGGGAGGCGCTCCACGCCCAGCTGTCCGCGCGCACGGTCGACAAGCGTTACCTGGCGCTCGCGGCGGGGAGGGTGGCGTCAGGGGGCGTCTGCTCCGTGCCGCTCGCCGCGCGCGGAGGGCGGGTCGTACCGGTGCCCGATCCCGAGCGCCCGCCCAAGACGACCGGCGCGCCGCGCCCCGCGGAGACCCGCTACGAGGTGCGCCGCGCGTTCGAGCAGCACACGCTGCTCGAGGTGCAGATCGTCACCGGCGTCATGCATCAGATCCGCGCGCACCTCGCCTGGCTCGGGCACCCGGTCGCCGGTGACGTCCTCTACGGCGGTTCCGCGGCCGCGCTGCTGGGCCTCACGCGCCACTTCCTGCACGCGGCGGTCCTGGGGTTCGAGCGGCCGGAGGGTGGACGGATCACCGTCGAGAGCCCGCTCCCGCCTGAGCTGGAGAGGGTCCTCGAGACGCTCGGGTGACCTGCGGCGGGGGACGAGCCCCCGCCCTACGACGTGACCGCGTGACGAGTCCCAGACCGCTGGCGCGGGGCGAGGGAGATAAAACGCCCCGTCACCATGGGTCATTGATCCTCTCCCTCGGAGGGGGAGAAGGCAGGGAGAGGGGGACCGCGCAGCGAGCGCTACTGCGCGGGAGCCGCGGCCGGCGCCGGCGCGGTACCGCTCGCCGCGGTGGCGTCCGTCATCATGCCGATGGTGTTCACGCCGGCCACGTGCGCGAGGTCGAGCACCTTCACGGCCAGGTCGTACTTCACCGTGTCCTCGGCGTTGAAGAAGAGCACCTTCGACGGGCGGCCGTTGTAGGCCTCGTGCAGGTAGGCCATCGCCTCGTCGATCGACTTGTCCTGCCGGTTGAGCAGGACGCGGCCGTCCGCCTTCACCGTGAGCACCGTCTGATCGGGCGGCACCTGCTCCGGCGGGACGACCTGGTTCGGCGGCTCGTACTCCGGCACGCGCGTGAACATCTGCTTCTCCGCGAGCGGCGTCATCACCATGAAGATGATGAGGAGGACGAGGACCACGTCGATGAGCGGCGTGACGTTGATGTCGGTGACGGGACGCTTCGTCCCGAGTCCCATCGCCATGGCTACTCGGCCTCCCCAGCCTTGATCTGCGAGGCGGCCAGTGAGACGCCCACCACGCGCGTCTTCGAGACCTCGAGGATGACCTCGCGCACCGTGCGATAGTCGAGCCCCTTGTCGCCCTTGACGATGAGCGGGGCGCCGGGCCGGTTCCCCATCTCGGCGATGAGGGCGTCCGACAGGTCCTTCCGCTTCACCTCCACCTTGTCGAGCCAGGTGCGGCCGTCGGCGGTGATGGAGAGCAGGATCGGATCTCCGCCGTGCTTCAGCTCGGAGACCATCTTGGCGCGTGGGAGCTGCACCGCCTTCCCGCGCTGGAGCATGGGCGTGATCACCATGAAGATGATGAGCAGCACCAGCACCACGTCGACGAGCGGCGTGACGTTGATGTCGCTCTTGACGGTCTTGCTACCGACGTCCATCGACATTGCGTCTTCTCGTTCCTTCGCGGTCCGTTCGCCCTGAGCCCTTCGGCTCCGGCCGCTTCGCGGCCTACGCTCAGGGCAGGCTCCGCGCCGCCTCAGGCGGCGCGGAGTCGAAGGGCGGCGGCGCTACTTCGCCGTCACGGTGGGCTCGCTGCGCCCTTCCTTCATGAAGTAGTCGACGAGCTCGTTGGCCGAGTCGTTGATGTCGACCTGCATGTCCTCGACCCGGTTCGTCAGGTAGTTGAACATCATGACGGCGGGGATGGCGACGAGCAGGCCGAAGGCGGTCGTGACGAGCGCCTCCGCGATGCCGGCCGAGACCGAGCCGAGGCCGCCGGAGCCGGTGGCCGCCATCGACTGGAAGGCGGTGATGATGCCGGCGACGGTGCCGAGCAGTCCGACGAACGGGGCGGTCGAGCCGACCGTGGCGAGCGCGCCCAGGCCGCGCCGCAGGTCGGCCACGGTGCGCATCGAGCTGCGATCCACCGCGCGGTTCACGGCCGCGATCACGTCGAAGTCGCCGACGTCCTCGGGCCCGTGAGTGCGGATGGCCTTCACGCCGCGCTCGTACTCCTCGATCGCGAGGCCGAGCACCTTCGCCAGGTGGCCGCGCTTGAGCTTCTTCGAGAGCGCCACCGCGTCCCCGTACTTGCGGCCGGGCAGCAGGCCGCGGAGCTGCTCGGCGTACTGGCGCGAAGCGGCGCTGGCGCGCGCGTAGGTGACGAGGCGCTCGGCCATGACGCCGAGCGAGTAGATGCTCATGACGCCGAGCACGCACGCGATGAACTTCGCGAAGAAGCCCATGGTGTGCCACATCGACACGAGGTCGAAGGACATGGCCGGCTCGGCGGTGACGACGAGCTGGTTCACGGCGGATAGGAGCTGAAGCGACATCAGAGAATCTCCTGTGGTGGACTGCGGAGCGCCATGCGGGCGCCTCTTACTAGCGAGGCGGGAAGCTAGCGCAAGGGGAAGCGGGAAGCCAGTGGAGTTGCGGTGTGATTGCAAGCGCTTGGCGCGGCCAAAACGACGCCGGGCCGGGCGGGCGACGGAGCGCCCGGCCGACCCGGAACGTGCTGGCGAAGCCGAGGAACCGCGTCCCCGGCCCGCCGTATCTCCCGCTAGATCCGCTGGCCGAGCCGGATGTACACGAACCGGCCCATGAAGTCGTAGGCGGTCGGATCCGAGTTCGGCTCGAGCGCGCCGTAGATGGTGCGCGGGGCGGCGTCGAACAGGTTGTTCACGCCGACCGAGACGCTGGTCGTGCCCGCCACGGTCTTGAAGTTGTAGCTGCCGAAGAAGTCGAACGTGGCGTAAGAGCCGACGTCGCGCTCCATGTGCAGCGGGTTGTTGTAGCAGACGCCGCCGGTGGAGGTGCCGTCGGCCGCGGCGCACTGCTTGATGTTGCCGGTGTAGTGCACGGTGCCGCCGGCGCCGAAGCCGCCGAGGCCCCACGACGCGCTCGCGAGGCCCTTGAACGTCGGATAGACGCCCTGGATACCGTTGTTGAGCTGGCCAATGTCCCAGGTGCCGCGCCCGTGGATGACGGTCCCGTCCGGCTGGATCACGTCGAAGTACCGGAGGAAGTTGCCGTCGAAGCCGAGGCCGAAGCGGCCGAAGGACTCGGTCGGGATGCTGTAACGGGCGGTGATGTCGAAGCCAGCCGTGTTCGTACCGCCGATGTTGGTGTTGAGGTCGGTGATGCGGGTGATGAAGTGCTGGGCGTCGCGCTCGACGAGCGCGCAGGCCGACGGGTTGGGCGTGCCCGCCGACGGATAGCAGGAGTTCAGGATGAACGGGGCGCCCTGGGTCGCAATCGCGTTGCTGATATCGATGTGGTAGTAGTCCACGGTGAACGACAGGTTCTTCACCATGCTGGGCTCGATGACGACGCCCACGGTGTAGGTCTTCGCGGTCTCGGGCGTGAGTTTCGCGTTGCCGCCGTTCGTGACGCGGAGCTGGGTGTCCGTCTGGCCGCTCCCGCCTGCCGGGACGCCGGCCGCAGCGCACGCCGACTTGAGCGAGGCGCTGGCGTTGGACAGGTTCGAGCAGGGATCGCTCACGGTCGGGAAGTTGTCGAAGGTGCCCGTGAACAGGTCCGCGACGTTGGGCGCGCGATAGGCGGTGGAGTACGTGCCGCGGAACGTGACGTCGGGCACCGGCGTGTAGCGGCCGCCGAACTTGTACGTCCAGTCCGTCCCGAAGGTGTTGTAGTGGAAGATGCGGGCCGAGGCGGTCCCCTCGAGGTTCTCCACCCACGGGAGGTGGTTGATGATCGGGATCGAGAGCTCGGCGTAGACCTCGTTCGTGAAGAAGTGCCCGCCCGTGGCGACCCGGGTGCCGTTGCTGTCCTCGCCGCCGGCGGTGATCGCGTCCGGCGTGTCGGAGCCCTCCTCGAAGCGGTACTCGTACCCGACGGCGAGGGCGAGCGGCCGGTCGGCGAAGAGCGTGATGGGGAGCTCACCTGCCGTGTTGAACTGGACCGAGGTGAGCTCGTTCGTGACCGAGCTGACGGTCGTGATCCCGAGGTACTTGACCGCCCCAGGTGCGATGGAGCCGGCGCCGCCGAAGAGGTTCATCGGCACGCAGCCGCCGCCGATCGGCGCAGCCGCCGTCCCACACGTCACCGTGTTCGTCTTCGGGTCGAGGAAGCTCGGGCCGACCGCGTTCTGCAGGCGGGACTGCCAGACGTTGCCGGAGTTGACGTTGGCCCAGTCGGTGCGGCCGTAGATGAGCGCCGCGTCCCACGACCAGCCGAACGGGAGCACGCCGTTGAGGCCCCCCACGACGCGGAACGTGTCCGCCGTCTGGCTCTGGCGGCGAGGGCCGAACTCGACCAGGCGGCGGGTGACCTGGGTGAAGTCCCGGCCGAACGGGTTGTAGTAGCTGTCCTTCGAGACGGTCACGTCGAGGCCGCCGGCGCCGATGATGAGCGGCTCGGGCGCGAGCTGGTAGGCGGACTCGCGGTGCGTGAACGTCCCCTCGAAGAACGCCTTCGTCGGCACGGAGTCGCTGAGCTTCAGCTCACCGCTCGTGAACATGTTGACGCGTCGGTTGGGGGTGACGTTGTAGTTCGAAGGCTGGAAGTTGTAGAGGTCGCCGTCCGGAGGCAGCGCGTTCGCGTGGAAGGAGCGGAAGCAGGCGATGTTCGGCTTGCCGTAGGCGTCCTTCGCGCAGCCAGGCAGCGTCCCGTCGTAGGTGACCGAGCCGGTCGTCTGGCCCGGGATGAGGTTGGGCGCGATGATGCGGCCGTTCGGGACGCGCGAGCTGCCGATCTTGGTGACGTTGCCGTTCCAGTCGTAGTCGGTCTGGAACTGGCTCCAGGTCCGGTCGCCGGCGTAGACCGGCTGCTGGTCGAAGAAGCCGCCCGAGAACATGAACGAGCCGCGGTCGCTCGCCACGCCGGCGGTGACGTTGAGGTCGACGGTGTTGCCGTCGCCGTGCGTCGAGACGCCCTCGTAGGCGTTCGCCTCGAGCCCGTCGAAGGACCTGCGCGTGATGATGTTCACCACGCCCGCGATGGCGTCGGAGCCGTATACCGAGGAGGCGCCGTCCTTCAGCACCTCGATGCGCTCGACGGCCGCGATCGGGATGGTGTTGATGTCGACGCCGTTACCGGTGACGGCGCCGGTGCCGGTCGAGACCATGCGGCGCCCGTTGAGGAGCACCAGGGTGCGCTGGCTGCTGGTCGCGTTGTCGAGGCCGCGCAGGTTGACGCGGCTGGCGCCCGAGCCGCCGTTGTTCACCTGCGTGTTGAGCGCGGCCCCCTGCTCAGGGAGGCTCTGCAGGAAGTCGCCCAGCGAGGTCTTTCCGGAGGCCTGGATCTGCTCCTTGCTCAGCACGGCCACCGGGGCGGGCGTGGTCAGGTCCTTGCGGCGGATGCGAGACCCGGTGACGACGATCTCCTCGCCGAACTGCTTGGAGCCGCGCTTGCCGGCGCCGGGCGCCGCCGCCGTCTCTTCGGCGGGAGGCTGCACCACCTCGGCTGCGGGGGGCTGGACGGCCTCACTGGGAGCGGTCGGGGCGTTCGGCTGGGCGGGGGTGGTGCTGGGCGATGACGGCTGGGGCGCGGGCTGCGCCGGCGGTGCCTGGTTCGAATCCTGGGCGAACGCCGCCCCGGAAGTTCCCGCCAGTGCGCCCGCGGCGACGGCCGCCGCCAGGAGTTTGCGTCTCAGCGACATAGCGCCTCCTCAAGTAGTTGATTCCCGGCACACAAATCACGATGGAGCGGCTCATCGGTCCCGAGCGCGCTGCATCGATTGATTCGATCCCGACACATTTCCGCAAAGATCAGCGTTTCTAGGCGTGCGGGTAGGCGAATGTCAAGAAAGAGAGTGCCGCGAAAGGACGGGGCCGGACGGCGAATTGCAAATGGGGAAAAGTGCCGGTGCCCAATCGATTGCGGAAGCATGGGCTTTGGCGCGAAAGTTCGAGGGGTTGCGCCGTGAGGCGAGGTCCTCGGTCGAACGCGGACGCGCGCGTGGTCCCGATTGGGGTGGGGTTGAAACGACCGCTTGGTTCACTTGGCGTGTGGTTCGCCGGTCGTCTTCGGAGACCGCGTCGAGCCGTCGCGCGACGCTGGCTTTCGGTGTGCTCCGAGGCGTCCGCCAGCGGCCGAGGGACCGGCCCAGCGCCTTGCCCGGTCCCGGTTGACAAAGCGAGCCACCGGATACTAGAGAGGCCGGTCCGGGACTGATTTTGGCGTCAACCGGAGATCGAGACATCCCGTGTTCGATGAAGTGACCAAGAGGGAAGGCGGCAAGCGGGCCGCGAAGCGCGGGGTGTGGATCCTCGGCTCGTCCGCCGCGCAGACCGCCCTCGTGGTGGGCCTCGTCGCCGCCTCGACCGCGCTTGCGAAGAAGGCCGCCGACGAGAAGCTGGTCGAGGTGAAGTTCCTCAAGCAGGCCGCCCCGACGCCTCCCGCCCCTCCTCCCCCGCCGCCGGCGCCCAAGCGGAAGGTCGTCCAGCAGAAGCCCAAGACGGAGCAGAAGCCGCGGCCGGCGATGATGCAGCCGAAGGAGATGCCGCAGGAGCTCAAGCTCCCCGATCCGAACGAGCCGCCCGAGGAGGAGTCCTCCGACGAGGGCGTCGAGGGCGGTGTGGTCGGCGGCGTCGTGGGAGGCATGACGGGCGGCTCGGCCGCGCCTCCGCCTCCGCCGCCGCGCGGGCCCGTCGAGTTCAACGCCACCATGACCCCGCCCGCGCTCCTCGCCGGACCGCCGCTCGAGTACACGCAGCAGGCGCTCGAGCGCGAGATCGAGGGCACCATGATGGTGAAGTGCATCGTCCGGGTCGACGGGACCGTGCACGACTGCCGCGTGCTGAAGAGCGTCCCGTACATGGACCGGGCCGTGGTGAGCGTGCTCGAGCGTCGCCGCTACAAGCCCGCCACCCAGGGCGGCCAGGCGCTCGACGTCGAGTACACCTTCACGATCAAGCTCAAGCTGCCACAGTGACGCGCGGCCGGAGGGGGCCACCATGACCGTCGTGCGCAGGACGAGGATCGGCGCGCTCGTCGCGCTGGGGCTGGGGATGGGCTGCGCCGCCGTCCAGGCCAACCGCCACGAGCCGGGGAGCATCGCCGGGAACGCCTTCTCGCCGGCGCGCCCGGCGGCTGCGCAGTTCGGGCAGAACCAGGAGTACCGCTGCCCCGTCGGCGGCGCCTTCCCGGTCCTCGTCTCCGACGCCGCCGAGCTCGCGAAGGACGGCCACCACCCGGTTCCCCAGCCCGATGGCAGGCTCTGCGCCATCGCCGATACGCTGCTCGGCTGGAAGGAGCAGGGCACGCCGCCCGAGAGCGTGACGAGCTTCCTCGCCTGGCACTTCGGCGTCCCGGTCGCGCCAGCACGGGTCGTCATCGCGAACGTCGAGAGCGACGACCCACGCATCCTGGCGCAGCGCCTCCTCGATCCGGTCAACGGGTTCGCTCAGCACGCGGTCGCGCCTCGCTTCGGCGCGGTCACGCAGCGCGAGAAGAAGGGCGTCACCAAGGTCGTCGCGGTCATCTACGACGCCGTCGCCGAGATCGATCCGCTCCCGCGGCGCCTCGAGGCGGGGGGCCAGGCGACGCTTCACGGAAAGCTCGTCGCGGGCGTCACGAAGGCCAAGGTCTCCTACTGCGATCCGGCCGGGAAGCTCGTCGACCTGCCGCGGGGCGAGGGCAGCGAGTTCGGCGCCGACCTTCGCTGCGGCGACCGCCCCGGGATGATGATGGTCGAGGTCAGCGGGGATCGGGAAGGCCAGGTGATGAGCGTGGCGCGGTTCCCGGTCCGGTGCGGGGTCGCGCTGCCGACGTCGGCGCAGATCCCGCCCGACGCGAAACAGGCCGAGGCGCCCGGCGCCGAGCGGCGCGTCTTCGACTTCCTGAACGCCGAGCGCGCGGCGGTCCAGACGCCGGCGCTGCAGTGGGACGCCGGCGTCGCCAACGTCGCAAGCGCCGCCTCCGCCGCCTCCCGCGACGAGTCGCGGACGAACTCCAGCAACGTCAGCTT
>DATLJU010000045.1:0-6815 GCA_035538735.1 Anaeromyxobacteraceae bacterium | reverse complement strand
AGCCGCGGCGCAGCGGCCTCGAGCGCCGCGAGCACCCCCTGCGAGCAGTTCTCGGTCAGGTAGTAGTAGTCGAACCATGTCGAGCCGAGCTCCCACAGGTGCGCCACGAGCAGGTCGGTCTCGGCGGGCGTGAGCGCCAGGTCGTACTCCCAGAGGTCGCGCGACTCGTAGTCCGCGTACTCGCGCACCTTGTAGAAGTACGGGTAGTGGTTCCAGTTACCGTGGAACAAGCCGGTGAGGCCCTTCACGGCGTAGAGCAGGGCGTTGCCGGTGTCGGGGGTCGCGGAGTAGTCGACGCCGAAGTCGACGAGCTGGAAGTGCTTCGCGGCCTGGGGCGTGACGGTCTTGTTGAGCCGCAGGAAGGTGTGCCCGAACGCCGACGCGGGGTTGTTGAGGTAGTAGGCGGAGAAGACGAGCGTCACCGAGCGGGCCTGGAGCCGGGCCCGGAACTCCTCGAGCCCCGGGCATGCCGGTGACGGCAGCCGCTCGCGCTCGAGGCCGAGCTCGCTCGCGAGCCACGCCAGCCGAGCCGGGAACTGGCATTGCGGGTGCTGCTTCCTCGGATCCGGCGACGGCGCCGGAGTAGCGAAGAACCCGGCCAGCGTCGCCTCGAGCTCCGCCTGCGGGTCGGTCTTTCCGTCGCGGGCGAGGAAGAAGGCCGGTCCGTCCGCGTCGCTCTCGACGCCGCCCAGCAGCTTGGAGCGGTAGTGGAGGAGACGCCTCCATGGGAGCGCGTCGGCGAGGTGGCGCGACCGCCCGGCGGCGACGAGCTCGGAGAGGTACGGGTCGGACGCAGCTTCCTCTGCCACGGAACGAGGCAGGGTCGGGGAGATGGGGCCGCCCCACGCGGCCGACGCGACGGCCGCGGCAGCCACGGCCATCCAGGCGCGGTATGCCCATCTTCTCCCCGGCCCTCTCTTCGTTCGGAGGAGAGGGTGACTGACCAGCTCCCCGGCCCCTCCGCTCTGCGCGTGGAGAGACCTGCGGATCAGCCGAGATTCTGGCACGCCAGCATCTTCTCATCCTTCAGCGTCTTGATGACGGCCGCGGTCACGTCGTCGGTCGAGACGCTCTCGGACGGGAAGATGATGGAGAAGTTCTTCTGCAGGGTGGCGCCCACGGCCTTCGAGTCGGTGCAGCCGTTGAGCCAGGTCAGCGTGCCGATGGTCTCGCCCGAGCCGCGCGAGATGTCCTTCGCCAACGCCTCGCGGTTCGCCTCGATGAAGATACGGGTCGCCTGCCCGCCGGAGATGCCGCTGCAGTTCGAGGTGCCGGTCGTGATGCCGAACGTCTGGGTCAAGAAGAGGGTGTTGGTGGTGGCGGCCAAGATCTGGACGGCGCCCTCCTGAGTGCCGAAGGCCAGCGAGCCGAGCCCGCAGCCGGCGTCGCCGTAGCGGCCCTTCGAGCCGCGGATGGCGCTCTCGGTCGACGAGGAGGCGGTGGCGCTGCCGGACAGCGCCACCACGATGAAGACCGCCATCAGGATTCTGCGCATGGATTCCTCCTCCCTGAACGGGACGGCGGGGTCGATCCCTCGCCAGTGAGGCAGGCTACCCAGGTGGCGCCAGCATGGCCAAAGGAAATGCGCAACCAGACGGGTGCTCCGGGCGGGCGGAGCCACCGCGGGTGCGGCCTGCGGAAGGATGTGTCGGAGTGTTTGCCGCGTCAGCGCGCGACGGCGGCGCCGCAGCGCCACGGGACGGCGGTGCCGTCCTGCTCGACCCGGACCCTCAGGAAGTTGGGGCCGCGCCAGACGCTCCCTGCGATGACGCGGGCGGGGAGCCACGGGTAGCGAGCCCGGCTGTCCGCCGAGACCGACACCACCGGCGACACCGGCGGTGCGTCGGGGACGGCGGCCGGGACGCCCTCCGGTGTGAGGGGGATGACGTTGCCACGGCGCTCGCCGCGCGCGCCGCGTCGGTTTCGGCGCCGGGCCGCGCGGTCGTGCTGGGACTCGTGGTGCGATCGGTTCAAGGATGACTCCTGCGTCTCTGCACCGGAGGCGCGAGGGCCTCGACGGTCTCTTGGTTCTCGGTGAGGAGGCGACCGTTCCGGCCGCCGGAGCGGGGCCGAACACGGCCTGCCGCCCGATGGTGAGAGCTTAGTACAGGGCCGGACGGTTCGCCAGCCGACGCGTCCGCAACGTGCCGCTGGAGTAGGGCCGCTCGCCGGCGCTGCGTCCATCGCTGGGTATAACCGCGCGAGGCCGGGTAGAATGCCGCGCATGGGACGCATCTTCGAGACGCGCAAGGCCACCATGTTCGCGCGCTGGAACAAGATGGCCAAGGTGTTCACGCGCATCAGCAAGGACATCGCCATCGCCGTGAAGTCCGGTGGGCCCGACCCGGCCAACAACCCGGCGCTGCGCCGCACGCTCCAGAACGCGCGCGCTGCGAACATGCCGAAGGACAAGGTCGAGGCCGCCATCAAGCGCGCCAGCGGCCAGGACCAGCAGGCGTACGAGATCGTGCTCTACGAGGGGTACGGGCCGCACGGCGTGGCCATGGTGGTCGAGACCGCCACCGACAACGTGGTGCGGACCGTCGCCAACGTGCGCATGCACTTCAAGGAGCAGGGCGGGAACCTGGGCACCGCCGGCAGCGTCGCGTTCCAGTTCCAGAAGATGGGGGTCTTCCGGCTGGCGCCCGAGGGCATCGACGCGGATGCGCTCGAGCTCGACCTCATCGATCACGGGCTCGAGGAGATGGGCGAGGGACAGGGCGAGAAGGGCGAGAAGCAGCTCGTCATGCGGTGCGCGTTCGCGAGCTTCGGCCAGCTCCAGGCCGCCCTCGAGGAGCGCAAGCTCCCCGTCATCTCCGCCGAGTCGGAGTACGTCGCGCAGACGCCGGTCCAGCTGCCCGAGGAGCAGGCGAGCGAGGTCCTGGAGCTCGTCGATGCGCTCGAGCAGGACGAGGACGTCCAGCGGGTGTTCCACAACCTCGCCTGAGATCCGGGTCCCCTCAGGGCCGAAAGCACCCTCTCCGGGGAGCAGGCGCGGGGCGCGCGGCAGCCCGGAGGTCCGCTCGATAAGAACGCTGCGGACCGAGACGCGGCACACGGTCGCCTGACCTGGTGCCGACGAGGCGATCGCATGGCCGACCCGAGGCTGGCCTGGATGGACCGCGCTCACCCGCTTCCGCACGAGATGGGGGTGGACGAGGAGGAGGTCGAGCGCCGCAAGGCGTTTCTGGAGTTCGGTGAGGACGACGTCGACGTGTTGCGCGGCCTGCGCGAGCTCGCCCGGAAGTACGCCGATCCGGTCATCGAGGAGTTCTACGGGCACATCCTCGCCTTCGACGAGACCAAGTCCTTCTTCCGCGACCCGAAGGTGCTGGCGAGGGTGAAGGAGCTCCAGAAGGACTACTTCGTCCGCCTCACCGAGGGCGACTACGGCAAGAGCTACGTCGCGAACCGCCTCAAGGTGGGCGCCGCGCACGAGCAGGTACGGCTCGAGCCCAAGTGGTACCTCGGGATGTACAGCTACTACCTCCGCCTCGTGGCGAAGCGGATGCAGGAGTCGCTCACGAACGACCCCGCCAAGGCGTTCGCGAACTTCCTCTCGCTCATGAAGCTGGTGTTCCTCGACATCGGCCTCGCCGTCGACACGTACATCTTCGCCCGCGAGTCCACCATGCGGAAGCAGCAGGAGGCGATCCGCGAGCTCTCGACGCCCGTGCTGCAGATCCGCGAGCGCCTGCTGCTCCTCCCGATCATCGGCGTCATCGACACGCACCGCGCACGGCTCATCACGGACAGCTTGCTCCGCTCCATCCGCGACAACCGCGCCAAGGTGGTCGTGATGGACGTCACCGGGGTCGCGACCATCGACTCGAAGGTCGCGAACCACCTCATCCAGACCGTCATCGCGGCCGGGCTCATGGGAGCGTCCGTGATCGTGACCGGGCTCTCGTCGGACGTGGCGCAGGCGCTGGTCGGGCTCGGCCTCGACCTGCACAAGCTGAACACGGTGGGCGACCTCCAGGGGGGCATCGAGGAGGCCGAGCGGCTCCTCGGCTACCGGGTGGAGCGCCTCGAGCCGAGCCGGAGCCCGCCTCGAGACTAGGGGTGCCGGTCGTGACCGTCCCGATCCTGAAACAAGGAGACGTCCTCATCGCATCGATGCAGGAGGCGCTCACGGATCACGCGCTCATCGAGTTCCGCGACCGGCTCTCGGACCAGGTCGGGCGCGCGAGGGCGCGGGTGGTGATCATCGACGTGACGGCGCTGGACGTCCTCGATTCGTTCGCGACGCGCACCCTTCGCGCCATCGCCTACACGGCCCGGCTCCGGGGCGCCCGGACCGTGGTGGTCGGGATCCAGCCCGAGGTCGCCTTCGCCATGGTGCAGCTCGGGTTGACGCTCGAGAGCGTCGAGACGGCGCTGGACCTGGAGGAGGGCCTCGCGCTCGTGGGTGCCATCGCCGGGAGCGGGGGTCATGCCGCTCACTGAGACGCGCGTCCCCATCGAGGACGAGGAGGACATCGTCACGGCGCGCCAGAAAGGGCGCCAGCTGGCGGCCGCGCGTGGACTCTCTCTGACCGAGCAGACGCTCATCGCGACCGCGATCTCGGAGGTGGCGCGCAACATCGTCGTCTACGCGCACCGCGGAGAGGTCGTGCTCTCCGCGGTCGAGGAGCAAGGCCGCCGCGGCGTCATGGTGGTGGCGCGTGACGAGGGCCCCGGGATCCCCAACCCGACGCTGGCGATGCGAGACGGATTCTCGACCGGCAACAGCCTCGGCATGGGCCTGCCGGGCGCCAAGCGGCTCATGGACGAGTTCGAGCTCTCGTCCACGGTCGGGAAGGGCACCACCGTCACGATGAAGAAATGGGTCCGATGAGCGCGCCAGGAGAGGCAGACCTGGTCGTCGAGTGGGGCGCGGCGGGTGCCGCCCTCGCCGGTGAGATCGAATCGGGCGACGCGCACGTCATTGCGGGGTTCGAAGGTGGGACCCTGGTGGCCGTGGTGGACGGGCTCGGACACGGTCCGGAGGCGGCGGCGGCGTCCCGGGAGGCGACCTACGTCCTCGCGGCGCGCGCGGGAGATCCTCTCGACCTGCTCGTCGAGCGCTGTCACGAGGCGCTGCGCGCGACCCGCGGCGTCGTCATGACCCTCGCCTCGTTCCGGGCGCATGACTCCTCGATGACCTGGGTAGGAGTCGGGAACGTGGAGGGCATCCTCCTGCGCGGCGACCGGGCGACGGGGCGCGTACGGGAGGCGATCTCCACGCGGGGCGGCGTCGTCGGGTACCACCTCCCACCGCTTCGCCCCGCCGTCGTCCCGGTCGCGCCGGGCGACACGCTCGTCCTGGCCACGGACGGCATCCGCAGCGGGTTCGTGGCTCACGCCGACGTGGGGGGAAGCCCGCAGGAGGTGGCGGACGCGATCTTCGGCCGCTACGCCAGGGGGACGGACGACGCGCTGGTGGTGGTGGCGCGCTATCTCGGGGTGACGAGGTGATGCGCCTTCCCATCCGGGAGGAGGCGGACGTGAGCGTGGCGCGGACGCGCACGCGTCAGCTCGCTTTGCAGGAAGGCTTCGACGACGCGCGCGCCGCCGCGATCACGACCGCCGTGTCGGAGGTGGCCTGGAACATCGTCGTCCACGCCGGCGCGGGCGAGATCGAGCTCGACGTCGTCACGGAGCACGGCCGGCGCGCGCTGACGGCGGTCGCGCGCGACGCCCACCCCGGGATCGCGGACGTCGATGCGGCGATGCGGGACGGGCACTCGACGCGCGGTGGCCTCGGCCTCGGGCTCCCGAGCGCGCGGCGGCTCGTGGACGAGTTCGAGATCCGCTCCGCCGTCGGTCGAGGGACCACGGTGACGCTGAAGAAGTGGGCCCATGACGCGGACGAATGAGCCGATGGCGCCGGACACGCTGGCGCGCGAGTACGACGGCGCGCTCCAGGCCTACGTCGCGACCGGCAGCGAGGCCGCGCTCACGAGCGCGTACGAGCTGGGGCGCGCGGCCGCCAGCGGCGGCCTCGGGATCCTCGAGCTGGCCCTCGCGCACCACGAGGCCCTGCGCGGCCTGCCGCTCGCCGCGACGGGCGAGCGACCGCAGCTGGCGATGGCGGCGCAGTTCCTGGCCGAGAGCCTCTCCCCTTTCGAGATGACGCTGCGGTCGTACCGGGCCAACGCGCGGCTGCTCGGGCTGAGCGAGGTGCTCGCGGAGCAGAACGCCGAGATCGACCGCGCGCGCGAGCAGCTGCGCACCATCCTCGACGCGACGACCGCCCTCATCTACTTGAAGGACGCGGAGGGGCGCTACCTCTACTCGAACCGGCAGTTCCAGCAGGTGTTCGCGCTGCGCGGCGAGGACGTGATCGGCAAGCGGGACGACGAGATCCTGCCGCGGGCGGTGGCGGAGATCCTCCGCCGCGACGACGCCCAGGTGCTCGCTGCCTGCGCGCCGGTCGAGCTGGAGGAGCTCATCCCGGCGGGATCCGAGCCGCGCGCGTACCTCTCGCTCAAGTTCCCGCTGCTCGACGCGAACGGCGTCGTGTACGGCGTGTGCTGCGTCTCGACGGACATCACCGAGCGCAAGCGCGCGGAAGGGGCCCTCCAGCGGGCGCGCGAGGCGGCGCAGCGCGAGCGGCAGCTCAAGGCCACGCTCGAGGCCCGCGATCGGTTCCTCGACATCGCGTCGCACGAGCTCAAGACGCCGCTGACCTCGCTCGAGCTCCAGGTGGCGAGCCTGCGGCGGCTCGGCGTGACGTGCCCCACCACGCCCCTCTCCGAGGAGCGGGTCCAGTCGAAGTGCGACGTCATCCTCCGCCAGGTGGATCGCCTGAAGGTCCTCATCAACGGCCT
>DATLJU010000044.1:0-8839 GCA_035538735.1 Anaeromyxobacteraceae bacterium | reverse complement strand
TCGAGCCGCTGACGGTCGACCTGCGCCGCCTTCACGTCACCGTCTCGAAGCGCTTCCTCGCCAAGCTGGCCGCCGCGCGTGACGCGCTCTCGCACAGCCTGCCTGGTGCCGACACGGAGGCGGTGCTGGAAGCTGCGCTCGACCTGCTCCTCGAGAAGAACGACCGCAAGAAGGGGCTCGTGAAGAAGCCCCGTAAGGCGCTGGCGCGGCCCTCGGTGCGGCCGCGTCACATCCCGGCCGAGGTGAAGCGGGCGGTCTGGATCCGGGACGGCGGGAAACCAGTGGCCGGTCGACTCGGGCGGCGTCTGCGGGTCGACGCGGCAGCTCGAGCTGGATCACATCGTGCCGGTCGCGCGCGGCGGTCTTTCGACGATCGACAATCTCCGGGTCACGTGCCGGTGCCACAACGCCCTCGCGGCAAGGCAGGTCTTCGGCGAGGTGTGGATGGAGAGGTTCCGGTCGCAGCGGAGCGGTGGTGACGGCGCTCCAACAGCGGCGAATGGTGATCGTGCGGGATAAACCCCTGCCCTACGGTCCGCGGAACCCGCCGCGCCGGTCGTCCGCTACACGTCCCCGAGATCGCGGCGGAGCCGCTCGACGAGCTCCTCGAGGCGCGCGCGCCTCTCCGCGTCAAGATCGAGGAACTCGACCGCCATGCCGGGTGGCGTGCTCCCGCGCTCGTCGAGGTCGACGACGCGCGTAACGCGCCCGCTCAGGTCGATGGGGAATTCCGCGCCGGGGAGCTGGATGATGAGCTTCACCACCGTGCCCAGCGCGAGCGGGTTGCGCGTGTTGATGAAGAGTCCCCCGCGGGAGATGTCGGTGGCCCAGTCGGTGAGGAACCTCCCCGCCGAACGGTACGCGACCGTCACCTCGTGATGGAGCCGAGGCGACCGCCGCCGGTTGTCGTCCGTCGTCCTCGACACGCCGGGCGAGTGTAGCAGGCGCTCGATCGATGGGCCAACGGCGCGACTGCCGCTCACCCTTTCACAGCAGGCGAACCCGCACCGGCGCGCCGCGAAACGCTCCGAGCCGGGCGGCGGCGCTCCCCTCGCGGACGGCGAGCTCGAGGCGCCCGGAGCTGCCCACGATCGCGAGCAGTTCGCCGGGGCGCCCCTCGCCGTAGGTGAGGACGAAGCGGGCGGCGGCGCCAGCGACCTCGACGCTCGGTACGGCCCCCTCTCCCTGGCCCTCTCCCCCGGTGGGGGAGAGGGTAGATGGGTCTCGTCTCCCTCGCCCCGCGCCAGCGGGGAGAGGGCTGGGGAGAGGGGCGAGGTCGTCTTCCGTGATCGAAGTGATCACGTTCCCGAACGCGTCTGCGGCGAGGCACTCGCCCTGGACCTCGGAGCCGCGCCGCTCGGCGCGAGGCCAGGGGAGCCGGACGGGATCGGTGACCTCGGGGCCGAGCGCGGTCAGATCGCCGCCGCCGGCCAGGAAGGCGGCCACCGGCGCGAAGAGATCGCGGCCGTGGAAGGTGTTGGAGGCGGGCCGCGGCACCGGACCGTGGCCGGCGACGAGTTCGCGCACGCGCGCGCCGTCCAGGAACGGCGTGAAGAGCCCGTTGTCCGGGCCGACGAAGCGGCGGCCGGCCGCGTCGGCGACCGCGAGGGCGCGCCGAGCGGTGCCGACGCCGGGATCGACCACGGCGAGGTGCACCGTGTGTTGCGGGAAGCGCGGCGCGCACGCCTCGAGGAGGAGTGCCCCGGCCAGCACGTCGAAGGCGGGCACCTCGTGTGAGACGTCGACGAGCTGCGTGTCCGGGAGCGCCGACAGGAGCACGGCCTTCACCTGGGCCGGGTACCCGGAGCCGGCGCCGAAGTCGGTGAGGAGCGTGATGAGCGGGCGAGAGGTCACGCCACCATCTGCTTCACGTCCGGCGCCACGATGAGCTTCGGCTCCGTGAGCTTCTGCACCTGGTCCACGGTCGCGCCGGGCGCCAGCTCGCGCAGCACGAGCCCGTCCTGCGCGACGTCGATCCAGGCGAGATCGGTGCAGATGGCGGACACGCACCGCTTGCCGGTGAGCGGCAGCGCGCACTCGCGGAGGAGCTTCGGCTTCCCGTCCTTCGTGGCGTGCTCCATCATCACGACCACCCGCTGCGCGCCGACGACGAGATCCATCCCGCCGCCCATTCCCTTCACCATCTTCCCCGGAACCAACCAGTTCGCGAGGTCACCGCGCTCGGAGACCTCGAGCGCCCCGAGGATGGCGAGATCGATGTGGCCGCCGCGGATCATGGCGAACGACTCGGCCGAGGAGAAGTAGGCGGTGCCGGGGATCTGGGTGACGGTCTCCTTGCCGGCGTTGATGAGGTCGGCATCGACCTCGTCCTCGCGCGGATATGGCCCGACGCCGAGCATGCCGTTCTCGGACTGCAGCACCACCTCGACGCCCGGTGGCACGTAGTTCGCGACCAGGGTCGGCATGCCGATGCCCAGGTTCACGTAGAAGCCGTCCTGCAGCTCGCGCGCAACGCGCTGGGCGATCTGCTCTCGGGTGAGGGGCATCGTCGCTACCTCCGCGTCGTCCGGCGCTCGATGGGCTTCTGGTAGTGCGTCCCGAGGACGAGCCGCTGGACGTAGATCGAGGGGACGTGCACGGCGTCCGGGTCGAGCGCCCCGACCGGCACGATCTCCTCCACCTCGGCCACGGTCACCTTCGCCGCACCGCACATGACGGCGCTGAAGTTGCGCGTCGTCTTGCGGAAGACGAGGTTGCCCCAGGCGTCGGCCTTCCAGGCCTTCACGAGCGCGAAGTCCGCCTTGAGCGGCAGCTCGAGCAGGTACTCTCGCCCGCCGATGACGCGGGTCTCCTTGCCCTCGGCCACCTGCGTCCCGACGCCGGTCGCGGTGTAGAAGCCGCCGATCCCCGCCGCGCCGGCCCGGATGCGCTCGGCCAGCGTGCCCTGTGGGTTCAGCTCCACCTCCAGCTCCCCGGAGAGGAACTGCCGCTCGAACTCCTTGTTCTCGCCCACGTACGACGCGACCATCTTGCGCAGCTGCTTCGCCTGCAGCAGCACCCCCAGGCCCTGCTCGGTGGTGCCGCAGTTGTTCGAGATGACGGTCAGGTTCCGGACGCGCTTGCGCGCCAGCGCGGCGATGAGGTGCTCCGGGTTCCCGCACAGGCCGAAGCCGCCCACCATGATGGTCGCGCCGTCCTGGATGTCGTGGATGGCCTCGTCGGCCGAGGGTCGGGTCTTGTTCATGGTCGAGGCTCTCGGCGCGTCAGCGCTCGACGATCGCGGCCACCGCCTCGCCGCCGCCGATGCAGAGGGTGGCGAGACCGCGGCGCTTCCCGAGGTCCTTCATGGCGTGGAGCAAGGTCACGAGGATGCGCGCGCCGCTCGCGCCGATGGGGTGGCCGAGCACCACCGCTCCGCCCCGCACGTTCACGTTCTTGCCGTCGAGGCCGATGAGGCGGTTGTTCGCGATCGAGACCACCGCGAACGCCTCGTTGATCTCCCAGAGGTCGATGTCCTTCGTCCCCAGCCGCGCCTTCTCGAGGAGCTTCTTCACGGCGTCGGCCGGCGCGATGGTGAACTCGACCGGCTTGCGCGCCGCGCCGGCCCACGCGGTGAGGCGTCCGAGCACCTGGCGCCCCTCGGCCTTCGCCCGGTCCGCGCTCATGAGCACCACCGCCGCCGCGCCGTCGTTGATGGAGGAGGCGTTGGCGGCCGTGACCGTGCCGTCCTTCTTGAAGACCGGCTTCAGGCTCGGGATCTTCTCCGGCCGCGCCAGCTTCGGCCCCTCGTCCTCGTCGACCAGCGTCTTCTCGCCCTTCCGGCCGGCCACCTCCACCGGGACGATCTCGGGCTTGAAGAGGCCCGCCTTCACCGCCTCGGCGGCGCGCCGGGTCGACTCCATCGCGTACTCGTCCTGCTGCGCGCGCGAGATATCCTGGGTCTCGGCGCACGCCTCGGCGCACATGCCCATGTGGACGCGGTCGTAGGGATCCCACAGGCCGTCGTAGATCATCCCGTCCACGAGCTCGACGTTGCCCATGCGCGCGCCGTTGCGCGCCGCGCGGTCGTAATAGGGCACGTTCGACATCGACTCCATCCCGCCCGCCACCACCACCTCGGCGTCGCCGAGCGCGATCGCCTGCGCGCCCGAGATGACCGCCTTGAGCCCCGAGCCGCACACCTTGTTGAGCGTCCAGGCCGGCGTCGTGTCGGGGCAACCGGCGTGGCGCGCCGCCTGCCGGGCCGGGGCCTGCCCCTCCCCCGCCTGCAGGACGTTGCCCATGATGACCTCGTCGACCGCGGTCGGCTCGACGCCCGCGCGGCGCAGCGCCTCGCGGATGGCGAGGGCTCCGAGCTGGGTCGCCGGCACGCTGGACAGCGAGCCCAGGAACGAGCCGATGGGCGTGCGTACCGCTCCGACGATGACGACCTCGCGACCTGCCATGGCGACCTCGCTGGTGGGGGGTTCACTATCATTAAGGCGATCTGCGGCGTTCGCCACCCGAGCGAACGCCCGGTGATACTGGCGGCTTCACTGTCTTGCGCGCGGCTCGGCGCCTGCTAACGTCGCGGGCTCTATGACCGAAATCATTCCGGCCATCCTCGTCCACGGTGGCGCTGGCCACCTCGGCCCCGATGACCCAGCCTCGTTCGGGACGGACGCCCCGCGCCTCCTCGGAGTGCGCGAGGCGGTCCGCGCCGCATGGGCGATCCTCGAGGGCGGTGGGAGTGCCCTCGACGCGGTCGAGGCGGCCGTGCGCGTCCTCGAAGACGACCCCACCTACAACTCCGCCACCGGCGCCTGCTTGACCGCGGCCGGAGACGTCGAGCTCGACGCCTCGATCATGGACGGCGCGAGCCTGCGCTGCGGCGCCGTGGCGGTCGTGAAGGACGTCAAGAATCCCGTGACCCTCGCACGGCGAGTGATGGACCGCTCGGAGCACGTGCTCCTCGCCGGTCCCGGCGCCTCCGCCTTCGCGCGGGAGGTGGGCATCCCCGCCTACGACAACCAGCTCCTCGTCACCCCGCAGCAGCGCGCGCGCTGGGAACGGCTGCGCGGGACGGCAGCGGCCGGCCACGGCACGGTGGGAGCGGTGGCGCGCGACCGCCACGGCCACCTCGCCGCCGCGACCTCCACCGGGGGGATGGCGATGAAGCGACCCGGGCGCGTGGGCGACACGCCCATCGTCGGCTGCGGGACGTACGCGGACGACGCGCTGGCGGCGGTGTCGTGCACCGGCCACGGCGAGCGCATCATCCAGCTCACGCTCGCGCGCCACTGCGCCGACCTGGTCGGCCAGGGCCGCTCCGCGATGGAGGCAGCGCGCGAGGCGATCCACCGGCTCGGCGCGCGCGTCGACGGAGAGGGCGGCGTCATCGTGGTCGCCCCGCGCGGCGAGGTGGGGTTCGCCCACAACTCGCCCGTCATGGCGCGCGCCTGGTCGCGGCCGGATGGGACGATCGCGGCGGAGATGTAGCGCCGGCGGGGGACAAGCCCCCGCCCTACCGATCCTTCGACTTCTTCGCCGCCTCGAGGAGAGGCTGGATGATGTCGAGCGGGAGCGGGAAGACGATGGTGCTCGTCTTCTCGGTCGAGATCTCGATGAGCGTCTGCATGTAGCGGAGCTGCATGGCGCCGGGCGAGCGGGCGATGACGTCCGCCGCCTGGCTCAGCTTCTCGGCCGCCTGGAACTCGCCCTCGGCGCTGATGACCTTGGAGCGCCGCTCACGCTCGGCCTCGGCCTGGCGGGCCATGGCGCGCCGCATCTCCTCGGGGAGATCGACCTGCTTCACCTCGACCGCGGTCACCTTGACGCCCCACGGCTCGGTGTGGCGATCGATGATCTCCTGGAGCTGGCGGTTGATCTTGTCGCGCTGGCTGAGCACGTCGTCGAGCTCGACCTGGCCCAGCACCGAGCGCAACGTCGTCTGGGCGAGCTGGCTCGTCGCGAACAGGAAGTCGGTCACCTGGAGGAAGGCGCGGTCCGCCTGCAGGACGCGGAAGTAGATGACCGCGTTCACCTTCATCGAGACGTTGTCGCGGGTGATGACGTCCTGCGGTGGCACCTGCTCCGCGGTGACGCGCATGTCGATGATGATCATGCGGTCGATGAAGGGGATGATCCACTTGAGGCCGGCGGTCTTCACCCCCACGAATCGGCCGAGCCGCAGCACCACGCCCTGCTCGTACTCGTTCACGACGCGCAGGCCCATGAAGACCCAGAGGGCCACCAGCACCACGGGGAGCAACAGTCCGAAGGCGGGCACGGGGACGGGCATGCGCCTGTTCTACCGCGATTCGCGCTCCGGCGCCGTCGGAGCGTGACGCCCCGTGTCGTCCGGTGGCGGTGACCGCACCGGTGACACCGTGAGCGCGCGTGTAACGATCCGCCGCGCCCATCCTCGCTCCTCACGGCATTTTCGCGCCGATCGGGGCGCGGCACGGCCGTTGCTCTCCCGGTGGGCTCCACATCACACCCCAGGAGGTCCACCGTGCTGAAGCAGATCCTCGCCGCCGCCGCCCTCGTCGTCGCCGCCTCGGCCGCGTTCGCATCGGACGCGAGCGCGGACCGCCAGCTCGCGCCGGTGGCGCAGGCGAGCCAGGCCGGAAACCCCGCGCTGGCTCCGGCTCCTTGCTCATGCTGTCGCCGCTGAGTCGGCGGCTGCGTCCCGCGCGCCGGGCGCGCGGGACGCGATGAATCGTCGGCTGCCGCCTACCGTGCCGCCCCGGGCGCCGGGACGACGGTCGCGACCAGCCCCTGCACCGCGGCGACGCGCACCCGCGCACCGCGGGGGATGGGGTCCCGCGCCTGCGCGCGCCAGTACTCGCCGTGAACGAAGACCTCTCCGCCCGACGGGCCGATGTCCGAGAGCGCCTCCCCCTCCTCGCCCACCAGACCCTGGAACCCGGCGACGAGCCGCGTCCGCCGCGAGGACGCCACCTTCCAGGCGACGAACGCGAGCAGCCCCGTCACCGCGAGCGGGGTGGGCCACACGACCAGCGGCGAGAGCGTGAAGGCGGCCGGATCGAAGCGGTACTCGGGCGAGCTCTTGTCGATGAACAGCAGCGTGCCGACGAGGACGCAGATCGCGCCCGTCACGCCGGCGAGGCCGTGCGTCGTGACGTACCCCTCCGCGACGAGCAGCCCCACGCCGGCGAGGAGGAGGAGCACCGCCCCGGCGTTGACCGGGATGATCCGCATCGCCAGGAAGGCGAGGAACAGGCACAACCCGCCCACCACCCCCGGCGCGAGGGAGCCCGGGTGGTAGAGCTCGAGCGCGATCCCGAGCGTCCCGATGAGCATGAGCAGCGCGGCGACGTTGGGGTCCGCGAGGAAGCCGAGCGTGCGCTGGCGGATCGTCGGCTCGAGCGGGGTCAGGAAGCTGCCGCGCCCGCGGAAGGTCACCTGCTGCCCGGCCACCTCGACCTGCCGGCCGTCGGCGGCGGTGAGCAGCGCCGCGAGGTCGGCCGCGACGAAGTCAACCACCTTCAGCCGGAGCGCCTCCCCGGCCGTGACCGAGACGCTCTCGCGCACCGCCTTCTCGGCCCAGGCGGTGTTCCGCCCGCGGGCCTTCGCGATCGAACGGGCGAAGGCGGCGGTGTCGTTCTCGACCTTCTTCGCCATCTGCTTGCCGGCCGACTGCTCGACGTCGCCGCCCCCGGCGGTCACGGGATGGGCGGCGCCGATGTTCGACGCAGGGTGCATGCCGGCCACGTTCGCCGCGAGCGTGATGAACACGCCAGCCGAGCCGGCGTGCGCGCCGGCCGGCCCCACCCACACCACGATCGGCACCGGGCTCGCCAGCATCCGCTGGACGATGTCCCGCGTCGCGTCGAGGTGGCCGCCCGGGGTGTCGAGCGTGATCGCGAGGGCGTCGAACCCCTCGGCGCGAGCGCGCTCGATGCCGGAGGCCACGTACTCGGCGGTCCCGCTGGTGATGGCGTCGTGGATGGTGAGTTGGAGCACACGCGGCGCCGCGGCGACGCCGCCGGCCGGCGGCCCCCCGGCCGACGACGCCAGCGCGGCGAAGGTGACGGCGATGACCGCGGCGCGCATGTTCACCTCGTGATCGGGACCTTCCCCAGCTCCTTCATCACCAGCTGCAGATCCTGCCACGCCTTGGCCTTCTCGGGTGGGTTGCGGAGCAGGTAGGCGGGGTGGAACGTGGGCATGAGCCTCACCCCCTCGTAGTCTCGCCAGCGGCCGCGCTGCCTCGTGATGGGCGTGGGGTCGCGCAGGAGGGTCTGGACCGCGAACCGCCCCAGCGCGACCAGCACCTTCGGCCGGACGGCGGCGATCTGCGCCTTGAGGAAGGGTTCGCAGGCGGCGATCTCGTCGGGCTCCGGATCGCGGTTGCCGGGGGGGCGGCACTTCACCACGTTCGCGATGTAGACGTCGTCACGCCGGTAGCCCATCGCCTCGATCATCTTCGTGAGGAGCTGGCCCGCCCTGCCCACGAAGGGCTCGCCCTGCTGGTCCTCGTCGGCGCCGGGTCCCTCGCCCACGAACATGAGCTCGGCCGAGGCGTTCCCCACCCCGAAGACGAGCTTGGTACGCCCGGGCCCGAGCTTGCACCGGTCGCACTCGCCGACGTCCTCGCGGATCGCCAGCAGCGCCGCGGAGCCGCAGCCCTTGTCACCCGACGCGTATCGCCGGACTGCCCCCTCTCCCGTGCCCTCTCCCCCGGTGAGGGAGAGGGTCGATCGCTCGTCGGGTCCGGTCGGGGAGAGGGGCCGCCACTCGCCTGGCTGGGCGACCTCAAGCCCGCGAGCCGATCGCTCGCCGGGTCCCGTCTCCCTCGCCCCGCCGCGAGGCGGTGAGAGGAGCTGCCGCTCGCCAGGCCGCTTCGCCTCGACCTCGCTCACCCCCGCGTCGC
>DATLJU010000043.1:0-18403 GCA_035538735.1 Anaeromyxobacteraceae bacterium | reverse complement strand
CCCCCTCTCCCTGCCCTCTCCCCCGGCGGGGGAGAGGGTTGTGGGGGCAGGAATGCCACCCTCTCGTCCGGTGGGGGAGGAGGTTGTGGGAGCGGGAATGCCGCCCTCTCGTCCGGTGGGGGAGAAAGTGGGTCGGCCGCGCCGGGTTTCGTCCCCCTCGCCCCGCGCCAGCGGGGAGAGGGCCGGGGAGAGGGGCTTCGCACCACCCGCGCAGCCCGGCGTCCCACCAGTCAGCACGCCACCCTGCGACCCGCCACCGCCCGTCCCGAGCCCTTCGAGCCGCGCGATGAGCTCCTGCACCTCCGCGCCGGGCGCCAGGAAGCACGCCTTGAGCAGCGCCACCTCGAACGCGTAGCGCGGCTGCTCGGACTGCTTCACCTCCGTCACCGCGGCCTGGGCGAGGTCGAACAGGCGCGTGAGCTGCGCGGCGGGGGCGCCCTCGGCCTGCGCCAGCACCTCGCGCCGCTCCGAGTCGGTCAGGTCGAGCGGCGTGTTCGGGACGAGCTTCGCCACCACCACGTCGCGAAGGTGGCGCACCAGCTCCTCGGCGATGCGCTTCATCTCCAGGCCGCGAGCGTGCAGCGCCGCCACCTCGGCGAGCACCGCGGCGCCGTCGCGGGCGAGGAGCGCCGCCGCGATCCGGCCCACCGCGCCGGCGCCGACCGCGCCCACGGCCTCGGCCACGGCCGCGTCGTCGGCGGCATCGCCGCAGGCGGCGCGCACCTGGTCGAGCATCGACAGCGCGTCGCGCATGCCGCCCTCGGCGCTGCGGGCGACGAGGCCGAGCGCCGCGTCCGAGATGGCGAGATGCTCGGCGTCCGCGACCTTGCGCAGCTGCGCCACGATCTGCTGCTGCGTGAGGCGGCGGAAGTCGAAGCGCTGGCAGCGGGAGACGATCGTCTCCGGCACCTTGTGGACGTCGGTCGTCGCCAGCACGAACTTCACGTGCTCGGGCGGCTCCTCCAGCGTCTTGAGGAGCGCGTTGAACGCGCCCGTCGAGAGCATGTGGACCTCGTCCACGATGAAGATCTTGAAGCGGTCGCGGGCGGGCCGGTACTTCACGGCCTCGACGATGTCGCGGACGTTGTCGACGCCGTTGTTCGAGGCGGCGTCGATCTCGATCACGTCGACCGAGCGCCCCTCCGCGATCTCGACGCAGGGGGCGCACACGCCGCACGGGGTGGCGGTCGGTCCCTGCACGCAGTCGAGGCACTTCGCGACCAGGCGGGCGCTCGTCGTCTTCCCCACCCCGCGCGGCCCGGTGAAGAGGAAGGCGTGCGCGAGCTGCCCGCTCTTGAGCGCGTTCGAGAGGGTGCGGACCACGTGCTCCTGGCCCGACATCTCCTCGAAGGTCTGGGGGCGATATTTGCGGGCGAGGACGAGGTAGGCCATGGCCGGAGCGATGGAGTGAGCTACCAGCTTTAGTACCCGGAAGGAAGCGATGCAGGACGCCGAATCAGAGGGAGGGGGCCCCGCGCAGCGGGGGAGGGGCGAAGCCCCTCGACGCGGGGCACGCGCGCGAAGCGCGCGGCAGGGACCCGCGCAGCAGGGGTGGGGCCCCAGCCAGCTTCGCTGGATGGGGCGGGGGCAGCATGCCCCGTAGAAATTGAGCCGGTCCACAATCCCCGGGCGCACGGAAGACCTCCTACCGTTGCTCCCTTCCGGGCCTGGCGGGGTTTGGAAGTCCCCACGTCGCCCGAGGATTCTGGACCGGCTCTGCTGCTTGCAACGACTTCTGTTCGAACGTCTGGCGGAGAGGGTGGGATTTGAACCCACGGTCCGGTTCCCCGAACACACGATTTCCAGTCGTGCACCTTCGGCCGCTCGGTCACCTCTCCCGAACTGCCCTGGCTGCCCAGGGACTAAAGGGAAAAGAAGCGGAGAGCGAGGGATTCGAACCCCCGGTACCGTTGCCGGTACACCTGATTTCGAGTCAGGCGCCTTCGACCAGCTCGGCCAGCTCTCCGCCGGCCGATCTAGCCGATTTCCTTCGGGGCGCCAAGCGGCTTCCGCGATTTTCTGCCGGCGGGCCCGCCTCTAGCCCCGGCGGGCGCGAAAGAAGTCCTTGAGGAGCGCGCCGCAGGCGTCGGCCCGGAGCCCGCGCTCCACCGGGAAGCGGTGGTTGAGGCGGGGGTCGCTGGTGAGGTCGGTGAGCGAGCCGGCCGCCCCGGCCTTGGGGTCGTCCGCGCCGTAGACGAGCCGGTCGATGCGGGCGAGCACCATCGCGCCCGCGCACATGGCGCACGGCTCGAGCGTCACGACCAACGTGACACCGCTCAGGCGCCAGCGTCCGAGGGTCCGGGACGCGTCCTGGATGGCGAGCAGCTCGGCGTGAGCCGTCGGGTCATGGTCGGCCTCGCGACGGTTCGCCCCCCGGCCCACGATCACGCCCTCGTGGAGCGCGACCGCGCCCACCGGCACCTCGCCGCTCTCCCCGGCCGCGCGCGCGAGCGCGAGCGCCTCGTCCATCGCCTCTTCGACGGTCACGTCGCGGTTGTATCGCACCTCGGAGCCGTGAGGCGGAGCGGCTGCACCAGCTCGGGGTGGTCCGCGCAGGCGAGCCCGCAGGCGCGGCAGGTCGCGACCTGGCACTTGGGCGTGATCTTCGCGCCCACGCCGCGCCCGAGCTCCCGGGCGAGGAACTTCTTCGTGAGCCCCTGGTCGATGAAGTCCCAGGGGAGCGCCTCGTCCACCCCGACCTCGCGGCTCGCGAACCACGCCGGATCGTGCGGCCACCGCGCGAGCGCCTTCCTGAGGTCGCCGCCGGTCTCGCGGTGCGCGAGCTCGAGCAGGTCGGCGCAGCGCCGGTCGCCGCGGGAGAGCAGCGCCTGCAGGAACGCCTCGCGCGGGCTCATCATCTCCACCTCGATCCCGCGCGGCCTGAGCTCCCGCTCGAGCAGCCTCCGCTTCGCCTCGAGGCAGCTCCGGTCCGCCATGGGCGCCCACTGGAAGGGCGTCCACGGCTTGGGGATGAAGGGGTTCACCGAAAGCGAGAGCCGCCCCATGCGCCCGGTCGCCTTCGCGCGCGGGAGCATCACCTCCTCGCGGATGCGGACGGCGAGCCGCGCCATCCCGAGCACGTCCTCCTCGGTCTCGGTGGGCAGCCCGCACATGAAGTACATCTTCACGTGCTGCATGCCCTGCGACAGCGCGTGCCCGGCGGCGCGCACCACGAGGTCGTCCGAGAAGTCCTTGTTGATGACGCGGCGCAGGCGCTCGGTCCCCGCCTCGGGCGCGATGGTGACGGAGCGCTCACCCCCCGCCGCCATGCGGCGCGAGAGCTCGGGGGTGATGGCGTCGACGCGCAACGAGGACGGGCTGAACGTCCCGCCCTCCTCGCCGATCATGCACGTGAGCGCGTCGAGGCCGCTGTAGTCGCTCGTGTCGGGGCCGACCAGCCCGACGCGGAGTCCCTGCTCGATGCCGCGCCGCGCCTCTCCCTTCAGCCTCTCGAGATCCACCTCGCGGTAGGGCCGCTGGACGAATCCGGCGGCGCAGAACCGGCAGCCCCACAGGCAGCCGCGCGCGACCTCGGTCAGGAAGAGGTCGCCGAACTGCGCGTCGGGCGAGTCGATCACGCGCGAGGTCGCGACGGTGCGCAGGTCCTCGACGTAGCGCCGCGCCACCCTCGCCGGCGCTCCCTCCCTCGGCGTGAAGCGCGTCACCCAGGCGCCACCCGACGCACCGGTGTCGGCGTACTCCACCTCGTAGAGCGAGGGGACGTAGCCGCCGGGCAGGCGCGCCAGGTCGGCGAGGAGCGCTGGCCGCGACCGCTCGCCGGCAGTGCCGTCCACGAGCCGATCGACGAAGGGGCCGCACAGCTCCTCGCCTTCTCCGACGAGGAAGGCGTCGAAGAAGGGCGCCACCGGCTCGGGGTTGATCTGGACCGCGATGCCGCCCGCGACCACGAGAGGGTGGCGCGCGTCGCGATCGCGGGCGCGGAGCGGCAGCCCGGCCCGATCGAGGATCTCGAGGATGTGGACGTCGTCCTCCTCGAAGGAGAGCGAGAAGGCGATGACGTCGTGGTCGGCGAGCGGGCGCCCCGACTCCACGGTGCGAGGCGCCTCGTCCGCCGCCTCGGGCAGGAAGACGCGCTCGCAGGCAGCGCGCGGGTGAGCGTTGAGGAGCCGGTACACGGCGTGGAGGCCGAGGTTCGCCATCCCGAGCCGGTAGGTGTTCGGGTAGACGAGGGCGATCCGCAGCTTGCCGCCCGGGTCCTTCAGGACGGCGCCACGCTCGCGCGGCGAGGGCGGTGGGGAGCGCCCCCCCGGCCTACGCATGTGGACAGCTCCACTCCATGAGCGGGTAGAGCCTAGCCCGTCATCGCGGCAGGCGCCACCCGCGACGGCGTCACGGGGTCCTCTGGAATGCCCGGGACCGTGCCTCTACCGGAACGCGGAGGCCACCGCGCCCACGGGGAGCGCCAGGTCGATCGGCGAGGGCGGCCCCGCCGCCGCGAAGCCCCGTTCCGAGCGGAAGATCGGCCCTCCGCCCGCCGCCTGGTACGCGCTCAGACCCTCGAAGATGCGCTCCACCAGCACGAGCAACCCGAGGAAGTTGTAGGCGCCGTGGTTGTCGATGAAGAACAGGCCGCCCGGCCAGATGGCGAAGATGACGATGTCGGCGATGAGCCAGATGACCCACTGGTCGGAGCCGGCCACGAGGTGGCCGATGCCGAACCCGGGGATGATGCCGAGGATCAGCGCCACGGCCGGGTCGACCCGCGCATGGTGCCGCCCCGACGCGCCGCCCCCGTCGTCGACCGCCAGCGCCGGGAGCCCCTTCACCGAGAGCGTAGGCACCTCGAGGCGCACGCCGGCGGCCGGGTCGGACGGACCATCGAAGCGCTCGAGGCGCAGCGCGTGCCCGAGGTCGGCGTGGGCCGCGACGGGCACGCCGGCGAGCGTCAGGGCGAGTGCGATGAGGGTCGAACGCATGGGGGTGAGGCCTCCGTTTGCACCCGGGCGGGTCACCGGGGGCGGCGATTATCGGGGATCGCCGGCCGGGGGTTTCGACTTTTTCGCGACGCGTCAGCGCGGAGCACATGGCCCCACCTGGGCGCACCACGATCCCAAAGGGACCGAAAGGCCCGGTACTTCCGCCCGTCCTTCACTACAATCGCCGACTCCCGGAGCCCGACCTCATGCACCTCCCCCGCGCGGCCGTCCTCGGCCTCCTCCTCGCCGTCGTCGCGGCCGCCCCCGTCTCCGCGATCGCCGCGCCACCCGCTGATGACCTGCCCGGCGTCGACCTGTCCGAGCTCACGCCGGCCCAGGCGGAGGTGGTGCGGCGCGTCGCGGCGGACGAGTTCTGCCACTGCGGGTGCCCGCACACGCTGGCGGGCTGTCTGCGCGAGCACAAGGGCTGCAAGCACGCCCCGCGGATGGCCTCGCTGGTGGTGCGCCTCGCCGGCCAGGGGCTCGGCGCGGGCGAGGTGCTGAAGGCGCTCACGGCCTATTACTCGGCGTTCGACGCCAGCCGGCGGGCGAAGCTCGACCTCTCCGGGTTCGGTCCACCGCTCGGCAGCGCCGACGCCCGGGTGACCTTGGTCGAGTTCTCCGACTTCGCCTGCCCCTTCTGCCAGGCGCTGCGCCCCGAGCTGGAGCGATTCGTGCGCGAGCACGAGGGGCGCGTGAAGCTCTTCTGCAAGCCGTTCCCCATCGCCAGCCACCCGCGCGCGATGGAGGCGGCGCTGGCGGGGGAGTGGGCCCGCGCCCACGGCCTGTTCTGGCCCATGCACGACCGCCTCTTCGCGCACCCGCACCAGCTCTCGGACGACGACCTCGCCGCCGACGCGCGCGCGCTGGGCGCGGACCCGGACGACCTGCTCGCCGCGATCGCGGAGGGCCGGGACCGGGCCCGCATCGCGGCCTCGCAGGCCGAGGCGCGCGCCGCCGGGCTCGTCGGCACCCCCACCCTGTTCCTGAACGGGCGCCGGCTCGACCTCGGCCCCGTCCGCGACGTGAACGCGATACTCCAGTTCGCGCTCGAGGACGAGGAGGAGTGGATGCGCGCGGGCCGCTTCGAGCGCGACTGACGGCATGGCGCCCCACACCGACACCGATCCGCGCGGCCACGCGCTCATCACCGCGGACCTCCCCGGATCGGGCGGCGCGGTGAAGGCGTCGCCGGAGGACTTCCGCGTCGACGAGGTCCCCGCCTACCTGCCGCAGGGGACCGGTCCGCACCTGTGGCTGCGCGTCGAGAAGCGCGACCGCACCACCCGCGACGTGGTGCGCGCGCTGGCGGCCGCGCTCGCGGTCCCCGACCGCGAGGCCGGCTACGCCGGGCTCAAGGACCGCGCCGCCGTGACGACGCAGTGGCTCTCGTTCCCCGTCGCGTGCGATCCGGATCCGGCCTCGCTCGCCGGCGACGGGTTCCGCGTCCTCGAGGCGTCGCGACACCAGAACAAGCTCCGGACCGGCCACCTGCGCGGGAACGTCTTCACGACGGTGGTGCGCGGCGGGGATCTGGCCCGCGCCCGCGCCTGCGCCGACGCGCTGGCCGCCCGCGGGATGGCGAACTTCTTCGGCGCTCAGCGCTTCGGCGCGGCCGGGCGCAACGCGGAGCTCGGCCGCATGCTCCTCCGAGGGCAGACCGGGGACCCCGAGGTGCGCCGCGCCGCGCGCGACCGCTTCCTGCGGCGCCTCGTGCTCTCCGCCTGGCAGTCGAGCCTCTTCAACGCGTGGCTGGCCGAGCGGCTCCGCGACGGCCTGTTCGCGACGGCGCTCCAGGGAGACGTGCTGAAGAAGCTCGACTCGGGGGGCGTGTTCACGTGCCAGGACCCGGCCGTCGACGGCCCGCGCGTCGAGCGGTTCGAGATCTCGCCGGCGGGGCCGATGTTCGGGCACAAGCTGCGCCCGGCCGAGGGCGAGGCGCTCCGCCGCGAGGAACGGCTCCTCGCGGCGGAGGGGATCGGGCCGGCCGAGCTGGCCCGCGGCGGCGGCGAGACCGAGGGGACGCGCCGGGCGGGCCGCCTCCCCGTCTCGATCGCGCTCGAGACCGTGGAGGGCGGCTACCGCGCCCGCTTCGAGCTCCCGCGCGGCTCCTACGCCACGGTCGTGCTGGGCGAGCTCACCAAGTCGGAGTCGTTCGAGCTCCCCGAGACCGACGCCGCCTGACCGGCGCGCCGGTCGCGCGCGATGAGCAGGTAGATGGCGGGCACGAAGAAGAGCGTGAACGCCGTCCCGACGGCCATCCCGGCCACCAGCACGAGGCCGATGCTGTTGCGCGCCGCCGCGCCCGGTCCGCTCACGAGTGTGAGCGGGAAGTGGCCGGCGACGGTGGCCACGCTCGTCATGAGGATGGGGCGGAGGCGCGTGGCCGCGGCGCTCTTCACCGCGTCGAACTTGCTCATCCCCTCGAGCTGCGCCTTGTTGGCGAAGTCGACGATGAGGATGCCGTTCTTCGAGACGAGCCCCACCAGCGTGACCAGCCCCACCTGCGAGTAGACGTTGAGGGTGGTGGTCCAGCCGATGGTGATCGACGGCAGGTTGGGGTTGGGCATCTTGAGGAAGGTCATCAGGGCCGCGCCGAACATGCCGAGCGGGACGGAGCCGGCCAGGATGACGAACGGATCCCGGAAGCTGTTGAACTGCGCGGCCAGCACCAGGAAGATCAGGATCACCGCCAGCGTGAAGGCGGACAGGAACTTGTTCCCCTCGGTGCGGAGCTGCCGCGACTCGCCGGTGTAGTCGATGGCATAGCCGCGCGGGAGGATCTTGGCCGCCTCGGCCTCGAGGAACCCGAGCGCCTCGTCGAGCGGGCGCACCGCCACGCCGCTGATCTTCACCGAGTTGAGCTGCTGGAGGCGGTTCAGCGTGCGCGGCGTGACCGTGTCTCGCAGCGTGGCGATGGACGAGAGCCTGATGAGCTGCCCGTTCGGCCCGGTCACGTACAGGTCCTGCAGCTGCTCCGGGGTGAGCCGCTCCCCGCGCACGAGCTGCGGGATGACCTTGTAGCTGCGGCCGCCGATGCTGAAGCGGTTCACGAAGTTGCCACCCACCGCCGCGGCGACGTCCTGGCCGACGGTCTGCAGGTCGAGTCCGAGCTCCGCCACCTTGTCGCGATCGATCTCGAGCGCGGTCTCGGGCTGATCGATCTTGACGTCGATGAGCGGCGGGAAGGCGAACAGCCCGCTCGTGGTCGCCTTCTCCTGGAGCTGCTTCGCGAACCCGAGGATCTCCGGGGTCTCGGCGGTGGAGGCGAGCACGAACTCCACCGGGAAGTTGCCGCCGCCTGGCAACGCCGGCGGCAGGATCGGGAAGGTCTGGACGGCGGGGATCGCCGCCACCCTCGCCCCCACCTCGGGGAGCAGCTGGCCCGCGGAGCGCTTCCGCTGGTCCCACGGCTTCAGCCCCACGCCCCAGAAGCCCGAGCTGGGGAACGTGATCTGGAACGTGAACTCGGACTCGGGGAGCGAGCGGACGGTTTTGTCGATCGCTCGCGTCGACGGGCGCAGCTGGTCGATGGTGGAGTTCGCGGGGGTGTTGAGCACCCCGAAGATGACGCCCTGGTCCTCGGTGGGCGCCAGCTCCTTGGGCGACTGCCAGAACATGAGCACCGCGAGGACGCTCACCACCGCCCACGCGAAGTAGATGGCGCCGCGCGCCCGCAGCACCGCGTCGAGCTGCCGGACGTACGTGGCGCGCAGCCGCTCGAAGCCGCGGTTGATGCGGCCGGCGAGCCCGTGCTCCTCCTGCTCCCTGCGCAGCAGCGCGGACGACATGACGGGCGAGAGCGTCAGCGCCACGACGCCGGAGATCGCCACGGCGCCCGCCAGCGTGAGGGCGAACTCGCGGAACAGCGAGCCCGTGAGCCCGCCCTGGAAGGCGATTGGCGTATAGACCGCCGCCAGCGTGATCGTCATCGCGACGATGGGGCCGACGAGCTCGCGCGCCCCCTGCAGCGCCGCGTCGACCGGAGAGAGCCCCTCGCGCAGGTGCCGCTCCACGTTCTCCACCACGACGATGGCGTCGTCCACCACGAGGCCGACCGACAGCACGATGGCGAGCAGCGTGAGCAGGTTCAGCGTGAACCCGAACGCCTGCATCAGGAACACGCCGCCGATGAGCGAGACGGGGATGGCGACCACCGGCACCAGCACCGACCGCAGCGAGCCGAGGAACAGGAAGATGACGACGATGACGATGAGCAGCGTATCGCGGAGGGTCGACTCCACGTCGTGGATGGCGCTCTGGATGTAGCTCGTCGCGTCATAGGCGATGACCGCCTTGATCTGCTCGGGGATCTCCTTCTGCAGCGCCGTCATCTCGGCGCGCACGCGCTTGATGACGTCGAGCGAGTTGGCGTTGGGGAGCGCCCAGATGCCCACGAACACCGCCGTCTGGCCGCTGAAGTTGACGGCGCTGTCGTAGTCCTCCGCGCCCAGGACCACGTCGGCGACGTCCGAGAGCCGCACCACCGCGCCGTTCTTCTCGCGGATGGCCATCTGCTGGAACTCCTTCACCGAGCGGAGATCCGTGTTCGTGGTGAGGTTCACCTGGACGAGCGCGCCCTTCGTCTGCCCCACCGCGGCGAGGTAGTTGTTCTGCGTGAGCGCGCGACGGATCTGGGCGGGGCTGACGTCGAGGGCCGCCATGCGATCCGGCTTGAGCCAGATCCGCATCGCGAACGTGCGAGCGCCCAGGATGTCGGCCCGCTGCACGCCCTCGATGGCCGAGAGCCGCGGTTGCACGATGCGCACCAGGTAGTCGGTGATCTCGTTCTGCTTGAGCAGGTCGGAGGAGAAGCTCAGGTAGGCGGAGGCGAATTGGCTGTCGGTCGACTCGATGTTGAGGACGGGGATCTCCGCCTCGGGAGGGAGGTCCCGGCGGACCTGGTCCACCTTGGAGCTGATCTCGGACAGGGCCTTGGTGGCGTCGTAGTCGAGCCGGAGGTGGGCGCGGATGGTGGAGAGGCCCAGCTTGCTCTCCGACTCGAGGTAGTCGATCCCGTCGGCCGACGCGATGACGCGCTCGAGCGGCGTCGTGATGAAGCCGCGCACCAGCTCGGCGCTGGCGCCGACGTAGACGGTCGTGATGGCGATGGCGGCGTTCTCGCTGCGCGGGTACTGCCGCACGTTGAGGGTCCGCATCGCCTGCACGCCGGCGATCACGATCAGCAGGTTCACCACGATCGCGATGACGGGCCGGCGGATGAAGAGGTCGGTGAACCGCATGGCGCCGGTCACTCCTCCGCGGTCCGCGGCGTGAGCTCGGCCGCCGGCGCCAGCGAGTCGTTCACCACCACCGCCGCCCCGTTGCGCAGCTTGAAGGCGCCGCTGCTGACGATGCGCTGCCCGGCCGAGAGGCCGGACGTGACCACCACGAAGTCACCCCGCCTCTCGCCCAGCCGGACGAACGTCTGGTGCACCACGGTGGTCGTCTTGCTCGACGCGGGGTCCTTCTTCTCCTCCAGCACGAACACCGAGTCGCCATAGGGGGCGAAGAGCACCGCCGTGGCGGGGAGGAGGAGCACCGGCCGGCTCTCGCCGGAGAGCACCTCCACGGTCACGAACATCCCCGGGCGCAGCCGTCCGTCGCCGTTCAGGAACGTCGCGCGGACGCGCACGTTGCGGGTGGCCGGATCGACCTCGTGGTTCACGGTGGTCACCTGGCCTTCCCACCGCTCGCCGGGGAAGGCGTCCGTGCGCATGCGCGCCCGCTGGCCGACGGCGAGCTCCGCCAGCGCCTGCTGCGGTAGCGAGAACTCGGCGTGGATGGGGGAGACGGAGTGGAGCGAGGCGATCGCGGTGCCCGCCGCCACCACCTGCCCGATCTCCACCTGGCGGATCGCCACCCGGCCGTCGAACGGCGCGCGGATGCTCTTCTTGGCGATGGTGGTCTCGAGGCTCACGACGGTCGCGGCGGTCTGCTGCGCGCGCGCTTCGGCGGCGTCGAGATCGGCGGGCGTGTTGGCGCCGCCCTCGCGCAGCGCCCGCGCGCGCGCCAGCGTCGCCTTGGCCAGGGCGGAGTCCGCCCGCGCCGCGGCCAGCTGGGCCTCCTCCGTGGTGGTGTCGAGCTTGACCAGCATCTGGCCGCGCCTCACCGTGGCCCCGGAGTCGAACCCCAGCTCGCGGATGGTCCCCGGCAGCTCGGCGCCGACCGTCACGCCGCGCACCGCGACGAGCGACCCGATCGCCTCCCGGGTCGCCTCCCACTGCGACGCCTCGACCACGGCAGAGGTGACCGACTCGGGCGGTGGGACGAACGCCTTGCCGGCCTTGATCATGCTCATGATCTGACCCGCCTTGATGCTGACGATGGCCGTCACCGCGACCAGGACGGAAGCGATGACGACGAGCCAGAGCTTGGTCTTCGATTTCATGCGAGGTCACCGGCGGGGGGGATCGCCCCTCTTTTTAGGGATCGGGCCCACGACGCGCCGCTCCATGTTCGCGGGAGGCCCCGGTTGGACCAGGAGGCGAGCTTTTACCACGAGTCGAGACCGCCGTGGCGTCAACGTGCTGGACAGCCTTGATGCGCTGCCGCCGCGTCCATCGCCGCATCGTGCAGGGCCAGCGCGTCGGCCGGGACCAGCTGCCGGCTCTCGTCGAACCAGCCCGTGACGGACCGGAGCTCTGCCCGGGGACCGCGCAGCAGCGCGAGCGTGGTCGCGGTCTGGTCGCAGCAGCCGGTGGGATTGTCCGGCAGGAAGTAGCGAGGTCGCCAGCGCCCGGGCTGGGCGCTCCGCACCGCCCGCTCGAGGCGCTCGAGCTCGGAGCGGGCGAGCCGCACGCGGCAGCGCTGGCCCGACGGCGTCACCACCTCGGCGTCGCCGCTCGAGGAGATCTTGACCGCGCCCGCGCCGCGTCCCGACGCCCCGCCGTGCGACGCCACCTCGACGCGCCAGGCTGGAGCGGCTGCCAGCAGGGCGAGCGCGGCGGCGAGCGTCTTCACCGGCTCCTTCTAGCGAACGTCTCCTCCACGGTAAAGCGAGCGGCGGTGGAGGCTGCGGCCGGGCGTGCCGACCCGGCGACCGGGTCCTACGTTGCGCGAGAAGGGGGATCCGGATGGGAATCCTCGCTTGGATCGTGTTCGGGTTCGTGATCGGGCTCCTGGCGCGCGCGATCGTGCCCGGGCGCCAGCAGATGGGCTTCATCATGACGACGCTGCTCGGGGTCGCCGGCTCGCTCGTGGGGGGCCTCGTGGCCTCCGCGATCAGCGGTCACTCCGTACAGGAGATGCAAGGCGCGGGGTGGCTGGGAAGCCTCATCGGCGCGGTGGTGCTGCTGGTCATCGGCGGGGCCGTGATGCGCCCGCGGCGCGCCGCCGTGTAGTGTCGGGCGGGCCGCGGACCCGTCCCGAGCGCGCGTCATCCTGAAGAGGGGATGAAGCGGCTCGACCTGCGAGATGGGAGCCTTCCACGCGCTCCGGTGCGTGCGGAACGCACCTTGCGGCATGTCGAGGCAGGTCCCTGTCGGCGCTCCGCCCGAAGCTGGGCTATCCTTCCGACCCTCTCTCCCTGACTGAGGATCCGTGGCCGAGCTCTTCGTGGTGAATGGCATCTGCGGCGGGACGGTCTTCTTCCTGCCCGACGTGCCCACCGTGCTGGGGCGCTCGCCGGAGTGCCACGTCCAGGTGGCCGATCCCTGGATCTCGAGCATGCATGCGCTGTTCGAGCGACGCGGGGACCAGCTGTGGGTCGTGGACCTCGACAGCAGGAACGGCACCTTCGTCGACGAGCAGCGGGTGCACGAGGCGGCGATCCAGCCCGGCGCGCGGCTGCGCTTCGGCAAGACCTCGGCCGAGCTCCGCACGCACGCCGAGCCGACGCCGCCGCCCGGCATCCTCTCCGACCAGCGCACCATCATCCGCTACATCGCGGACCTCTCCGCCGAGAGCGGGGTGGCCCCGTTCGCTTCGGCCGGGCCGCCCGCCGCCACGTCGATCGCCCAGCCCGTCGTGCCGGTGCGCGGAGGCGACCCGCGGCGCGAGACGCTGCGCGGGGCGTCCGGCCCGGGAGGCATCGGCCGGCGCCAGATGGGCGTGCTGAACGAGATCGGGCGGGCGCAGCTGGGCGCGAGCACGCTCCCGGACGCGCTCGGGCGGCTCTTGCGCGTCCTCGCCGGCGCCGTGGGCGCCGAGAGCTCGAGCGTGCTCCTCATGGACGAGCGCGGCGAGCTCACCCCGGTCGCGGCCGAGCCGGCCGACGCCCCTCCGCGCCGCTCCGCCACGCTCGTCGACGCCGTGCTCCGCAGCCGCGCGGGCATCCTCACCCTCGACGCGCAGCAGGATCTCCGGTTCGCGCAGAGCCAGTCGGTGATCGCGCAGGGGATCCGGTCCTGCATCTGCGCGCCGATCTGGGCGGACAACCGGATCCTCGGCGTGCTGCTGCTCGAGCGAGGCCTCGCCGACGCGTTCAACGCGGACGACCTCGAGCTCGCCACCCTGGTCGGGTTCCAGGCCGCGCTGGCCGTGGAGCGGCTGCGCATCGCCGAGCGCTCCCGCGCCTCGGACGGCGTGCGGGAGCGCCTCCTCCGCCACCTCGACGAGGCGGCCGCTGCGCCGCTCCTCGCGACGGAGGTCGGCGACCGCGATCCGCTCGAGCCCGCGGTGTGCAACGGCGTGGGCGCGCTCGCCGTCGCGCTGTACGGGGTCGAGGCGCTGGCGGCCGGCCGGCCCGCGCCGGAGGTGGCGCTGCGGATCCTCGGACTGCAGAGCGCGCTCGCGGCCGCGGCGCGCGCCGAGGGCGCGGCCGTGGAGGAGCAGCTCGGGGGTGGCCTGCTCGCGGTGTTCGGGCTGGTGAACGCGCCGAACGATGCCGGTGGTCGCGCGGCACGCTGCGCCGAGGCGCTGCTCGCCCGGGCCCACGAGCTGGAGGCCGGTCACGCGGCGCCACGCCTCGCAGTCCGCATCGGCGTCGCCAACGGCCGGGCGCTGGTGGGCAACTTCGGCACTCCGGAACGTCCCGAGCTGCGCGCTGCGGGCGAGGTGGTCGAGGTGGCGCAGCGGCGGGCCGCCGACGCCGCTCCGGGCGCCGTGGTCGCGGACGGAGCTCGCCCCGGCGCGCCGCGCGTCCTTGCGTGACGATCGGCTGACGAGTAGTGTCCGGGGCGTACGGGTGGTGAGGCCCCCTCAGGCCCCGCTCCTCAGGCTCCGCTTCGCGCCGATGACACCGCTCGACCTCCGCTCCGCAGCCAGGTTCCTGGGCGTGGACGACGCCACGCTTTCGCGGTGGGTCCGCCGCGGCGAGATCTCCGCCCGGCGGGTCCATGACCAGTGGCAGTTCGATCGGGTCGACCTGCTCGAGTTTGCGTCGGCGCGCGGCATCCGGGTACCGCCCGAGATGCTGACGGGCCCCGAGGAAGGCGCCCCGGCCCTGCCGCGCCTCTCCGACGCCGTCCGCGCAGGCGGCGTCCAGCACGACGTGCCCGGCGTCGACAAGGCCTCGGTGCTGCGCGCGGTCGTCGCCGCGCTGCGCCTGCCTGCCGGCCTCGACCGCGACTTCCTCTACCAGATGCTGCTCGCGCGAGAGCACCTGGGCTCGACGGGGCTCGGCCACGGCATCGCCATCCCCCACCCCCGCAACCCCATCGTGCTGCGGGTGCCCGCGCCGACGGTGGCGGTCTCCTACCTGGCGAAACCCGTCGAGTACGACGCGCTCGACGGCGCGCCGGTGCACACCCTCTTCACGATCGTGTCACCCTCGATGCGCGTCCACCTCCACCTGCTCGCCGTGATCGCGGCGGCGCTCGGGGATCCGGAGGTGCCGAAGCTGATCGCCGCGCGCGCCCCCGAGGCGGCGCTCGTCGATGCCTTCGATCGCGTCGAGGCGGCGCTCGAGCGACGCCGCGCCGGGCGCGGTGAGGAAAGCACGTGATCCTCCACCTCTCCGCGCTGGCCCTGCTCGTCTCGGGCGGGCTCGCCGCGGTCCTCCTCGCGCGCTGGCCGGCCGTCGCGCTGCGCGTCGGCACCGCCACCGCGGTGGGCGGCAGCGCGCTCGGCCTCGTCGCCGCCGGCGCCGCCCTCGCCTCGGGCGGAGAGGAGCGGTTCGCGCTCGCCTGGACGGCGCCGCTCGCCTCCTTCCGCGTCGGGCTCGATCCGCTGTCCGCCTTCTTCCAGGTGGCGCTCTTCGCGCTCGCGATCCCCGCCGCGCTCTACGGCCAGACGTACATGCGGCCGCACCTGGGGCGCCGCGGGCTCCCGGCCTTCCTCTTCTTCCAAAATCTTCTCCTCGCGTCGATCGCACTCGTCTTCTCGGCGCGCCAGGCGGTGCTCTTCCTCGTCGCCTGGGAGGTCATGGCGGTCGCCTCGTTCCTGCTCGTCGTGTTCGAGCACGACGACGCCGAGGTGCGGGGCGCCGGCCTCGTCTACCTCGTCGCCTCCCACCTCGGCACCGCGTTCCTGTTCGCGCTGTTCGTGCTGCTCGGGCGCGAGGCGGGGTCGTTCGACTTCGAGGCGTTCGCCGCGCTGCGGGGCTCCACTGCCGCGCCGGCCGCGCTCCTCTTCGGGCTCGCCCTGGTGGGATTCGGGACGAAGGCGGGCCTCGTCCCGCTCCACGTCTGGCTGCCGGAGGCGCACCCGGCGGCGCCGAGCCACATCTCGGCGCTCCTCTCCGGCATCATGATCAAGACCGGTGTCTACGGGATCGTGCGTGTCCTGCTGTGGCTCGCGCCGGCGCCGGCGGGCTTCGGGCTCGTCCTCGCCGGGGTGGGACTCGCGGGCGCGCTCGTCGCCATCACCCTCGCGCTCGGGCAGCGCGATCTCAAGCGCGTCCTCGCCTACTCGAGCGTGGAGAACGTCGGGATCATCGCGCTGGGCATCGGGCTGGCGGTGTTCGCGGCCGCACGCGGCGAGCGCGCCACCGCGGCGCTGGCGTGGGCCGGGGCGCTCCTGCACGTGTGGAACCACGCGGCCATGAAGGGCCTCGCCTTCATGGGCGCCGGGGCCGTGGCGCATGCGGCTCACGGCCGCGACATCGAGCGGATGGGCGGGCTGCTGGCGCGCCTGCCGCGCACGGCGAGCCTCCTCCTCCTCGGGCTCGCCGCGCTGGCGGCGCTGCCGCCCCTGAACGGCTTCTCCTCCGAGTGGCTCGTCTACCTGGGGCTGCTGAGATCAGCGGTCACCGCGCCCGGCGGCGCGTCGATCCTGGCGTGGGTCGCGGTCGCGACGCTGGCGCTCGTGGGCGGCGTGGCGGCGATCGCCTTCACGCGGGTCGGCGGCGTGGCGCTCCTCGGCGCGCCGCGCAGCCCTCAGGCCGCGGCGGCGCACGAGCCGGCGGCGGGGCTGTGGGGCCCGCTCGCGGGCCTGGCGGCGCTCTGCGTGGGGCTCGGGCTGCTCCCGGACCTGGCGCTCCGATTCGCCGCCCCCGCCGTCGCCCAGGTGAGCGGCGCGCCGGGCGCCGCGGGCCAGCTCGCGCCCGCGCTCCACGCGCTGGCGCTCCCCATTCGCCTGGCGTTCGCGGCGCTGCTGCTCGCCGCCGTCGCGCTGGCCGTCCAGGCGGCCCGCGCCCGCCACCGCCGCGAGGTCGTGGCCAGCGAGACGTGGGGCTGCGGCTACACCCGGCCCGACGCCCGCGTCCAGTACACCGGCGCCTCGTTCGCGCAGCTCTTCCTGTCCGGCCTCGCCCCCCGCGCCTTCCAGCCGCGCGGCCGGATCGTCCCGCCGAAGGGCGTCCTGCCCGCGCGCGCCGCCGCCCGGTTCGAGTCCCGCGATCCGGCCCGCACGCGGCTCTTCGATCCCCTCTTCCGCGGCCTCGGCGACCGGGCGAGCCGCCTGCGCCGCTACCAGGCCCAGCGACTCAACCTGCAGCTCGTCTACACCGTCGCGACCCTCGTCGCCTTGGCCGCCCTGCTCGCCCTGCGCTCGTCATGAGCCTCGCCCTCGTCATCGCCGGCCTCGCGCTGACGTCCTGCTCCGGGCTCGCGTCGCTGGCGCTGCGGCGCGCTCCGGAGCTGGCCCAGCGCGCCGCCAGCGCGGTGCTGGTGGCGGGCGCGACGCTCGGGGTCGCCGGCGCGGCGACGACGCTCTGGACGGGCGGCGCCACCGAGGTCCACGCGCGCTGGAGCGTCCCGGGGGGCTCGCTCGCGCTCCGGCTCGACGCCCTCGCCGCGCTGTTCCTGCTGCCGGTGTTCGCGCTGCCGGCCGCGGGGTCGGTGTACGGCATCGCATACTTCCCGCAGGCGCGCCGCGGCGCGCAGGCGGTACGGCTGCAGCTCCTCTACGGGCTCGTGACCGGCGCGATGGCGCTCGTCGTCGTGGCCGCGAACGCGATGGCGTTCCTCGCCGCCTGGGAAGTCATGGCGCTGTCGGGCTTCCTCCTCGTCTTCACCGAGCACGAGAAGCAGGACGCGCAGCGCGCCGCCTTCGTCTACCTCACGGCGACGCACGTGGGCACGCTGGCGCTCTTCGCGCTCTTCTCGGTGCTCGGGAGCGCGGCCGGCTCCTTCGACTTCGGGCGCATCGCGCAGGCCGGCCTGGCCGCGACGCCAGGCGTGTTCCTGCTCGCGCTCGGCGGGTTCGGCATCAAGGCCGGGCTGATGCCGCTCCACTTCTGGCTGCCCGGCGCGCACGCGGCCGCCCCGAGCCACGTCTCCGCGATCATGTCGGGCGTCCTGCTCAAGACGGGCCTCTACGGCCTCCTCCGCGTGACCGGCCTCTTCGCCGCGCCGCCGGCATGGTGGGGGCTCGCGCTCCTCGTCGCCGGCGCCGTCTCGGCCGTGCTCGGGGTCGCCTTCGCCCTGGCGCAGCACGACCTCAAGCGGCTGCTCGCCTACCACTCGGTCGAGAACGTCGGCATCATCGCCATGGGCCTCGGCCTGGCGCTCGTCGGCCGCGCGGTGGGCGACCCCGCCCTGGCCGTGCTCGGTTTCGCCGGGGGCGCGCTCCACGTCGTGAACCACGCGCTCTTCAAGGCGCTGCTCTTCCTGGGCGCCGGCGCCGTCGACCACGCCTGCGGCACGCGCGAGCTCGATCGACTGGGCGGCCTGGCGCGCGCCATGCCGTTCACGGCGGGCTTGTTCCTGCTCGGCGCCGTCGCGATCAGCGGGCTGCCGCCGCTGAACGGCTTCGTCTCCGAGTGGCTCGTCTACCTGGGCTCGCTCCGCGCGCTGTCGTCGGCGGCTCCCGTCGTCGCGTGGACGGCGCTGGCCGCCCCGGCGCTGGCGCTCGTCGGCGGCCTCGCCGCCGCCTGCTTCGCCAAGGTGGTCGGCACGGTGTTCCTCGGCTCGCCCCGCTCCGACCTCGAGACGCGTCCGCACGAGGCGCCGCGCGCGATGCTCGCGCCCATGGCCGCGCTCGCCGCGGCGTGCGTCGTCATCGGCCTCTTCCCCGCCCTGCTCCTCCCGGCCTTGCACCACGCCAGCGCGGCGTGGGCTCGGCTCACGCCGGCCGCATCCGACACCGCCGCGCGCGACGCGATCTCGGCGGCGCGCGCCGTCACCGCGGCCGCCGCCGGCTTC
>DATLJU010000042.1:0-16434 GCA_035538735.1 Anaeromyxobacteraceae bacterium | reverse complement strand
AGCTCGGCCTTGACCGGTACCACGAGCTGCGCGGCATGGGTGGGGGTGGCGGCCCGGACGTCGGCGACGAGGTCCGCCACCGTGAAGTCGACCTCGTGCCCGACCGCGCTCACCAGGGGCACCGGGCAGGCGGCGAGCGCGCGCGCGAGCCGCTCGTCGTTGAACGCGCTGAGGTCGTCCTGCGAGCCCCCGCCCCGGGTCACGACCACCACGTCGCAGCCGGCCCGGCACAGCCCGCGGACGGCCGCCGCCACCTGCGCCGGCGCACCCTCCCCCTGCACCCGGCACGGCGCCACGAGCACCGGCATGCTCGGGAAACGACCGTGGAGCACGCGCAGGAAGTCGCGCAGCGCGGCACCGGTCGGGCTCGTCGCGACGCCGACGCGGCGCGGCAGGAACGGGAGCGGGCGCTTGCGGGCGGGATCGAGCAGCCCGTCCTGCTGCAGCCGCTCCTTGATCTGCTTCAGCAGGAGCGCCTGCGCTCCCTCGCCGCGCGGCTCTATTTCCTGGAGGACGAGCTGATACTTCCCATGGGGGGGATAGATCTCGATGAACCCGCGCGCCACGACCTCGAGCCCGTCCTCGAGCGCGAACGGAACGCGCCGCGCCTGCGATGCCCACAGCACCGCGCCGATCGAGGCCTCGTCGTCCTTGAGCGCGAAGTAGACGTGGCCGCTCGCCTGGCGCCGGAGATTCGCCACCTCGCCCGCCACCCACACGTCCCTGAAGCGAGGCTCGACCTGCGCGCGGAGCAGCCGGGTCAGCTCCCCCACGCCGAGCGGGCGCGGCCGGACCTGCGCGAAGAGGTCACCGGTTTCGCCGGGTCGCTGGGCCATAATCCTTCAGGCAGCGCGCTGCGGCGCGGCCAGCGCGGCCCGGGCGATGTCGGCCAGCGCCGACACGAACTCCGGCCGTGTCCCGACGGCCTTCGCCCGGGCATAGGCGATCGCCCCGCCCTTCGTCGCCGCCTCGCGTGCGAGAATGTCGAGATCGTAGAGCGTCTCGAGGTGCTCCGAGACGAAGGCGATGGGCACGGTCACGATGGCGCGGCCCCGGGCGGCCCGCTCGAGGAACTCGACCGTGTCGGGGCCGAGCCACTTCGTCGGCCCGATCCGACTCTGGTACGTGACCTGCCAGCGACCGGCGCCGAGCCCCAGCCGCTCGGCGACGCCCCGCGCCGAGACCTCGATGTACCGCGGGTACGGATCGCCCTTCTTGACCTCGCTCACGGGCAGACCGTGCGCGCTGAAGACGACCAGCGCCTCGCCCCGCGCCGCCTCAGGCAGCTCGGCCAGCGCCTCCCGCACTGTCCCGGCGCACGCCTCGAGCCAGCCCGGGTGGTCGTGCCAGGTGCAGACCTCCGCGAGCGGCCGGTCCTTCGGCCAGCGCCGGCGGAGCTCCGCGAGCGAGCTGCGGGTCGTGGCGTTCGCCCACTGCGGGTACAGCGGGAGCGCCAGCGCCCGCTCCGCGCCGGCGGCGAGCGCCTCGCGCACCGCCTCCTCGGTGGAGGGGTGGCCGCAGCGCATCGCGAGATGGCAGGAGAACCCGGGCCCGAGCGCGCTGGCGAGCGCCCGCGCCTGCTCCTCGGTTCGCTCGACGAGCGGCGAGCGGCCACCGATGAGCTGGTACTTCTCCGCCGACGAGGGCGCTCGCCGGTTCGCGATGAGCCACGCCAGCGGCCGCTTGAGCGGTCCGAGTCCCACGGGGAGCACGTCGAGGAAGAGCTCGTACAGGTAGGGCTCGACCTCCGCCAGGTTGCGCGGACCGCCCAGGTTCATGAGAAAGACCGCGGTCTTCATCTAGACCGTCCGCGAGAACTGCTTCTTGCCGCCTTCCTTGTCGAGGTAGGCGTCGAACAGCATGGCGACGTTGCGGACGAGGAGCTGCCCGAGCGGCAGCACCCGGAGCACCTCGCCGTCGAACGTCACCAGCCCGTCCTGAACCAGCTCGTCGACGCCCTTCCGGAGGGAGGTGGCGACGTCGGCCCGCGCCTGCGGTCCGAACTTCTGCTCGACCTCGCGCAGGTCGAGCCTGAGCAGGCACATGACGCGGTTGATGACGAAGCGCCGCATGACGTCGTCGGCGCTGACGCTGGCCCCGCGCTCGACCGGGATCTCGCCCGCCGCCACCTTGTCGCCCCAGTCCTTCAGCCGGTGGGAGTTCTGGGCGTAAGCGCCGCCGATGTCCGAGATGGAGCTCATCCCGAAGGCGACCGTGTCCGCGGCCGGACGCACCGTGTAGCCCTGGAAGTTACGGGTGAGGTACCCCTCGCGCTGCGCCCTGGCCATCTCGTCCGACTCGAGCGCGAAGTGATCGAGCCCGATGAGCCGGTACCCGGCCTTGGTGAACGCGTCCACCGCGGCCAGGAACAGCTCGACGCGCTGCTCGGTCTTCGGGAGCGCCTCCTGGGGGAGCAGCCGCTGGTGCGGCTTCGACCAGGGGACGTAGGCGAATCCGAACACCGCCATCCGATCGGGGTGGATGGCCAGGATGCGCCCGAGCGTGTCCGTCCAGGTGTCGGGGGTCTGATACGGCAGCCCGTAGATGAGGTCGAGGTTCACGCCCTTGAAGCCGAGCTTGCGGGCGTGCTCGACGAGCTCGCGCGTCTCCTTCTCGCCCTGGATGCGGCCGACGACCTCCTGCACCTTCGCGTCGAAGTCCTGCACCCCCATCGAGACCCGGTTGAAGCCGAGCCCGGAGAGGGTGTCGAGCTGCTCCTTGGCGGTGATGGCGGGGTCGATCTCGATCGCCTTCTCGGCGTCCGCCGTGAACTCGAAGTGGCGGGCCAGGATGTCGTGGCAGCGCGTGAGCTGCTTCGAGTCGAGGAAGGTGGGCGTGCCGCCGCCCCAGTGGAGCTGCGAGACCGCGCGCCGGTTGGGCAGCTTCGCCGCCACGAGCGCCACCTCCTTCTCGAGGAGGTCGAGATACGCGTCGGCGCGGCTCCGGTCGTGCGTCGCCACGACGTTGCAGCCGCAGAAGCGGCACATCTCCCGGCAGAACGGCAGGTGCACGTAGACCGAGAGCGGCCCCTGGTCGGCGTCGGCGCGGGCGAGGTGCTCGACGTAGCGGTCCGCCTGGAAGGCGTCCGTCCATTCGGGCGCCGTCGGATAGCTCGTGTAGCGCGGCCCGGGCCGGTCGTATTTCTTGATGAGCTGGAACGACGGGATCTGGATCACGCGCGGGCTCCTACGGCCGGAAGGCGTGAACGGCCTCGACGAGCGCCTTCACGTTCTCCGGCGGAGTCGGGGGCTGGATGCCATGGCCGAGGTTGAAGATGTAACCGGGCTGGTGGCCGACCGCCTCCAGGAGGCGCCGCGCGCGGGCGAGTAGCGTCGCCTGCGGCCCGAGCAGCAACGTCGAGTCGAGGTTGCCCTGCAGGGCCACCGCGGCGGGGAGCAGCCGGCGCGCCTCCTCGAGCGGCAACCGCCAGTCGAGCGAGACCACGTCGTAGCCGAGCTTGCCGATGGGGCCGAGGTGCGTCGACATCCCGGTCGCGAAGAAGATGGTCGGGACGCCCGTCCTGCGCAGCGCCTCGGAGATGCGGGCGAGGTAGGGGAAGCTGAACTCCTCCAGGTCCTCGCGCCCCAGCTCGCCGAGCCAGCTCTCGAAGATCTGGACGGCCTGCGCGCCCGCCGCGACCTGCGCCTCGAGCTGCACGATGGCCGCCTGCGTCAGCTTCTCGAAGAGCGCGTGCGCCCCCTGCGGATCGGCGTAGAGCATCGTCTTGAGGCGGGTAAAGCCCTGGCTCCCGCCCTCGACCGCGTAGCTGGCGACCGTGAACGGGCCGCCGACGAACCCGATGAGCGGGACGCGGTCGGCGAGGACGCGCCGGATGGCGCGCACGCCGTCGAGGACGTAGCCCAGGTCCTTGTCCGGGTCGGGCACCCGGAGCGCATCGATGTCACCGCGGGTCCTGACCGGGTTCCCGATCTTCGGGCCACCGTCGCCCTTTCCCTTCTCGCCCTTCTCGAACGAGAGGTCGAGCCCCATCGCCGGCAGCGCGATGAGGATGTCGGAGAAGAGGATCGCGGCGTCGAGATCGAACTCGTCGATCGGCGCGGCGGTGACCTGCGCGATGAGCTCGGGGGAGCGGCAGAGCTCGAGGAAGCTCACCTTGGCGCGGACGGCCCGGTAGCTGGCCTGGTAGCGCCCTGCCTGCCGCATGAGCCACACGGGGATGCGATCGACCGGCTCGCGCCGGCACGCCTTCAGGAATCGGTGCTGGAGAGGTGCCATGAGGGTCGCGCATCTTACCCGACCGGGCGCGTGTACGCACACGCGACTCTTGAGCGCAGGCGCCTCGCCAGGCTGACGACCTGGCGGGCGCATGTAAGCCTTGGGCGGTCCGCGCCGAGCAGCGCCCGCGCACGCGGCGGCGCCATTGCGGAGCGCCGCATCGGGGACCAAGCTCGCCGGAACGCGTCGAAGAGCCCACTTTCGCGGCGAGGACTGACCGAAGCCCCGCGCCGCGGAGGCGGCGCGGAGCAAGATTCCGCAGCCGCGCGGAGATCTCGGAGGTGCGCGTTCCGGCCCCGCGCACCACGTTGCGGCGCGGAGCACGGGCGCCGACGCGCGCGCGGGCGCGGGCGCAGAGCGGCGGGGGCGACTCCGCGGGCTCTATCAGCCCATGAGCGCGGAGACCGCCGCGGCCGCGCTCACCCCCGCGACCCGCACCGTCTTCCTGCGCCCGGTGTCCCCGCGCACGATGGCGACGTCGGACTTTCGCACCCCGAGGGCCTCGGCGACGAACTCGACCAGCGCCGCGTTCGCCTCCCCGTCCACCGGCGGCGCCGCGAGCTGGAGCTTCAAGCGGCCGTCGTGCTCGCCGACGGCGCGGGTGCGCGACGCCCTCGGCTGGACGAGCAGGTCGAGCTCCGCCCCACCGGCGACGTCCCGCGCCCACGAAGGCACGCTCACCTCACGCCCACGATCGCGATGCCCGCCTTGTCCGCACGCCGGACCATCTCGTCGCGGTCCATCACGAGCGTGGCGCCGGCCTCCACCGCCAGCACGCGCGCCTTCACCTCGCGCATCACCTCGACGGTGTCGGGACCGACCGCGGGCAGGTCGAAGCGCCGGTCCTGCTGGGGCTTCACCGCCTTCGCCACCACCGCCCCCTCGGCCAGCTCGCCTCCGCGGCGGATGCAGGCGTCGGTGCCCTCCAGCGCCTCGACCGCGAGGGCCACGCCGTCCTTCACCACCACCGTCTGCCCGAGCTCGAGCCTGCCGATGCCGCGCGCCAGCTCGAGCCCGTACCGCGCGTCGCGCCACTCCGCCTCCGACGGCGCGCGCCGCCCGAGCAAGCCCTCAGGGGCGACCCGGTCGGCGAGGAACGGCGTGGCGTCGACCACGGGCAGGCCCTGCTCCTCGAGCCAGCGCGCGATGGCGCGCAGCAGGTTGTCGTCGGAGCGGATCGCCACCTGCGCCAGGATCTTGAGCGCGGCGGCGTCGAGCCAGGCGTCGCGGAAGTAGCGGACCTTGGCGACGCCGCCCAGCATGATCACCTCGGACGCGCCGCCTTGCTTCAGGGCCGAGGCGATCTTGCCGAACTCGCCCAGCTTGACCCAGGTGAGCGCGTCGACGGCCGCCTCCAGCTCGGGCAGGGTCTGGCGCACGAAACCGGTCGCGATCACCCGGTGCCCAGCGCGCCGCGCGCTCTCGGCGAGGAGGAGCGGGAAGCGGCCGCTGCCCGCGATGAGACCGATCGTCGACATCCGTGGACGCGCCCCTCTCCCGGGCCCCTCCCGCTGGCGGGGTAAGCGAGCCGCAACGCCGGGAACGATCCTACCTGACCAGCCCCCGCTCCCCGACGCTCTCCAGGAACCCCAGCAGGTGGTCGATCTCGGCGTGGCCGCCGAGCTCCACCCGCAGCTGCTGGCACGCCTCGCGCAGCCCGAGCTTCTGACGGAAGACGATCCGATAGGCGTCCTTGATCCGGGCCAGCTGCTCGTCCGAGCAGCCGTTCCGCTGCAGGCCGGTGGTGTTGAGCCCGATGACCGCGGCGCGGTCGCCCTGCACCATGCAGTAAGGCGCCACGTCCTGGACGATGATCGACCCGCCCGCGGCGAAGACGAAGCGCCCGATGCGCGTGAACTGGTGGACGGCCGAGAGGCCGCCCAGGATGACGTGATCCTCGAGCGTGACGTGGCCCGCCAGCGGCACCGAGTTGGCGAGGATGCAGTGGTCGCCCACCTGGCAGTCGTGCGCGACGTGGCTGTTCGCCATGAACAGACAGTCGTTGCCGATGCGGGTCACGCCGCCGCCTCCGGCGGTGCCGATGTGGACGGTGGCGAACTCGCGGAACTGGTTGCGGTCGCCGATGACGATGCGGGTGGGCTCGCCGCGGTACTTGAGGTCCTGCGGGATCTGCCCGAGCACCGCGTGCGGGAAGACGCGGTTGCCCCGGCCGAGCTCGGTGTCGCCCTCGATGACGGCGTGGGCGCCGACCGACGTGCCGGCCCCGAGCTTCACCTGGGCCCCGATGACGGCGTAGGGCCCGACCTCGCAGCTCGCGTCGATGCGGGCGCCCGGCGCCACGACGGCGGTGGGGTGGATGGCCATGCTCGCTCCCCGCCTCTAGACGTCGGCCATCATGGCCATGAACTCGCCCTCGGCCACCACCTGGCCGTCGACCTTGGCCTCACCCTTCACCTTGATGATGCTGCCCTTGTTCTTCAGCATCTCGCAGTGCAGCTCGAGGACGTCGCCTGGGACCACCGGTTTGCGGAAGCGCGCCCCGTCGATGGCCATGAAGTAGATGACCTTCCCGGCTCGCTGCTCCTCCGGCGTGGTGGTGAGGGACATGAGGGCGGAGGCTTGCGCCAGGGCCTCCAGGATGAGGACGCCCGGCATGACGGGATGGCCGGGGAAGTGGCCGGCGAAGAACGGCTCGTTCGCCGTGACGCACTTCACGCCCACCACCCGCTTGTTCGGCTCGAGCTCGACCACGCGGTCGACGAGCAGGAACGGGTAGCGGTGGGGCAGGAGCTTCTGGATCTGCTTCACGTCGAGGATGGGCTGGCTCACCGTTTCGTCTCCAGGGCCTCGAGCTTCTTCTCCAGCTCGCGCAGCCGCTTCGCCAGCTCGGGGAGGCGCGAGAGCGTGGCCTCGATCCGCAGCGCCAAGCCGCGCGAGCGGGCCGGGCTTCCGAGCATCATCTCCCCGGCCGGGACGTCATTGGCGATCCCCGACTGCGCGAGCAGCTTCGCGCCCGCGCCGATCTCGACGTGGCCTACGATGCCGACCTGGCCGGCCGCGATCACTCCCGGCCCCAGCTTGGAGGACCCGGAGATCCCCACCTGCGAGACGATGATCGAGAGCGGCCCGATCTCGACGTTGTGCGCCACCTGGACCAGGTTGTCGATCTTCACGCCGCGCCCGATGCGGGTCACGCCGAGCGTGGCCCGGTCGACGCAGGTGTTGGCCCCGAGCTCCACGTCGTCCTCCACCACCACCGTGCCGGTCTGCGGCACCTTGTAGTGGCGGGGGCCGGAGCCCGCCTCGCCCTCTGGATCGAACGCGAAGCCGAAGCCGTCCGAGCCCACCACGCACCCGGGCTCGAGCACGACCCGGTCGCCGAGGACGCAGCGGTCGCGCACCACCGCGTTCGGCCACAGGACGCAGTCCTCACCGAGCCGGGCGCCCTCCCCCACGTACGCCCCGGGGTAGAGGATGCAGCGTGGCCCCACGACCGCGCCCGCCGCCACGAAGGCGAAGGGCATGAGCTCGGCGCTCGGGTCGACCCGCGCCGACGGGTGTACGAACGCCTGCTCGGACGCGAACGGGATCGCGACCCTCGGCGGGTGGAGGAGCGTCGCCACCTTCGCGAACGCGAGGTAGGCGTTCTTCACCTTCAGGACCGTCCGTCCGGCCGACACGGTCTCGTCCGGCTCGACCAGCACCGCGCCCGCCCGCGACGCCTCGAACGCCTGGCGGTACTTCTTGTTCGCGAAGAACGAGAGGTCGGAGGGACCGGCCTCCTCGAGCGGCATCAGCCGGGTGATGGTGAGGTCGCCTTCGCCCTCGACGGTGCCCCCCACCCGCTCCGCGAGCTCGCGGAGCGAAAAGGTCACTTCCCCTCCTTCTTCGCCGCGGGCTTCTTCTCCCCGTTCTTGGCGGTGGGGGCGGCCGCGCCCGGCTTGTGGCGCGCGTTGTACTTGCGGACGAGCTCATTCGTGAGGTCGAGCGCCGGGTCCGCGTACACGAGCGCCTCGGCGCTCACCACCGCGCTCACCCCCTCCTGCTCCGCGATCTCCCGCACCAGGGCGTGCATCTTGTCGAAGATCCCGCGGGTCGCCTCGCGCTCGCGCTCGGAGAGCTCCTTCTGCAGCTGCACGAAGAAGCTCTGCAGCTCCATGCCCTTCCGCTCCAGCTCGCCCTGCTTCTGCTTGCGCGCGTCGTCGCTCATGACGACGGCCTGCTTCTCGAAGTCCTGCCGCATGCGGTCGAACTCCGCCTTCTTGTCGTCGAGCAGCTTCTGCTTCTGGTCGAACTCGCGCTTCAGGCTCTCCTTCGCGAGCTTGCCCTCGTCGACGCTGTTGAGGGCGCGCTGGAGGTCGACGAAGGCGATGCGGCCCTCGGCGCGCGCGTGGGCGGGCAGGGCTCCCAGGGCGAGCGCGGCGACGAGAGAGAGGGCTGCGGTGGTGCGCATGACGTGGTTCCTCGCGACGTGAAGCTAGAAGAAGTTGCCGATCGTGAACTGGAAGTCGACCGGAGAGTCGATCGCGATCCCGGTGATGGGATCCTTCCGGGGGTTCAGTGGAATACCCCACTCGAAGCGAAGAGGTCCAATGGGGCTGAACCAGCGGAAGCCGAACCCGACCGACTTGAACATCGACAGGGCGAGCCCCGGGTGGTCTGGATCGGACAGGAAATACCCCGGCTTGTACGCGTTCCCCATATCGTAGAACACCACCCCGCGGATACCCACCTTCTCGAAGATGGGGAACTCCAGCTCGAGGTTGACGGTGACCTGCTTGTTGCCGCCGCCCGCGAAGTCGAACAGCTCGGAGTCGGGGCGCGGCTGCGCGCCGGCCGGCACGGTGGGCGAGATGGAGAGCAGCCGGTAGCCGCGGACCGAGTTGATGCCGCCCAGGTAGTAGAACTCCGAGACCGGGATGGGATGGGCGCCGTCCCAGGCCTCGATGTAGCCCGCGGCGACCTTGGCGCGCGCGACGACTCCCCAGAAGAGCGGGTGGTAGTAGCGCGTGTCGAGCGTGTAGCGGGTGAACAGGTTCACCTGCTGGCCGAAGAGGAAGGAGGGCGCCAGCGCGGGCGGCGCCGCCTCGGCCGAGACGGACGTGAAGAAGCCGCGGGTCGGGAAGAGCCGGTTGTCCCGCTTGTCCCACTGCAGCGACAGCCGCAGCGCGCTCGTGGTCCCAGACCGGAAGCGGTTGAAGAGCAGGATGTCCGTCGTGGTCGGGGTCACCGTGACGAACTCGTTCGTGTAGGTCGCGAAGAGGCGCATGTCCTCCAGGCTCTCGGCCCACCTCCACCACTGGGCGAGCCCGTTGAGCTCGTAGCCCCACGTGAGGGATCCGCCGATCGCCTTGCGGGAGAAGGTCGTGTAGTACCCCTCGGTCGCGTACAGGTCGAAGGCGAAGGTCCACTTCGAGTCGAGGAAGTACGGCTCCACGAACTGGATCTGGCCGAGCTGCCGGATGGACGAGTACTGCACCTGCAGCGAGAGCGTCTGCCCCCACCCGAAGAAGTTGTTCTGCGTGATCTGTCCGGTGAGGATGAGGTTCTCGTAGGAGGAGAACCCGGCGCCGATCTGGAACGTTCCGGTGGAGCGCTCCTTGACCGTCACCTTGGCGACGAGCTTGTCGTCGGCGCTGCCCTTCTCGGTCGTGATGTTGACCGTCTCGAAGTAGCCGAGCGCATTGACGCGGTTCTTGGAGGTGGTGAGCAGGCTCTGGTTGTAGAGCTCGCCCTCGTACACGCGCAGCTCGCGCCGGATCACCTTGTCGCGCGTCTTGTTGTTGCCGGCGATCTCGATCCGCTCGAAGTAGGTCTTCTTGCCGGGCTGGACGTCGTAGGTGAGGTCGACGATGCGCGTGGCCGGATCGACCTTCGTCTCGGGGTTCACGTTCGCGTAGGCGTAGCCCTCGTCCTTGTAGAGGTCCGCCACCGCGAAGAGGTCCTTCGCGACCCGCGAGCGGGCGAAGATCTCGCCCGGCTTCACCTGGATGCGCGCGAACAGCTCGGGCTTCTCGTGGAGCAGCTCGCCCGAGAAGTCGATCTGCCCGACCCGGTACTGCTCCCCCTCCTCCACCCGCAGCGTGATGTAGAGGAAGCGCTTGTCGGGGCTGAGCGACAACGAGGGCTTGCCGACCTTGACGTAGAGGTATCCCTTGTCGCCGTAGACGAACTGAATCGCCTGCAGGTCGCGCTGGAACGCCTCCTCGCGGTAGGTGCCGGCGCTGGTGAGGAAGGAGAGCAAGCCGCCCTCCTTCGTCTGCATCGCGTCGGTGAGCTCCTCCTTCGAGACGTGCGCGTTGCCGAGGATCTGGATCTCCTTGACCTGGACCTTGGCGTGCTCGTTCACCTGGAACACGACCGAGACCTGGTTGTCGGGCTGATCCTCGAGCTTGAAGGTGACCTCCGCCAGGTAGAAGCCCTTCTCGACGTACTTCTCCTGGATCTTCTTGGCGCTTTTCTTGACGACGTTGAGATCGAGGATGGCGAACGGCTTGACCTCGTTCGACTCCTTGAGGTCGTCGCTCGAGAGCTCCTCGTTGCCCGTGATTCGGGTGTCCTTCACCGCCGGGCGCTCGCTGACGCGCACGACGACGGTGGGCTTCACCGGATCGCCGCGCTCCTCGATCGACACGTCGGAGAAGAAGCCGAGCTTCATCACCGCGCGCACGTCGGCGTCGATCTTCTTGAGGTCGAGCGGCTGGCCGGGCTTGGTCGAGAGGGCGTTCTTGACCGCGTCGGCCTCGACGCGCCGGTTGCCCTCGACCTTCACATCGCGAACGACAGGTGCTTCGTCGGCGCGCGCCGGGGCGCCGACGGCAAGCGACAGCGCAAGGGCGAGCATGGAGAGCCGCGTCACGAGGGGGCGCAATGTATTTCAGAGGGCCGACAGGCAGCAAGGACAACGCGCCAGAAGCGCTTGCTACGCGAGCCGCCCGGCCGAGAGGCGCAGCCGGCGGGGGAGCGCCTCCGCCAGCTGCTCGTTGTGGGTGACGATCACCATCGTGATCCCGAGGCGGAGGTTGAGATCGCCGAGCAGCCGGTGGATGCCCTCCGCCGTGGCCGGGTCGAGGTTGCCGGTCGGCTCGTCCGCGAGCAGCAAGCGCGGCTTCATGCAGAGTGCCCGCGCCAGGGCCACGCGCTGCTGCTCGCCGCCCGAGAGCTCCCCCGGGCGATGATCCACGCGGTCCCCGAGGCCCACCAGGTCGAGCATCTCCAGCGCCGCCCGGCGCGCCTCGGCGCGCGGCACCCGGCGGATCAGCGCGGGCATCGTGGCGTTCTCGAGCGCCGTGAACTCGGGCAGGAGGTGGTGGCTCTGGAAGATGAAGCCGATCGTCTCGTTGCGGAACACCGCCAGCCCCGGCTCGTCTCGCCCGAAGACCTCCTCGCCCTCGAAGCGCACCTCGCCGGCGGTGGGGACGTCGAGCGCGCCCAGCACGTTGAGGAACGTGCTCTTGCCCGAGCCGGAGGGCCCAGTCAGCGCCACCATCTCGCCCGGCGCGATATCGAGGTCGACGCCTCGCAGGACCTCCACCCGACGCGGCGGCTGCCCCGGCTTCTCCGGCGCCATGAGGTAGGTCTTGACGAGCCCGCGCACCTCCAGCATCGGCGTCACTCTTCCCTCAGCCCTTCGACCGGCTCGAGCCGCGAGGCCTTCGAGGCGGGATAGATGGTGGCGAGATAGGAGAGCGCGAGCGCGAGCAGCGCGACCAGCAGGAACTCCACCGGGTTCGTCCGGACCGGGAGGTTCGAGATGTAGTAGACCTCCGGGTCGAGCGGGATGCCCACTTTGTCGATGAGGAGGCAGGTCCCGAGCCCGAGCAGCAAGCCGAAGCCGGTCCCGACGGCGCCGATGACGAGCCCCTCGGCGACGAAGATCTTCATGACGCTGGGCTGCCCGGCTCCCATCGACTTGAGCACCGCGATCTCGCGGCGTTTGTCGAGCACCTGCATGATGAGGGTGGCGACGATGGTGAACGTCGCGACGAGCACGATGAAGCCGAGGATGACCGCCATGACCACCTTCTCCATCATCAGCGCGGAGAAGAGGTTGCGGTTGAGCTCGCCCCAGTCGCGGACGCGGTAGGGGTACCCCTCCAGCACCGCCAGCACGCGGCGCAGGATCGGGCGCGCCTCGTCCACGTTGCGCACCTTGAGCTCGAAGCCGTGCACGGAGTCGCCCAGGCCGAAGAACCGCTGCGCCTCGGCCAGGTCGACGTACGCGAACTTGGAGTCGTACTCGTACATCCCGCTGTAGAACACGGCCGCCACCTTGAACGGGCGGCTCTTCGGCTGCGGCCCCGACGGGCCGAGGTCGCCGAGGGGCGAGATGACGTTCACCACCTCTCCCACGTGGACGCGCAGCGCGCGGGCGAGCTCGCGGCCGAGCACGATCCCGGGGAGGGGGCGGGAACCGACGGACTTCCGTTCGTCCTTCGACTCCGCGGCAGCTTCGCTGCCGCTACGCTCAGGACGAACGGAACTCTTCCCTTCAGCGCCCTTTCCTTCAGCGCTCCTCGTTTCAGCCCCCTTCTCACCGCTCTTCGCCGGCGCGTCCTTGAAGAACTCCTCCGGGTTCGTCCGGTACTCGGGCGCGGCCGGGATCCGCTCCGGGTGCAGGAGCCACTCCAGCTTGCCGTCGTCGATCGTGCGCGGCAGCTCGAGGACGGTCCCCACCGTGCGCGGGTCGATCCCCTCGAGCAGCGTGCCGGAGAGGTTCTGGCCGGCCGAGAGCATGACCTCGCTGTAGATGAAGGGCGTGGCGCCGGTGACGCCCGTCACGGCCAGCACCTGCTCGCGCACCTGCCGCCACTCGGGGAAGTCGCCGTTGCCGTACTTCGTGAGCATCCCGTGGCTGCGCGTGCCCAGGATCTTGCTCTTCAGGTCGGCCTCGAACCCGCTCATCACCGACAGCACCACCGTGAGCGCCCAGACGCCGATGGCGACGCCGCCGATCGAGATGAGCGTCATTAGCAGCGTGGCGGGCATGCGCGGCCGCCAGACGAGCTCGCCGCGGCGGAGCGCGCGGCGCTCGCGCACGGCCCGGCGCAGCGAGCGGAACATCACCACGAGCAGCCCCGGGACGACGCCGGTCACCACGAGCAGGAAGAGCCCGGCGAGCGTGCGCGGCGAGAGCCGCAGGTGGCTCTTCGCGACGAAGAGCTCGTACGAGAGCGAGGGGTCGAGCCGGCCGGAACCGAAGAGGAGGAAGCCGATCGAGGCGCCGATGAAGGTGGCGGCGCCGGAGAGGAGCGCCGTGAGGAGCAGCCCCAGCACGACCACGAGCGTGCCCTGCGCCTCCCACGCGGTGAGGACGAGGCCGCTCGCGCGCAGCTTCGGGACCGCGAGCAGGACGGGCCCGAAGAAGATCGCCAGCAGGAGCAGCACCGCCGCCGCGATCTCGTAGAAGCCGATGCGGCGGCCGACCGCGGCCGCCGCCAGGCCGAGCCCCATCGCGACGACCGCGCCCGCGAGGATGGCGAGCCCGGCCGCGAGCCCGCCGGCGAGGCCGAGCCGGTCGGAGAGCGCGACGTCCGCGACCGCCGCCACGAGCGGGGCGAGCAGCACGCCGGCGGCGGCGAAGCCGAAGGTGGGCGCGAAGAATGCGCGCGGCGCGCGCGCCGGCGGCGGCGGCGCGGCGGCCGGCGAGGGCGGCGCCTCCATCGCGTCCGGGGCGGGGTGAGGCGAGGCGGTCAAGATCGCTCGCCCCCTACTCGCGGCTCTTCAGGAGCGGGAACAGGATGACGTCGCGGATCGAGGCCGAGTCGGTGAGGAGCATCGCGAGCCGGTCGATCCCGATGCCCTCGCCGGCGGTGGGGGGCATGCCGTGCTCGAGCGCGCGCACGAAGTCCTCGTCGTACGGCATCGCCTCCTCGTCGCCGGCGGCCTTGGCCTTCATCTGCGCCTCGAAGCGGGCGCGCTGATCCATCGGGTCGTTGAGCTCGCTGAAGGCGTTGGCGAGCTCCATCCCCGCCGCGAACAGCTCGAACCGATCGACGAGGCGCGGATCGGCGTCGCGCCGGCGCGAGAGCGGGCTCGTCTCGAGCGGGAAGTCGACCACGAACGCAGGGCGGTCCTGCGGCAGCTCGCGCTCGCAGAACACCTCGAAGGCGATGGCGATGATCTCGCCCGGCGACCGGCGCGCCGCCTGCTCGAGCTTCCAGGCGCCCTCCGAGTCGTTCTCGCGGCTCGCCGCGCGCGCCACCGCCTCGGCCAGCCCGCGGCCGGCGAGCGCGTCTTCCGGCGACAGCCCCAGCGCGCGCGCGCCCTGCTCGAGCAGCGAGACGCGTGGGTAGGGTGGCGTGAGGTCGATGCGGTGGCCCTGGAACGCGATGACCGGCGAGCCCGTCACCTCCACCGCCAGGCGGTGGAAGAGCTCCTCGGTGAGCCGCATCAGGTCCTCGTGCGTCGCGTAGGCCTGGTAGAACTCGATCGAGGTGAACTCGGGGTTGTGGCGCCGGTCGATGCCCTCGTTGCGCCAGATGCGCCCGATCTCGTAGACGCGCTCGAGGCCGCCGACCACGAGGCGCTTCAGGTGCAGCTCGGTGGCGATGCGGAGCTTCAGGTCGAGGTCGAGCGCGTTGTGGTGCGTCTCGAACGGCCGCGCCGCCGCTCCGCCCGCCTCCTCCGGCTTGTGCAGGGTCGGCGTCTCGACCTCGAGGTAACCGCGCTCGTCGAGGAAGCGGCGGATCGTCGACACGATGCGGGCGCGCTTGAGGAACGTCTCGCGCACCCCGGGCGTGGCGACGAGGTCGACATAGCGGCGGCGGTAACGCTCCTCCACGTCGGAGAGGCCGTGCCACTTCTCCGGGAGCGGCCGGATGGACTTGGTGAGGATCGTGAACCGGTGCGCCTCGACCGTCAGCTCGCCGGTCTTGGTGCGGGTGGCCGGCCCCTCGGCCGCGACGAGGTCGCCCACGTCGAGCAGCTTGAAGATCTCGAAGCCGTGCTCACCGACCTTGTCCTTCTTCACCCAGACCTGGATCTCGCCCGACCGGTCGCGCAGGCGGAGGAATGCGGCCTTCCCGAAGCTGCGCACCGCGAGGACGCGACCGGCGATGGACCAGCTCCCCGGGTCCTTCGCGATCTGCTCGGCCGGCTGATCGCCGTAGCGCCGGACGACGTCCTCGGCGAGGTGCGCCGGTGTGTGGCCGTTCCCGAACGGGTTCACGCCGAGCCTCCTCAGCTCCTCGGCCTTGCGGACGCGCTGCGCGATGATCTCGCGCTCGGTGGAACCCAGCTCCTCTGCCATGTGCGAAGCCTCTTCCCCAGGGAAAACGCTGAAAAAAATCGAAGGGGAACCTAGCCCGCGAGGGAGAGGCGGTCAACGATGCGACTGCGCCGGGCCCCGCCCCTCCCTCCCCGACCCCCTCGCCGCGCCGGCGGAGGAGGGCGGTGAGAGGGCGTACCGCGAACTACGCCGGCCGGTACACCCGGTAATCGATCTCCGGGAAGATGGCGTCCTTCCCCTCGACGTACCCCAGCCAGCTCTCGTCGATCTGCCCGGATCGGACCTGATCGTGCAGCCGCGTGAAGCGGAGCAGGTGCTCCTTCGTGCGGCGGATGGCGTACTCCACCATCGTCCCCGTCTTCATGATGAATGCCCAGTCCGACGACTGCGCGAGCAGCAGCTCGCGCGCGGCCTGGTCGAGCGCGCGCCGGGCGAGGCCCTCCGCGTCCGGGTAGTCCCGGGCGAGCGCGATCATCCGCTCGGCAGCCTTGTGCAGGTGCCGGTAGACCCAGTCGTTCGACCCGTCGAGCCAGACGCCGGCGTAGCCGCCCGCGCCCCACGAGCAGAGCGGCGGCGCCGCGACCTGCTGCTCCGGGTTCTCGCGCAGGTAGTCGCCCGGGGTGGCGAGCCGGAAGGTGCGCTGGTCGAACGCCACCTTGCGCACGAGGAAGTCGATGAAGGTGGGCCCCTCGTGCCACCAGTGCCCGTAGAGCTCGGCGTCATAGGGCGAGACGACGATGGGGCGGATGCCGCCCATCCGCGAGGAGAGGTGCTCGATCAGCCGCTCGCGGTTGAACATGAAGTTGCCGGCGTGTACCGCGGCCCGCTCGCGCGCCCGCGCGGGGTCGTACGGCTGCTTGTGCGCCGTCTTGCCGGTGATGCGGTAGTACTTGATGCCGACGTTCTTGCGCTGGCCGGTCGGCTGCACGTAGTCCTTCACGTAGTCGAAGTCGAGGTCCCAGCCGACGTCGCGGTAGAACTCGCGGTAGTCGGCGTCGCCCGGGTAG
>DATLJU010000041.1:0-4481 GCA_035538735.1 Anaeromyxobacteraceae bacterium | reverse complement strand
CCCCAACACGACGACGAAAGCCGCTGCGCGCCTCGCTCTCATGATCGCCCTCCGTGCGCACCTGGATAGTCCAGGGCGCGTCGGGCGCCACGGCGGTATCAGCCGGGTTTCGCGCAGAAACGGACAGCGACGGCCGTGCGGGACCCGCGCGATCAGCGCACGGGCGCAGCGGGGGCGGCTGCCACGGGCGCGGCCGCCACGGCGGCGGCGTCGTCCGCGGCCGCGAGCGCGATCTCGATGCGCCGGTTTTGGCTGCGCCCCTCCAGCGTCTCGTTCGCGGCGAGCGGCCGGTACTCCGAGAAGCCCGTGGCCCCGAGGATGGCCGGCGCGACGCCCTTCGACTGGAGGTAGCGCACGACCGTCACGGCGCGCGCGGTCGAGAGATCCCAGTTGTCCTTGAAGCCGGACTTCGCGCCGATGGGGACGTCGTCGGTGTAGCCCGCCACCATCACGTTCTTGCCCTTCAGGCTCGTGAACGCCTGCGCGACGGCGTCGAGCGCCGCGCGACCTTCCTTGCCCAGCGCCGTCGAGCCCGAGGCGAACAGGACCTTGTCCTTGAGCTTCACGGTCATCTTGCCGCGGAGCTCCGAGATCTCCACCTGCCCGCTCGCGATCTGCCCCTGCAGCGAAGCGGTGAGTTGCTCGTACTGGGCGCTCTTCGCCTCGAGCTGAGCGCTCTTGGCCTCCAGCTCGGCGCTCCTCGCCTCGAGCGCGCCCTTCTCCTTCTCCAGCTTCGCGGCCGACTCCTCGAGCTGAGAGATCTGCTGCTCCCGGACGCCCATCTGCTCCTGCCAGCCGGCGGCCTTCCGCTGCGCCGACGCGAGCTGCTGCTGGAGGTCCGCCACCTTGCGCTCGAGCGCGGCCGTCTTCTCTGCCTCTCCCTGGTACTTCTGGCGGAAGTGCTCGGTGTCGCGCTGCTGCGCGGCGAACTCGTCCTTGGAGATGCCGCAACCGGCCAGCGCGGCGAGGACGACGGCGACGAGGGCAAGGCGCATGAGAGGTCCTTTCGGGTCGAGCCGTCGCTCGTCTTACCGCGCTCCAGCCGGGGTGCCAAGCGCAAGCCAGCACGAGCGCAACCCCCAGCCCTGCGTCACGATTTCCCTGGAAAGGCCCCACCCGGGGGGCGTAGAGGCTTACGGACGGAGCGCCCGCGCGGCGCTCAGGAGACCGCACCATGGCTGCCCCATCCCACGCCACCCGAGCCGTGCCCGCGCCGGCACCCGCGACCCGCGACACGTTCGCCTCCACGCTGGGCGCCTTCACGGCCACCGTCGGCTCCGCCATCGGGCTCGGCAACATCTGGAAGTTCCCTTACCTCACCGGCTCGAACGGCGGCGCCGCCTTCGTGATCACCTACTTGCTGGCGGTCGCGCTGGTCGGTCTCCCGGTGATGGTCGTGGAGCACGTCATCGGGCGCCGCATGCGCCTCGACGCCGTCCGCGCCTACGGGAAGGTCGTGCCGAACCAGCCCTTCTGGTCGGCCATCGGCTGGGCCGGGCTCGCCTCGGCCATCCTCATCATGGCGTTCTACACGGACGTCGCCGGCTGGGTCTTCGCGTACGTCTTCAAGTCCGCCGCCGCGCTCGCCGCGGGCAGGACGTTGACCCCCGAGACCTTCGGCGCGCTGGCGAGCGGCACGGTCGAGCCACTGCTGTGGCAGCTCGGGGTCCTCGTGCTCACCACCAGCATCATCGCCGCCGGCGTGTCGGGCGGCATCGAGAAGGCCACCAAGGCGCTCATGCCGCTGCTCTTCGCGCTGCTCCTCGTGTGCGACTTCCGCGCCCTCACGCTGCCGGGCTCCTCCGCCGGCGTGTCGTACCTGTTCCGCCCCGACCTCTCCAAGCTCTCGGGCGCGGTGCTCCTGTCCGCGCTGGGCCTCGCCTTCTTCAAGCTCTCGCTCGGGATGGGCACCATGACGACCTACGGGTCGTACCTGCCCGACCGCGTGCGCATCGTGCCGAACGCGGCGCGGGTGGCGCTGGCCGACACCGCCATCTCGCTCCTCGCCGGGCTCGCCATCTTCCCGGCGGTGTTCGCGTTCGGCGGCACGCCGGCGGGCGGCCCGGGGCTCCTCTTCGTCACCATCCCGCTCATCTTCAGCAAGATGCCGCTCGGCGGCCTCTTCACGGTCGTCTTCTTCATCCTCACGTCGGTCGCGACGATCGGCGCGATGGTCAGCCTCATCGAGGTGCCGGTGGCGTGGCTGGTCGAGAAGGGCCACGTGCGGAGGCCCGTCGCCGCCGCGCTCACCGGCGCCACGATGTTCGGCCTCGGCGTCACCGCCACGCTCTCGCAGAGCCCCGTCCTCGCGAGCGTGAAGCCGTTCGGGAAGAACTTCTTCGACCTGTACGACTTCCTCTCCTCGAACGTGCTCCTGCCGGTCGGCGGTCTCGCCATCACCATCGTCGGCGGCTGGCTCGTGTCGCGGACCGACTTCATGCAGGAGCTCGACAAGGGGTACGCCGGGGCGCCGTGGCACGCGCGCATCCTCTACGGCTTCGTCCGGTACGTCTCCCCGGTGCTCATCCTCCTCATCCTGCTGAGCAGCCTGGGGGCGATCGGGCCCTCGAAGTAGCGCCCCGGGTCCCACCCGTAACTGGTTTGGGTCTGGAGCGGCGGCGCGGCCGTCCGCGTCGTAGCATCGTGCGCGCGAGCGCCGACCGTGCTGACCCACGAGCCCACGACGACCGCCGTCGCGCTCCTCGCGGCGGCCATCCTACTCGTCCTGAGCGCGCTCGTGAGCCGGACGTCGATCCGCGTCGGCCTGCCGCTGCCGATCGTGTTCCTGGCGCTCGGGATGGCGGCCGGGTCGGAGGGCGTGGCCGGGATCCACTTCGACGACTACGGCCTCGCGTTCCGGCTCGGGACGGTGGCGCTCGCCCTCATCCTGTTCGACGGTGGGCTCAACACGCCGGTGCGCTCCATCCGCGCCGCGGCCGGCCCGGGCGGCGTCCTCGCCACCGTGGGCGTCGCGGGCGTGACGATCACGACGGCGGCGGGGGCGCATCTGATGGTGGGACTGCCGTGGCGCCAGGCGCTCGTATTCGGCGCGGTGGTCTCGTCGACGGACGCCGCGGCGGTGTTCGCGGTCCTGCGCAGCGGCGGGATCCAGCTCAAGAGCCGGGTGGCGCAGGTGCTGGAGGTCGAGTCGGGGCTCAACGACCCGATGGCCGTCATCCTCACCTTCGCGCTGACCCGCACGCTCGCCTCGGGCGAGCCGCCGGGCCTGGCGCTGGTGGCCGACGTGCTGCTCGAGCTCACGGTCGGCGCGGCGATCGGGGTGGCGGTCGGGCTCGGCGGGCACCTCCTGCTCTGGCGGGCGCGCCTCACCTCGAGCGGGCTCTATCCCGTGCTGACGCTCGCCCTCGCGCTCTCCGCGTTCGCGGTGCCGACGCTGCTGCACGGGAGCGGTTTCCTGGCCGTGTTCGTCGCCGGGTCGGTGCTCGGCGAGCGGGTGTTGCCGCACCAGGCCGGGATCCGCCGCGTGCACGATGCGCTGGCCTGGGTCGGCCAGATCGGCATGTTCCTCGTCCTCGGCCTGCTCGCCGTTCCGTCGCGGCTCGTCCCGGTGGCGCTCGACAGCGTCCTGCTCGCGCTGTTCCTCGCCTTCGTGGCGCGGCCGCTGGTGGTGGTCGCCTGCCTCGCGCCATTCCGCTTCCCGGCACGCGAGGCGCTCTACATCGGGTGGGTCGGGCTGCGCGGGGCCGTGCCCATCATCCTGGCCGTCTACCCCGTGCTCGCCGGCGCGCCGGGGGCGGAGCACATCTTCGACGTGGTCTTCTTCGTCGTGGTGGTGAACGCGCTCGTGCCGGGCTGGACGGTGCGGTGGCTGGCGCGCCGCATCGGGCTGCTGGAGCAGCGCGCGCCGACCCCGGGCGCCGTCCTCGAGATCAGCTCGGCGGTGCCGGTCGACGGCGAGATCCTCTCCTTCTACGTCTCAGCGGCGAGCGCGGTGGCGGGCTCCGCGGTGGCAGACCTGCCGTTCCCGGCGGGAACGCGCGTGCTGCTCATCGCGCGTGAGCGGCAGATCCTGGCCCCGGAGGGGTCGACGCTGCTCGCGCCCGGAGATCACGTCCATGTCTTCTGCGAACCCGGCACGAAGGGGTTCGTCCAGCTCCTGTTCGGCGCGGAGGAGACCGAGTAGGCGGCGGCTACCGTGGCGCCCAGATGGGCCTTCCGGTTCACGACGCGGTGCGCCATGATCTTGCTGGCGGCCGAGGAGGGAGCCCCAGCATGGGTCCGCGCATCGTCTTCAGGGAGAAGCTGCCGGGGTGGCCCGAGCGCGCCGCTCCGCGCACGGCGACGTGCCTCGTCGACCTGGGGCTGCCCTGTCACCTCGCCTGCACCGCCTGCTGGCGGGCCACCCCACCCAACCTCGGCGGGCTGGCGGCGGCGCGCAGCCACCTCCTGGCGGCGGCGAGCTCGGCTCCACCCGGGCGGCTCCGGGCGGTCTTCTTCGGCGGCGACGTCTTCACCGCGCC
>DATLJU010000040.1:0-2009 GCA_035538735.1 Anaeromyxobacteraceae bacterium | reverse complement strand
TGAACCAGGTGGACGGGCTCCGCGTCACGCTCGCCGGCGGGGACATCGTCCACCTGCGCCCCTCCGGCAACGCTCCGGAGCTCCGGTGCTACGCCGAGGCCGACACGCCCGCGCGCGCCGTCGAGCTGAGCCGGTGGGGGCTGCGCGCGGCGGCGGCGAAGAGCGGGGAGCTCGGAGGGTGAGGCGCCTGTCGTAGTCGGCGTGGCGCTCCCGCGCGCCGTCGCCCTTCGACTGCGCCCCGCTGCGCGGGGCGTAGCCTGTCCTGAGCGTAGGCCGCAGGGCGGCCGAAGTCGAAGGGCTCAGCGCGAACGGTGAGGGTCTACCTCACGGCCACGGCCGGACGGTCAGGAAGTACGCGGCTCCGTCCTTCTCGCCCGTGATCTGGTGGACGAGACGCTCGTCCTTCGAGATGGTCATGCGCGAGTGCGCCCGGCGGACGGGGTTCTTAACGTCGAACGTGACCGTCTCCTTGCGCGCGTCGACCAGCACGAGCTCCAGCGTCGAGCCGTCGGGGAGCTGCATCGTGAGCGGCTTGTTGAACGCCATGGACGCTTCCTGCTCGCCCACCTGGTCCCAGCGCTGGTACGCGATGGCGCCGAGCTGACCTTGCAGGTCGGCGAGCTTCGGATCCACCGCCGGCGGGCCCTGTCGCGAGCCCTTGATGATGCGGACGCGAACCGGGATGGTCGACGCAGCCTGCGCTGGCGCCGGCGTGAGCGCTGGCGCGAGGGCGAAGGCGAGCAGCAACGCGACCGTTCTCGCGACCGCCATTCTCCAACCTCCTAGCTGCCGGTGGGCTCGTCCGCGCCGAACAGCACCACCGGGCCGTAGCTCGTCTCGAGCACCATCGTGCTCCGGCCCTCGGCGGTGACCTGGAACGCGGGCTCCTCGGACTCCTGTGAACGGCCAACGTACACGACGATCGCGAGCGCGGCCAGCGCCGGCGCGAGGGCCCCCGCTGCGGCGAAGAGCCGGTGGTGGCGGACCCATTCGGCGAAGCCGCGCCGTCGCGACCGGTACTCCGGGATCCGCGCCAGCACCTCGTCCGAGAACGTCGCGAAGTCGCGCCGGCTGGCCTCGGCCATGAGCGCTTCCCCGAGCATCCCCGAAACGGCCTCCTCGTCGGCGAGGCGCGCCTGGCAGCCCTCGCAGGTGGCGAGGTGCTCCGCGAGCTCGCGGGCCTCGGCCTCGGACAGCTCGACCGGGCGGGCGCCCAGCATCGGGGCGAAGCGCGCGCAGGCGGTCATGACTTCACCTCCTCCGCGTCCCCGGCGAGCCCCGCGTAGTCGCGCAGCAGCGCCTGCATCTTGCTCCGGGCGTGGAAGAGCCGGCTCATCACGGTGCCCTTCGGGATCCCGAGCTGCTCGGACAGCTCCTCGTACGACAGCCCCTCCACCTCGCGCAGGACGAGGATCGCGCGGTGCTTCTCGGGGAGCTGCGCCAGGGCCTCGGTCATCTTTCCGGCCAGCTCGCGGCGGAGCGCGTTCTGCTGCGGATCGTTGCCGAGGGCGGTGGCGAGGATGCCCTCGCCCCCTCGCGCCAGGTCCGGGTCGCGCACCTCGTCCAGCTCCTCCTTGGCGGCCGTCCGCTCCTTGCGGACCGAGTCGATCGCGAGGTGGCTCCCGATGCGGAGCACCCAGGTGGAGAAGCTGGATTCCCCCTTGAACTCGGCGAGGTGCGCGTGGACGCGCACGAACGCCTCCTGGGCCACATCCCACGCGAGATCGCGGTCTTTCACGATTCCGAGCGCCACGGCATACACCTTCCTCTGGTAGCGGACGACGAGCGCGCGGAACGCCTCGGGGTCCCCGGCTTTGGCTCTCGAGACCAGCGCGAGGTCGTCTGCTTCCATGAGGACGGGCGTGCGAGCGGGGAAATTCACCGCAGCGTGGATTCATACCACACCCGTTGCCGCGTCTCGCCCGGCGCTCGACGAAACTCGGGCCGGGAGCGGCCTTCCGGTTACTATCCTTGGCCAGGCCGGAATGGCTGGTTTCCCAGCCGGTTGG
>DATLJU010000039.1:0-3783 GCA_035538735.1 Anaeromyxobacteraceae bacterium | reverse complement strand
GACGCCGAGCCCAGGCTCCACCACTTGAAGCCGTTCTCGTACATCAGGTACAGCACCGTGACCGTGCGCTCGGCAGGTCCACCCTGCGTCATCACGTACGGCTCGGCGAAGATCTGGAAGTGGCCCGCCATGGTGAGGATGCTCACCATGAGCAGCATGGGCGCGAGCGCGGGCACGGTGACGTGCCGGAACGCTGCGCCCGGTCCGGCGCCGTCCAGCTGCGCGGCCTCGTACAGCTCGGCCGGGATCGCCTGCAGGCCCGCGAGCAGGATGATCATGTTGTAGCCGAAGTTCTTCCATACCGAGAGCAGCACGATGGCCGGCATCGCCCAGCGCGGATCGCCCAGCCAGTCCACCGGGCGGAGGCCCAGCCACGACAGGGCGTAGTTGAGCGTGCCGTAGCGGGCGTGCAGCAGGAAGATCCAGACCACCGCCACCGCCGCGAGGGTGGTGACCACCGGCGCGAACAGCGCGGTGCGGAAGAAGCCCGTGAAGCGCGCCAGGCGGGAGTGGAGCAGCAGCGCCGTCCCCAGCGAGACGGCGATGGAGAGCGGGACCCCGACCACCACGAAGAAGAGGGTGTTGAGCAGCGCTCGCCAGAAGAGCGGCGTCTGGAGGAGCTGGAAGTAGTTGCCGAGCCCGACGAAGCGCGTGTTGCGCAGGTCGGCGAGCGCGTAGATGTCGAAGTCGGTGGCGCTCATGACCAGGGCGGCCACGACCGGCACCACGAAGAACACGGCGATGGCCAGCAGGGCTGGCGCGGCGAACAGCCACCCGGCGCGCGAGGGCTTCATCCGTGCGCCCTCCGGTCGAGCATCCAGCGGCGCTTCTCGAGGATGCGGTCCGCGCGCGCGTCGAGCTCCGCGGGCGCGTCCGCCGCGGGGATGTCGCCGCGCACCACCTTCTCCATCATCAGCCGGAGCTCGGTCGCGATCCGCTCCCACTCCGGCACCTTCGGCACCGGGCGCACCCGCTCCAGCTGGTCGCGGAAGGCCTGGGCGCGAGGATCCTGCGCCAGGCCCGGGTCGGCCCAGGCGGACCGGCGCGCCGGCAGGTTGCCGGTGAGCCGGTAGAACTGCTGCTGCACCGCGGGGCGCGAGAAGAACTCCACCAGCTTCCAGGCCGCGACCTTGCGCGGGGAGCGCCGGAAGATCGCCAGGCTCGACCCGCCGGCGATGGACGCACCGGGGCCGGTGGGTCCGGGGAGGGGCGCCGTCGTCCAGTACGACTGGAGCTCGGGAGGCAGCCGGCGCTCGAACTCGCCGAGCTGCCACGGCCCGGAGACGTAGAAGGTGAAGAAGCCGCGGGCGAACTCGTTCCAGAGATTGGCGATCTCGTTGTGGGCGACCGGCGGCGCCAGGTGGCGCTCGTACATCGAGAGGTAGAACCGCAGGGTGCGCGCGAAGCCTGGGCTGCGGAAGTTCCCGAAGCGGCCGCCGTCGCGCAAGAGCGGCTCGCCTTGCTGCAGCCAGAGCGCGACCATCGGCTCGTACTCGTTGAGCGGCAAGAGCAGCGCGTAGCGCTCCGGGCCGACGCGCTGCTTGACGGCGACGAGCATGCGGACCCACTCGTCCCAGTCGCGCGGCGGCGCGTCGTAGCCTGCCTGGGCGAGGAGGTCGCGGCGGTAGAAGAGCAGGCGGGTGTCCACGTACCAGGGCACTCCGTAGCGCCGCTCGTCGATGACGTTCGTATCCAGGATGCCCGGGTCGTAGTCGGCGACATCGACCTCTCGCGACCCGCGGACGCTCGCATCCAGGGGCTCGAGCGCACCCAGCGCGACGAGCTCGGGCAGCCAGGTGTTTCCCATCTGCGCGAGGTCGGGCGTCGCGTCCCCCGCGAAGGCGGTGAGCAGCTTCTCGTGGGCTGCGCTCCAGGGGAGCTGCTCCACCCGCACGCGCAGGCCGGGGTTCTCGCGCTCGAACGCCCCGAGGAGCTGCGTCGCCACCTCGCCCTCGCGCCCCATGGCCCAGAAGCGCAGGACGCGGTCGTCCCCGCGGGCCGTACAGGCGCTGGCCGCAGCCAGGCCCACGGTCGCCGTCGCGGCGGCGCGGAGGAAGTCGCGGCGCGACCACGACGGCTCGGAGCTCGCTGCGCGGCGGCGGGCCGGTTCAGGGGACACGGTTGGCTCTCGTAACGGCTGAGGGACGATCGCGGCAACGAGGCGGCGAGCAGGTTCTCGCCGCGCTCGTCGCTCAGTGGATTCTCGCCCCACCGCTCGCCTCGAAGAGGTGCGTGCTGGCGACCTCCGGCCTGAGCGTGATCCGCTGGCCCGGCTGGAAGGCGTGGCGCTCGCGGAACACCGCGAGGACCTCGTGCTCGGCGGCGCGGACCACCACGTGCGTGTCGGCGCCCGTCGGCTCGACGACGGCGACCTCTCCGGCGAGGCCCTCGCCGCCGTCCGCGAGCGCGAGGTGCTCGGGCCGGACGCCGTACACCACGCCCGTCCCGTCGGCCGCGCCGGTCAGGGGCGCCGGCACGCGCGCGCCGGTCGGCAGCACGACGTGGGCGCTCGCGCCGTCCTTCCGGTACGTGCCGCGGAGGAAGTTCATGGCCGGCGAGCCGATGAAGCCAGCGACGAACAGGTTCGTCGGGCGATCGTAGAGCTCGAGGGGCGTCCCGATCTGCTCGACGTAGCCGTCGTGCATGACGACGATCTCGTCCGCCATCGTCATCGCCTCGATCTGATCGTGCGTCACGTAGACCGCCGTCGTCCCCAGCCGATGCTGCAGCTCCTTGATCTCGGTCCGCATCTGGACGCGCAGCTTGGCGTCCAGGTTCGAGAGCGGCTCGTCGAAGAGGAACACCCGCGGGGCGCGCACGATGGCGCGGCCCATAGCGACGCGCTGCCGCTGCCCGCCGGAGAGCTGTCGCGGGTAGCGCTCGAGCAGCTCGGTGAGCCCGAGGATCTCCGCCGCGCGGTGGACGCGCTCGCGGATGGCCTTCGGGTCCGTCTTCGCGAGCCGCAGGCTGAAGGCCATGTTGTCGAAGACCTTCATGTGCGGGTAGAGCGCGTAGTTCTGGAACACCATCGCGATGTCGCGATCCTTGGGGGGGACGTGGTTGACCACCCGGCCCCCGATCGCGATCTCACCCACCGTGATCTCCTCGAGCCCGGCGATCATCCGCAGGAGGGTGGACTTCCCGCAGCCCGACGGCCCGACCAGGACGACGAACGCCCCGTCCTCGATGTGCACGTCGACGCCGTGGATGACCTCCGTCGGCCCGAACGACTTCCTCACGCCGCGGATGTCGACCGCCGCCACGGCGGGGTCATTATCGACCGACCATCCTGGCCGCCATCGCGACGCGTGCCGGAGGCCACGCGCCGCCCGCTCGCATCACTCCGAGCTGGGATGAAGCCGGTCCAGCGCCGCCGAACGGGCTCCCTGGAGGGAGGGGGGCACCCCACGAGCGCCGGCTCGGCTCTTCGGTAGAATTGCGCCCGCGATGGCGTCACCGAGCGTCGGCAGGACCGCCTACGGAGCGGCTTTCATGAAGGCGATGGAGGCATTCGTCCGCCCCCAACAGCGGCTCTTCGACGACACCGTGACCCTGCAGTTGTTGCCTCCCGTGGCCCGGGCGCTGTTGCGGGCGAGACCGCTGCGCGGAGCGCTCCAGCGGGCCCTCGAGCAGAGGGTGCCGGGCCTGTACGGCGGCATGGTCTGTCGTACCCGCTTCATCGACGATGCGCTTCGTGCCGCGCTCCCTTGCGACGTCGTCATTCTCGGCGCGGGCCTCGACTCACGGCCCTACCGCATGAGCGAGCTCGCGAGCACGCGCGTG
>DATLJU010000038.1:0-29332 GCA_035538735.1 Anaeromyxobacteraceae bacterium | reverse complement strand
TCGCGCTGGCTCGGCGCGCCGCGCCCGAGGCGCGGGTGGCGGGCGCGGTGGGGCCGACCCAGCGCGACGCCGCCCCGCTGGCGGAGCTGCGCGAGCGCTACCGCGAGGCCTTTCGCGCCCTCGCCGGCGCCGGCGCGGACCTGCTCTGGGTCGAGAGCCAGTGGGACCTCGCCGAGGCCCGGGCGGCGCTGGCGGAGGCGCGGGCGATCGGGCTGCCCGCGGCGGTGACGTTCGGGTTCCGCGAGGCGGCGGGCGCGCTCGCCGCCGCCTCGGGCGAACCCGCGCGCGCCTGCCTCCTCGACGTCGCGCGAGCGGGCGCGGCCGCCGTCGGTGTGAACTGCGCGCTCCCCGGGGCGCCGGTGGCGGCCGTGCTCGCCGACGTCGGCCAGGAGCTCGCCGTCCCGCTCGTGGCGAAGCCGTCGGCCGGCCTCCCCGGCCAGCTCGTCACGCCTGCCGCGTTCGCGGGCTGGATCGCCGAGCTGCACCGCGCTGGCGCGGGGTGGCTCGGTGGCTGCTGCGGCGCGACGGCCGAGCACCTCGCGGCAGCGGCGCGCGCGCTGCGGTCGAGGTGAGCTTCGCCCACCCTCTCGAACGCGGCACCCGCCGAGTGGTCGCGCAGCAGATCTTCTTCCACTCCGCCATGGTCCACCTCCGCTCAGGTCGGCGCGCTTCAGGGAGCGCGCCCGCTCCCGGCGAGACCGAGGCCGAGAAAGCGCAGCAGCCGCTCGTGGTGATGGGACAGGCCCCGGAACCGCACCGCGATGCCCTCGGCCGCCAGCCCGTGGGCGAGCACCGCGAGGCCCAGGTCGTGGACCTCCAGCGCGCGGCTGAAGTCGAGGACCACGCGTCGAGCGTTCCCGGCGAGCCGCGATCGGAGCGCCGAGGCGCCCATCGGGTCGAAGGTCCCTTCGATCATGACGCGGAGCTCGTCGCCCGTGACATCGACCAGTGCCTTCATGAGCCTCCTCACCTCGGTCGATTCTCTTTTAGACCCCCTGCGGCAGACCGACGCGTTCCCACGTGAGGTCGCGCCATCTCGCCGCACGCACGGAGGGTCCGCGTTCGACGTCGGGGGCCTGATCGCTCGACTCCCGTGAGGTCCACGCGATCGGGGTACCCGTCGAACGCCGAGCGCCGCAGCGCGGCGACGGCGCACCCCGGTTGCACCGTGGCCCGCACCGCGTCACGTGGCGAAAATGGCTGCGTGCAGTCCGTCGCCAGCCTCGTCCTCGCCTTCGGAATCCTCGCGTTCATGGCGATCGCCTCGGCCTTCCTCATCTGGGATGGGCTGGCGCACGAGTTCGCGCGCCGCGACGCCGAGCGCGTCCGGGGCTGGCGCAGCAGGACGCGCCTGGCGGTCGGTGTGCTCGGCTTCTCCGTCGCGACGTGGCTCGCGCTCGGCCTGCTCACGCGCGCTCACTGAGCGCGCCGACCGCCTCCTCGGCAGGTCAGCCTCTCGGATAGGATCCGAGCAGGTGGAGCGCGTGCACCCGCTCCAGCACACCCGCGACCGCCTCGGCGCCGCGCGGGTCCGAGCGGTGGCCCTCGAAGTCGATGAAGAAGACGTAGTGCCCGAGCGCCTGCTTGCTGGGGCGGCTCTCGATCTTCGAGAGGTTGATGTGACGCTCGGCGAAGACGCCCAGCACGTCGTAGAGGCCGCCCGGGCGGTCGCGGTCGAGGGTGAACGCGATGCTGGTGCGGTCGCGGCCGGTGGGCTTCTCGTCCTCGCGAGCCACGAGCACGAACCGGGTGGTGTTCCCCTCCCCGTCCTCGATGTCCTCCGCGAGCAGGGACAGCCCGTACCGCTCGGCGGCGGCGCGGGAGGCGATGGCGGCCGCGTCGGGGCGCTCGGCGGCGAGCCGCGCGGCCTCGGCGGTGGAGAGCGCCGGCTCGATGGGCACCCCCGGGAGGCGCGCTCGCAGGAAGGCCTGGCACTGGGCGGCGGCGATCGGGATGGAGAGGACGCGCCTCACGTCCCCGAACGTCACGCCGGAGCGCGCCAGCAGGTTCTGGCGGATCGGCAGCAGCACCTCGCGGCGGATACGGAGGCCCGGGCGGTGCACGAGCAGGTCGAGCGTGGCCGTGACGCTCCCCTCGAGCGAGTTCTCGATGGGGAGGAGCCCGCAGTCGACCTCGCCCTTCGCCACCGCCTCGAACGTATCGGCGATGGACGGGTAATCGCGACGCTCGGCGCCGGCGGCGAGATCGCACCGCGAGAGCGCCTCCTCCGAGAAGGTGCCGGGTGGACCGAGGTAGCCGACGCGCATGCCTCGGGTTCTAGCAGGCGCGGCGGAAGGACTCCACTTGCAGCGAGCGATGGGGGCGAACGATCGTCATCGCGCCGGTCCAAGCCCTGGCCGGAGATCGGCGCCCAGCTCGGAGTCAGCCCGCGGGAGCGAACAGCGGCCGCAGCTCCTTCGGGAGGTCGAGCCACGGCGCCGCCGGGTCCGACCACGCGTGACGCGCGATGGCTGCCTCGAGGTCGACCGGCGCGTACGTGTTCCAGAACAGGAGCCCGCGGCGCGTCCGGCCATCCCGGAGTCGCTCGGCGGCGCGGTCGAGGAAGTGCCGCATGGCCTTCCCCGCATACGTCGTGTCGAGCTCGACCCCCTGGATCTCCCTGAGCAGCTTCACCGTGTCGTCGGTCGCGGCGTCCGACCGGCCGTATCCCGCGCCCAGGTAGCCCCGGACGTACGTGAGCGCCTTGGAGCTGGTCATGAAGTCGCACTCCGGAAGCCGCGCGCGGTCGGACGGCGCGAGCGCGTCGCGGATGGCGCGAAACGCGTCGCGCGCCTCCCACCTCAACAGCCACTCGCTCTGGAGCCACGGGTCGGTGACGGCCACCGCGCGGAGCCGGGTGCGCTCCCATCGGCCTGAGAGGCAGATCCCGGCCAGCAGGCCGGCCGCGGTGCCTCCGGTCGAGGCCGGCACCACGATCTCGTCGAACTCCGGCGCCTCCGCCGCCTGCTCCACGAGCTCGAGGAACGCGTTGGCATAGCCGATCGACCCGACCGGCGACGTCCCGCTCGGCGGGATGTAGTAGACGCTTTCCGGGCCGAGGAGCGCGCGCAGCCGGAGCCAGCCCACGTCGACGATTGCGCCCGCCATCGTGGAGTGGAACCGCAGCTCGGCGCCGGTCGCCCGGAGCGCGAGGAGGTTCCGGCGCACCTCGGCGGTCACGGGCTGGGGGGCCAGCACGATGGTGGCGCGCAGGCCGAGCCGACGCGCCGCTTCCGCCGCGGCGACCCCGAGGTGCGTCCCCAGCCGGCCCGAGGTGACGATCGCGGTCGCCCCGCGGGCTCGGGCCTCGCCCAGCAGGAACTCGAGCTTGCGCGCCTTGTTTCCGCCGACGACCCCATCCGCCACGTCGTCGCGCTTGATCCAGAGCCAGGGCGGTGCGTCGGTGGGCGCGGCGACCCCGCCCCGGAGCCTGCGCTCGAGGTTCGAGAGCGGCTCCAGCGGGGTCGGCGACCGCACCAGGCTCACGCTCTTCACGCGCAGCGACGGGAACGCGCGAGTGAGCGGCGTCGAGGGGTCCGAGCCGAGGGCTGGCGGCGCGGCCAGCGCGAGCAGCGCCGCGCACGCGAGAGCGAGCGCGACGGAGGAGTCGCGTCGCCGCCGCGGCCGTGGGCCGATCCGCCCCGTGGCCTCGGTGGCCCGGCTCCTCATCGCCGCTCACCGCCAACCCGGAGCGAGGCCGCGACCACGGTCGACTCCGCGATCTCGCCGGAGCCGCGCTCGAGGGCGCGGCGCATGAGGCGCGTGCCAGCGACCGCAATCGCGATCGTCGCGGCGAGGCCGACGAGGGCCACCACGCGACTCGCGAGACCGCCCAGGGCCGGGCGTCCCTGAACGAGCTCGCTCGCGGCCGTCACCAGCGATCCCGCGGCGACGTACACCACGGTGGTCGGGATCATGCCGAGGAAGGACGCGAGCGCATACTCCCGGAGCCGCACGCGCGTGAGGCCGAGGGCGTAGTTGACCACCTCGTTCGGGAAGACGGGCGAGAGCCGGAGGAGGATCACCATCCAGAAGCCGCTCCCGGCCACGGCGGAGTCGATCGCGCGGAGCCGTGGCTCGCGGGCGAGGCGCCTTGCGACGGTGTGGCGCAGCACGCGCCGCGCGGCCAGGAAGGCGAGGGCGCTGCCGACGACGCTGGTCGGCATGACGAGGGCGAACCCGCCCGCGAAGCCCCACACGAAGCCGGCCGCGACCCGCAGCGGCCACGTCGGGACGAGGAGGAGCGTGCACGCGACCTGGGCCAGGGCGAACCCCAGCAGGCCCACGGCCCCGGCGCCGCGCGCCCACAGCGCGAACGCGCCGAGCCACGGCCGGAGCGGCAAGAACGCTGCCGCGAGGACGAGGGCGGCTGCGCCGCACGCGCTCACGATGGCGCGGCGATGGGTCTGGAGGAACGCCATGGCGTGTTCCGCGCAGTATGAGCGCGTCACGCGCAGACATCCACTTCCCTCCCTACATCGTCACCTTTCGTCACATGGAGGCGCAGCGACACTCACGCCTCGCGCGACGGAGGCTTCGCCACCCCGGGTCGCGAACGCACCACGCGCGACGACGCCGAGCGATGTCTTTTGCGAGCGGGGCCCTTCAGGCCGGGCGGGATGAATTCCGTGGGGTTAGCGAGGCGCGGCTGCGGGTCGAACACCGCGTCATTCCCCGGCTGCGAACTTGCACGTGCGATCTCCGCGCGGTTCCGGGTCACGCGTCACCTCCGCGTCACACCACTTCCTCAACATGAACGTCGAGACGGCTCATTCTTCGCACTCCGCTCCTGGGACGGACACCGTCCTCGCGGGGTTCGTCCACCCCGCGCCCTTCTCGATCGGCCGCAGCGCGGCCGGGTTCTGGCTCGCCTCGCTCGCAGGGTTCGTGGTGCATGGCTGGATCCTCGCCCGATCCTCGGCCGGCGCGTGGGCCGAGGCAGGGGCGATCCCAGGCGAGGGTGAGGCGATCGGCGCGGCGCTCGCGCTCGGGCTCCTCGAGGGCGTGGTCGTCGGCGCGCCCGCGGCCCTCCTCTTCGCCGCGGCGATGCGTCGCACGAGGGGCCGCGCCTGGCCCACCGCGCTCGCGGTCGGCGGAGTCCTGGCCGTCGCGCTCGCGCTCGTCCTCGCGTCGTGGGCTCGCGCCGCCGTGGATCTCGGCTGGGCTCGTGTGACCGGCGTGCACCTCGCGGTGGCGATCGCGACGGTGGCGGCGGGTGCCGCGGCCGGAACCCTCGGCGGGCGCGGCCGTGGACGCACACCGCACCGCAAGAGCGCGACGCCGGAGTGAGCTGCTCCGCCCGATCACCCCGTCACTTCGCCCGCGCCGCCCACGCCAGGTAAGCGCCGGCGAGCGCGAGCACCGTCGTCACGGCCCACATGAGCCGGGTCGGCGCGCCGGCCCGTCGCGCGCCTCCGGCGAGCGGCACGAACGCCGGACGAACCGCCACGTCGCGCACACCGTCGATGAGGCCGCGGTCGCACAAGAGCGCCGCGAGGACCTCCTCCCGCCTCGCGTCGCCGAGGAGCCGCTCCGCGCACGCGTCTAGCTCGCGCGCGAGCGCCCCGGCGCTCGGCCAGCGCCGCCCCGGGCGCTTCTCGAGGCAGCGCTCGATGGCGCGCGCCAGCCGGAGGGGGACGTCCGGCGCGACCTCGCGCACGGGGCGCGGCCGGTGCTTGCGCACCGCCGTGAACAGCTCCGGGAAGGTGTCGCCCTGGAACGGCCGGCGGCCGGCGGCGAGCTCGTACAGCATCACCCCGGCCGACCACACGTCGCTGTGCTCGGTGGCGGGCTCTCCGTCCAGCATCTCCGGCGCCACGTACGCGGGCGTCCCCACCACCGCGCCAGTGCGAGTGATCTCGGAGGCGATCGGGTCCTTCGCGATGCCGAGGTCCATCAGCCTCACCTCGCCGTTCCGCGACAGCATCACGTTCGACGGCTTCACGTCGCGGTGGACGAGTGCGTGCCCGTGGATGCACTCCAGCGCGTCCGCCATCCGCGCGCCGATGGTGGCCACGCACGCGACCGGGAGCGCGCCGCCTGCGGAGAGCACCTTCTGCAGATCGGCGCCGTCGACGAACTCGGTGATGAGGTAGAGGCCCTCGTCCTTCTCGACGAGGTCGTGCACCGAGACCAGCGCCGGGTGGCGCATCTGCGCGTAGGCGCGCCCCTCGCGCCGGAACCGCTCGACGAGGTCCTTCGAGGGCGTCCGCCCGGGCTGGAACGCCTTCACGGCCACGCGCCGATCGAGGCCCTCCTGGTAGGCCTCGTACACGACGCTCATCCCGCCCCGCCCGATCTCGCGCAGGATGCGGCTCGACCCCACCTTTCGGACCGCCATCGGGACGAGCTTCCGATCCGCTGGTGCGGGGGCGCAAGGCGCGCGGGTGGGACAACCGGCGCGCCGCGCGGTCAACGACGCACGTCCACCGCGATGCGGCCGCGCACCTTCCCGGCGAGCAGCTCGGGCGCCACCGCGAGCGCGTCGGCGAGGCCCACCTCGCTCGTGATGGCGGCGAGCTTGCCCGGATCGAGATCGCTCGCGAGCCGCGTCCACGCCTGCCGCCGGAGCGTCGCCGGCGCCCGCACGCTGTCGATTCCGTAGAGCGCCACGCCGCGGAGGATGAAGGGCGCGACGCTGGCGGGGAAGTCCATTCCTCCGGCGAGGCCGCAGGCGGCCACGGCGCCGTGGGTGCGGGTCTGGGCGCACGCGTTCGCGAGCGTATGGCTGCCGACCGCGTCGATGACGCCAGCCCACCGCTCGGGCCCCAGCGCCTTTCCCGGCGCGGCGAGCTCGCCGCGGTCGATGACGCGAGCGGCCCCGAGGCTGCGCAGGTAGTCCGCCTCGCTGGCGCGGCCCGTCGAGGCGACCACCGCATAGCCGCGCCGCGCCAGGAGCGCGATCGCGACGCTGCCCACGCCACCGGCGGCCCCGGTGACGAGCACCTCACCGTGCGACGGGGCGACGCCGTGCCGCTCGAGCGCCAGCACCGCCAGCATCGCGGTGAACCCCGCCGTGCCGATGGCCGCCGCCTGCCGCGCGTCGAACGGCGGCGGGATCTTCACCAGCGGCTCGGCCTCGACGCGCGCCCGCTCGGCGAGCCCGCCGAAGCGCGTCTCGCCGAGCCCCCAGCCGTTGAGGACGACCGAGTCACCCTGCGTGAATTCCGGCACGCGGCTCGACTCGACCGTGCCGGCGAGATCGATGCCAGCGACCATCGGGAACTTTCTCACGACGGGTGAACGACCCGTGATCGCGAGCGCGTCCTTGTAGTTGAGCGTCGACCACGTGACGCGGACGGTGACGTCGCCCTCGGGCAGCTGCGCGTCCTCGAGCTCCGCCACGCGCGCCGCGCTGCCGGACGCGGTCTTCTCGACCAGGATGGCCCTGAACATGTCTCCTCCGCGCGCACCCGGCGCGACGCCGGCTCCCTCCTTACCACGCGCAAGCGCCGACGCAAGCTCGGCTTTCCATGACGTGCGACAGCGCGCCACGGGCCGCCCGTCCGAGCTCGGGTGAACTCCCGAGGTCCGCCTCGGGAGTCCGGGCCCGCCTCATTCCTCGCTCGCCCCCAGCTCGTCACGGGACACTCTCCTCGCACCCTGGGTGATCGTCCCGATTTCGAAGCTGGCGCCAAAGCGCGACACTCTCATCGTCGAGACGAACCCAGAGCGCAGACGGCGCGATGACGAGGGGAGACGGCCATGACGATGATCGACGCGGGCACGAGGGTGAGGAAGGGCTACTACTTCAGCGCGAAGAGCTGGACGCTGCACCCGATGCCGTTGGACGGCGAGGCGCTGCCTGGCGAGGCGGGCGAGAAGTACCTCCACGTCCCGCTGCTGCTCGCCTTCGTGGTCGCCCCGGTCATGGGTGCCGCCTTCCTGATGTTCCTGCCCTTCGTCGGCTTCTACCTGGCCATCTCGGCGGCGCTCCGCCCGGTGACGCGCGGCTTCCGTCGCTCGGCGGAGGAGGTGGCCGCGACGATGGCGCCAGGCTGGGCCCCCGGCGAGGCGCACCTCACGGGCAAGCGCGCGGAGGGCGCCGGCGTCGAGGAGAAGGGGCCGCCGGCCGAGGACATGCTCTCGGCGGTGGAGCGCGAGGTGGCGAAGCGGCGCGACGGGCGCGTGTAGCCTGGGCTCGGACACGATGACACGGAGGACGCGGCCATGACGACCTACGCCGGCGGGATGCGGGTGAAGAGCGGTTACTACGTGGACACGAGCTCCTTCGGATTCGCGCACGTGATGCGCGACGGCGGCGAGCTCCCGGGTGGCAAGGAGCGCAGCTACACGCGCGTGCCGGTGGCGCTGGTCCTGGTGGCGGCGCCGGTGCTGGGCGGGCTCTTCGTGGTCGCGCTCCCCTTCATCGGCTTCGGCGTGACCGCCTACGCGCTCGGGAAGAAGCTGGCCCGGATCGGCCACGCCGGAGCCCGCGAGGTCGCCGCCACGGTGGCGCCGCCCTTCGTGGCCGGCGAGGCGCACCTCACCGGTGAGGCGAGCGAGAAGGGCGCCGGTGCGCCGGCCAAGGACGAGCGCATCGACGCGCTGCAGGGCGAGATCGACGCCAAGCGACGCGGCTCGTAGCCGACATCACTTGCGGGGGGAGCAGGGCGCCGGTCATGCCGGCGCCTTGTTTTTGTCATCTGAATGGAGGCGAGGCGCAAACGGGCAAGCGGTACCGCGCGATATCGGGCAAGCGCCGCGCAATATGAGACCCGCACGGGGAGTCACTCTGCTAGGATCGCGCCCGCTCGGCGCGCTCCTGAAACCAAGAGAGGACTCCTCGATGGCCGCTCTCGCTGCAGCCCTGCCGCTCCTCGTCCTGCTCGTCGGATTGCCCATCCTGATGAGGCCCGCCGTGAAGGTGGCGCCCATCGCCTGGGCGGTCACCGTCCTCGTCGCCATGGTCGGGTTCCACCTGCCCGCCAAGGTGACGCTGCTCGCGGCGCTGCAAGGGGCGCTCTTCGGGATCTTCCCGATCATGTACATCCCGTTCGGCGCGCTCGTCGTCTACAACACCCTCAAGTCGACCGGGTGGATGGACCGGATGCAGGGCGCGATGGCCAACCTGACGGTCGACCGACGCGCGCAGGCGCTGCTCATCGGCTTCGGGTTCGGCGCCTTCCTCGAGGGCATCTGCGGCTTCGGCGCGCCCGTCGCCATCCCCGCCAGCATCCTGATCGGCCTCGGCTACGAGCCGATGATGGCGGCGCTGGTGTGCCTCGTCGCGAACACGGGCCCGGTGCCGTTCGGCTCGCTCGCCATCCCGACCGTCACGCTGGCCGGCACCACCCAGCTCGACCTCATGAGGCTCTCGCAGATGTCGGGGCGCCTCATGGCCCCCATGTCGTTCCTCATGGCGTTCGCGACCGTGTTCGCCATGTCGCGGGGGCGCGGCCTCAAGGGGGCGCTGCCGGCGGTGCTCGTGGCCGGCCTCAGCTTCTCCGTGACGCAGTTCCTCGTCTCGAACTTCGTCAACGCGGAGCTCACCGCCGTCGTGGCGTCGCTCGTCTGCCTCACCGCCACCGCCCTCTTCCTCTCCCGCGCCATGAAGATCGACCCGTGGCTCTTCGACGGCGAGGGCGCGACCATGGCGAGGCCGCGCGAGTTCCACCCGAGGGAGCTGTTCCTCTCCTGGCTGCCCTACCTCCTGCTCGCCATCCTCGTCATCGCGGTCAACCTCGACGCGACGAAGCGGTACTTCAACGGCACGGCCAAGGACTGGGAGTGGATGCTCGTCCAGTTCCAGATCTACAACCCGGGGAAGCTCTACAAGTTCACCTGGCTGCAGAGCCCGGGGACGATCATGCTGCTCGCCGGGCTCATCGCGTTCCCATTCCTGGGCATCCGGCCGAGGAGCTTCGGGGAGCAGTTCGGGAAGACGTTCAAGCAGATGATCCCGTCCTTCGTGGCGGTCGCCTCCATCCTCTCCATGTCGGAGGTGATGAACCTGGCGCTGCCCATCGTCGATCCGAAGACGAAGCTGGCGGTGTGGGGCACCCTCGGCGTGAAGCAGATCTCGATGGTCGCGACGCTCGCGAACGGCATCGCGAGCCATGTCTCGGCGTACGTGTATCCGGTCCTCTCGCCGGTGTTCGGTACCCTCGGCGTCTTCCTGACGGGATCGAACACCTCCTCGAACGCCCTGTTCGGGAACCTGCAGAAGCTCACCGCGCACGGGCTCGGCCTCTCCGACATCCTCATGGCTTCCGGCGGAAACGCGGGCAGCCCGGCCGGAAAGATGATCTCGCCGCAGAGCATCGTCATCGCCGCCACCGCCGTCGGCCTCCTCAACCAGGAGGGGCGCATCATGCGGCAGACCGTCAAGTACACGGTCATGTACCTGGTGGTGGTCGCCGCGATGGTCTGGCTGTACGCGTTCGCCGTCCCGCAGTTCGTGCCGTAGCGCCCAGCCCAGGAGCCGAGGAGGCCAAATGCGCGTCGTCATCGCCCCCGACTCGTTCAAGGGGAGCGTCTCCGCGCTCGGCGTGGCGCAGGCCATGGAGCGCGGGGTGCGCGCCGTGTTCCCCGACGCCGAGGTGCGGCAGGTGCCGATCGCCGACGGCGGCGAGGGCACCGTCGAGGCGCTCGTCACCGCCACGCGCGGGCGGCTCGAGCAGCGAACCGTGCGCGGCCCGCTCGGCGAACCGGTCTTGGCGCGGTGGGGCGTGCTCGGCGACGGCCAGACGGCGGTGATCGAGATGGCGGCCGCGTCCGGCCTGCCGCTCGTGCCGAAGGACCGGCGCGACCCTCGCGTCACGAGCACCTACGGGACGGGCGAGCTCGTGCGCACCGCCCTCGAGGCCGGGCTCGCCAAGCTCGTGATCGGCATCGGCGGCAGCGCCACGAACGACGGCGGCACGGGTCTCGCCCGCGCGCTCGGGGTTCGCTTCCTCGACGCCGCCGGGGCCGAGTTGCCGGAGGGGGGCGCCGCCCTGGGGCGGCTGGCGCGCATCGACCTGGCCGGTCTCGACTCGCGCCTCGCGTCCGCCGAGATCCTCGTCGCCTGCGACGTCGACAACCCGCTCACCGGTCCCCGCGGCGCCTCGGCCGTCTACGGACCGCAGAAGGGCGCCACCCCGCAGATGGTGGCCGAGCTCGACGCCGCCCTCGGTCACTACGCCCGCGTCGCGCAGGCCGCCACCGGGCGCGACGTGGCGCTCCACCCCGGCGCGGGCGCGGCGGGAGGGCTCGGCGCCGGTCTCCTCTTCTTCACCCCTGCCCGCCTGCGGCCCGGGGTCGACATCGTGCTCGAGACGACCGGCTTCGTCGAGCTGGTGCGCGGCGCCGACCTCGTCCTCACCGGCGAGGGGCGGACGGACTTCCAGACCGCCATGGGCAAGGCCCCGGTGGGCGTGGCCCAGGCCGCGAAGCGCCACGGCGTCCCGGTGGTGTGCCTCGCCGGCGGGCTCGGTGACGGCGCCGACGACGTGCTCGCGAAGGGCATCGACGCGCTCGCCTCCGCGGTCCCCCAGGCCATGCCGCTCGAGGAGGCGATGGCGCGTGGGGCCGAGCTGGTCGAGGCCGCCGCCGCCCGCGCCTGCCGCCTCATCAAGGTCGGGGCGGGCCTGCGGAGGTGAGGCGGCGGGGGACGAGCCCCCGCCCTACGAAAGGCGACGTGAAGAGCAGCTCTCCGTTCGCCCCGAGCGTAGCGCCGCGCAGCGGCGCGTAGTCGAAGGGCGAACGCGACCAGGGGACAGGTCGCGCCCCGCGCCTACGTAGCGGGGACGCCGGCGGACGTCGGGCAGGCCACGCCGGTCCCGCCCAGCCCACAGTAGCCGCCCGGGTTCTTCTCCAGGTACTGCTGGTGATACGCCTCGGCGTAATAGAGCTCGGGCGCGTCGCGGATCTCGGTCGTGATCGCGCCGTACCCTGCCTCGTCCAGCCGGCGCTGGTAATCGTCGCGCGACGCCTCGGCGGCTCGCCGCTGCCCTTCGCCAAACGTGTAGACGGCCGACCGGTACTGCGTACCGACGTCGTTCCCCTGCCGCATGCCCTGGGTCGGGTCGTGCGACTCCCAGAAGATGCTCAGCAGGTCGTCGTAGCCGATCTGGCGCGGATCGAAGACCACCAGCACCACCTCGACGTGGCCGGTGCGTCCCGTGCAGACCTCCTCGTACGTCGGGTTGGGCGTGTGCCCCCCTGCGTAGCCGACGGCGGTCGTGTAGACGCCCGGACGCGTCCAGAACTTCCGCTCGGCACCCCAGAAGCAACCCATCCCGAACAGCGCCCGCTCGAGGCCGTCGGGGAACGGCGGCGCGAGTGGATGCCCGAGCACCGCGTGGCGGTCCGGGATGGGCATGCGCTCCTCGCGGCCGGGGAGCGCCTCCTCGGGTCGCGGGATGGCGAGCGGCTTCGATCGACCGAACATGGCCGATGCCTAAAAGACAAAGAGCGACCGGGCAACTCCCGTTGCCCTGGCCGCTCTCGAGAGCCCGGTCGCCAGGACCGAGCTGGTTGAAACGTTATGCACTTCTCGACGCGGACGCCAGTTCCTGACCTCTTTTCTGCGCGTCACATGGCGAGGTGATCCCCCGCTGGGCGGCGCGACGTCACCCGGGAACGCGACAGCTGGGAAGGCCGGAGGCGTGGCGCCTGTGCGATGCGGTGGGACAGGGCGTACCCGCCCCACCTCGACGCTAGACGTCCGGAGCGTCCAGCGCCGCGACGGCAGGAGCGCTGTCGCCCTCCAGCTCCTTCGACCGGGGCAGGACGAGGTTCAGCAGGATGCCGACGTACGTGGCGAGCGGCATCTCCGAGAACTCCACGCCTCCGATCTGGACGTGGGCGCCGCCGATCCCGATGACCAGGATGACGGACGCGATGATGAGGTTGCGCTTCTGCGAGAAGTCGATCCCCGCCTCGACCAGCATGCGCACCCCCTGCGAGCCGATGATGCCGAAGAGCAGGATGCAGATGCCGCCCATGACCGGCACCGGGATGGTGTGGATGAGCATCCCGATCTTGGGGACGAACGACATGACGATGGCGATCACCGCCGCGCCGCCGATCACCCACACGCTGAACACGCGCGTGATGGCCATGACCCCGATGTTCTCGCCGTAGGTGGTGTTGGGCGGGCCGCCCATCATCCCGGCCACCGCCGTCGCCACGCCGTCGCCCGCGAGCGACCGGTGGAGGCCCGGCTCCTTGAAGAAGTCGCGGTTGCAGACCCGGTTCGTCACGATGAGGTGGCCGATGTGCTCGGTGATGACGACGAGCGAGATCGGCGCGAGCGCCAGCACCGCGCCCCAGGTCAGCCGCGGCAGCACGAACTGTGGCACCGCGAAGGCCTGCGCCGACGCCACCGGAGCGAAGTCCACCTTGCCCATGGCCAGCGAGACGAGGTACCCGCCGACGATCCCGATCAGGATCGGGATGACGCCGAGGAAGCCGCGGAGGAAGGTGGCCGCGCAGATGGCGATCGCGAGCGCGACGAGCGCCACGGCGAACGAGCTCGCGCTGTACCCGCCGATGGCGGCCCCGGTCGCCATGTCCACCGCCACGCGAGCGAGCCCGAGGCCGATCACGATCACGACGGAGCCGATGACCACCGGCGGCAGGAGGTTGTCGATCCAGCGCGTGCCGAAGCGCGCGATGGCGAAGGCGACCGCGACGTAGATGAGCCCGACCACGACGCAGCCGCCCATGGCGACCGCGATGTGGCCGGGATCGGCGACCTGGCCCGGCTTCACGCCGAGCAGCACCGTCAGCGCGCCGATGAAGGCGAAGGAGGAGCCGAGGTAGGCCGGGACCTTCCCCTTGGTGATGAAGATGTAGAGCAGCGTCCCGAGCCCGCTCGAGAAGAGCGTCACCGAGGTGTCGAGCCCGACGAGATACGGGACGAGCACGGTCGCCCCGAACATGGCGAACAGGTGCTGGAGGCTGAGCGGGATGCTCTGCAGGAGCGGCAGGCGCTCCCCGACGTCGACGGTCCTCGGCTGGCTCATGAAGGTCCCTCTCCCTGCCCGCGCGCGCGGGCGACGGCCGAGCGGCGGGCTCGGCGCGGTGCCACCCTGTAACCGAGGTGTCTGACAGGGAACAGACGTGTCCGCGAGGCCAAGTGCTGACCCTGGGTCCGCCTCGACCGCGATAGCGCCGGTAGGCCAGCGCTCTACGAGCGCGACAGCAGCGCGTTCACCTTCTCCATGACCGCGAAGGCGTCGGCCACGTACACCACGTCGGCCTTGCCGCGCGCCCACCCGCAGTTCGGGTCGAGGTTGACGGCGCGCCGCTCGTTGATGAAGCGCCAGCCGACCACGTGCGGCTCCTCGCCGTGGCAGCAGGTGGCGAGCCCCTTCGCGTGGCGCGGGGTCGAGCCGGTCTGGCCCACCTGGTTGAGGTGGGTCATGAAGTTCATGACTCCATGTCCTTCGGTGGCGAGGTCGGTCATCGACTTCGACGAGCCGAGCGAGGCCTTCGCCTTCCCGATGAAGCCGAGGATGAGCTGCTCCGCCTGGTCGAGGTGTGGCTTGCCGTCCGCCTGCTTCTTGGTCCACCCGGCGCCCGCCACGAAGAGCAGCTTCGCGTCAGGGCGGATGGTCTGCGCCTGGGCCTCCGGCGCGCGGAAGCCGATCACCTTCGTCCGGCGCTGGTCGTCCGTCAGCGCCAGGGTCACCGCCTCGAGCGCGGGGGCAGCCCCCTCGCCGCGGAACGCGGGCTGGGTGCCGGCCTCCACGGTGACGAACCACGGCCGGGCGGACCGGCGCAGGGTGGCCTCCATGCGCTGCCGGTAGAACCAGCGCGTCACCGTGGGAGCGCCGTCGGGAGCGCCGACGGCGGTGGCGTGGGTGTCGACCTTGCCGCCGAGCCGGTGCGAGACGCCTGCCAGCACGCGCGAGAGGCGCGAGGTGGCCGGCGCGACGACCACCGTGGCCCCCGCAGCGCGGGCCAGCGCCTCGGCGGCGGCCGCGTCGCTCGCGTAGCGCGCGGCGGCGAGATCGGCGCTCGTCACGGCGAGCGCGCGCTTTGCGCCGCTCCCCGCGAGCTGGGCCGCGGCGGGGGCCGTCTGCTCGCCGAAGACGCCCACGACGAGCTGGCCCTTCGTGCCGTCGGCCAGGCCGCGGGCGGCGGCGAGCGCCTCCAGCGACGCGCGCGACAGGGTGCCGTCCTGCTCGGTGTGGCTGAGGAAGAGGATGGTCTCCATGGTGTCCCCTACTCCTTCGAGATCCACTCGACCAGCTCGGCCGCGATGGCGTCCGGGGTCATGTCCTTGACGACGCGCGTCTCGCGCTGCTGCTTCGGGAGCTGGACCGCCACGTAGTGGACGTCGCCCGCCCCGACCTTGACCGGCTTGGCCTTCTGCAGCGCCGGCATGATCCCCTTCATGTTCGCCATGCCGACCTGCGGGTTGTTGCGCGGCTCGGGCAGGTTGCCGGTCGCCCAGCCGAGCAGCGCCGGCGGGCCGGACACCACCGACACCTGGTGCTTGCCGCCCTCGACGCGCTCGAGGACCTCCAGGGAACCGTCCGGCTGCGGGGTGAGCTGATCGACGCCCTGGAACTGATCGTGGAGGTCGAGCCGCTCGCCGACGAGCTGGAGCGTGACCCCCGCGCCGCGGGAGCCCGACTCCCAGCCGCCGAAGAGGAGCAGCCGGGTCCGGTCGAGGCCCGGGATGGCCTTCACCGCCTCGGCCAGCGCGGCCGCGGTCTCGTGCGCGTCGGTGAAGCCGCCGGCGGGGCCGTCGACCGCGACGAGCTCGAAGGGCACCTTCTGCCCCACCGCCATCATGACCTGCTGCAGCTTCGCCTTCGGGCCGAGCGCGACCAGCCACACCTTCGAGCCAGGCGTCTTCTGCGCCAGGTTGGCGGCCTCGAACAGCGCCTGCGCCGCCCAGGGGTCGAGCACCGCGGGCAGCATCATCTCGTTCTTGAGCGCGGGGCCGGCCGGGCCGGTCACCGGCTCGAGGGTCTGCAGGGGGTCAGGGACGATGCTGCCGCAGACGACGACGTGGTAACCGCTCATGCGAGGTCCTTTCGTTCGGCTCCCTCGCCCCGCGCCGGCGGGGAGAGGTTCGGGCAGAGGGGTGAGCGCCTAGTTCTCCGCCGAGTGCAACCCTCCGGCGCCGGCGCGGAACGCGATGTTGGTCGTCTCGCCCTCCAGCGCCTGGGTGCAGTTCCACAGGCACGCCCCGCAGTGCACGCACTTCTCGCGATCGAAGGCGGGCGGCTGGCCCACCTCGCCCGGCGCGAGGGCTTGCGCCGAGCAGATCTCGATGCAGGTGCGGCTCCCGCACCTCGCGCAGACGGCCGGCTGCCGGAATGCGACGTGGTCGGCGTAACCCGCCGGCGCCTGGACCTTGCCGCCCATGAGCAGCGCGTCCTGGTGCGAGACGAGCAGCTGGCCGTCGTAGGCGATCTCGGGCCAGCCGGCCGCCTTCATCAGCGCGGCGTGGAGCGAGACGTTCGTCGCCTTGCACTCGGCGCGAAGCCGGTCGATCTCGGTGCCCGGGATCTTCCCGGCGTACCACTCCTCGATGGTGGTGAAGTGCTCGTGCGGCGGGACCGGCTCTGGGCCGAGGTTCACCAGGCCCTTCGTCATCCCGGAGAGCGCCATCCCGAGGAGGCCCGTGACGAAGCCGCGCCCGAACCCGTCGCGCGCCTTCTCCGCCACCCGCCCCTCCTGCTCCAGCCAGCTCTCCCTTCGGCGCGCCACGTAGACGGCCTCGAGGTTGTCCTTCGTGAAGGGCTCTCCGGCGCGGAGGAGCTCGAGGACGCCCTCGGCGAGCAGCGCCCCGCTCTCCCACGCCTCGTCGACGCCGGAGCCGGTGAGGACGTTCGTCGTGCCGGAGCCCTCGCCGATGCGGGCGAAGCCGTCGCCGACGAGGTGTGGCTCGCCGCGCCGACCCGACTCCTGGAGCGACTTCGCGCCCCAGGACCGCATCTTGCCGCCGCGGAGGTGCTTCCAGAGATACGGGTGCTGCATGAAGTGCTGCAGGTACAGGTACGAGGTGCGGACCGGGCTCCCCATCCACGACGGCACGAAGACGCCGACCGAGGCGACGCGGCCGGGGTGCACGTAGAGGAAGCCGAAGATCTCGGGCTCGGGGTAGCCGAGGGTGTGGAGGACGGTCCCCTCCTCGAGCTCGCACCCCTCGGGCAGGTCCACCACGATCTTCATCCCGACCGCCCACTCGCGGACGTGATGGCCCTCCGGCATCCCGAACCGCTCGTCGAGCGCGCGGCCCACCGCGCCCACCGGCCCGTCCGCGACCACCGTGAGCCGCGCCTTCACGTCGAGCCCGGGCATGTAGCCCGCATCCGGCTTGCCATCCTTCCGCACGCCCTGATCGAGCAGGCGCACGCCGACGACCTTCCGCCCCTCGACGAGCGGTCCGTCCACCGGCGTCCCGGGCCAGAGCTGCACCTGCCCCCCCGCCATGAGCTGCTCGCCCACCCACTGGTTGAACTGGCCGATGGAGAGGACGAGCCCGCCTCGCTTGTGCAGGAACTCGGGCGTGTAGGGCAGCTCGAGGGCGTGGTCGCGGAAGGACGGCAGGACGAACCGCATCGCCTGGATGGCGGCGTCGGCGGCCTTGAGCGTGGCCGAGCGGCGGCTCGCGCCGTGGGGGTCGAGGAGGTAGACGACCTTCTCCTCCTTCACCGCCGTCGCCATCGGGATCTGGGAGGCGTCGAGGTCGGGGAAGGTCCGGCGGATGCCGCGCGCGCGCGTCACCACCCCCGAGACGCCGAAGCCGAGGCCGTCGGCGCGCTCGTAGCACATGACCTGCGGCGGCATGCCCGGTGTCACCGCGCTCTCCACCGCCGGCGTGCCGTCGGGGTTCGAGAGCCCTCGCGCGAGCGTGGTGAGGAAGCCGCCCATGGCCGGCCCGAAGCCGACGCACGCGATGTCGACGTCCATGCTCTGCCGCTCGGACTGTGGCGCGATCTCCTGATGCGCGTTCGACACGGCGTGCTCCTCTCCGAAAACGGCAGCGGGGGACGAGCCCCCGCCCTGCGTGGACGGCGCCGGTGAGGCGGCGCCGGAGCTAGACTGGGTAGTCCAGCGCCTCGGGGATCATGACCTTCGAGAGGGCCTCGGCGGCGCGGTCCTTGGCGAGGCGGGCGCCGGTGAGGCACTGGTCGAGCTTCATCCGGAGCGCGGCGAAGTCCGCCACGCTGGAGCACTGGGCGCACGGGCCCGCCTTGTCCGGGTGGCCGCCACCGGCCTCGATCACGTCCTTGGCGCAGCTGGCGATGCCGGGGATGAGGTCCTCGAGCTCGTCGAGCTCGCGCGCGTCCCAGCACGCCTGGCGCGCCTCGTTGTCCCAGGCCGGGTGCTTGTTGTAGCCGTACACGAGCTCGGCGCAGATGCGGCCCACCTCTCCGGACGCGCGCGCGCACTGCACGTGCGCGAGGTCCTGGTAGAAGCGGACCAGGCCGGACAGGCCCTCCGCCAGCACCGCATTCTCGGCGCCCTTCTGCTCCAGCTCGACCACGTCGAGGACGAGGCTCCGCGCGGCCATGAGCCAGGCAAGCGCGTCGGAGAGCGCGAAGGTCACGCCCTGGCGCGGGCCCTGATAGAGCTTCTCGCCGGCGGCGTCGGTCGCGATCTGCAGGTGGTCGTAGCTGTAGCGCCAGAGCACGAACGCCGAGGCGAGGTTGCAGGCCCCGGTCTCGGGCCGCTCCGAGGCGATGTGGCGCAGCTCCTTCGTCCAGGCGTCGAGCTGGGCCAGGAAGACCTCGTTCTGCATGCAGACCGAGAGCTGCCGGCGCTGCACCGCCTCCGGGCCCTCGTAGGTGGCCTCGAGCTGGGCGTCCATCCACTTGTGGCCGAGGAAGCCCGGGCAGTCCTCGGTGATGCCGTAGCCGCCCATGAGCGAGACCGCCTCGCGCATCACGGTGGCGCCGTGGCCGGTGTTCCACAGCTTGGTGGCGGGGCACAGCACGGCTCCGGCCGAGTCGAGGATGGCGTAGCGGACGAGCGGATCGGCCTCGAGCTCGGCGACGCGGGCGGCGTCGCGCTCGGCCTCCGGCCTGGCGCGCTGCTTCACGAGCTCGACGGCGCGGCCGTTCACCTCCTTGAACAGGCGCAGCTCGGCGCGGCCCGTGATCCCCTTCTCCTGGAGGATCTGGAACTTCACCTTCTCCAGCGGATCGAGCTCGTCGAAGAGCCGCGCGGTGGCGAAACCGAGCGACGCGCCGGCCTCGCCGGTGGCCCACACGTCGACGAGGCGGTGCAGCACGTCCTCGCGCACCTGCAGCCCGAGCTCGTAGCGGGGCGAGCCAGGCCTCGCCTGCTGCGCTCCGCGGAAGCGCCCGCGCTGGTAACGGATGACCGGCTCGACCGCGCTGAGCAGCTTCGCCGCGGTCATGACGCCGACCGGCACCCGGGTGTGCTTGAAGACGGCGGCGATGATCTCGTCGTGCGACCAGCGGGGAACGACGACGCCGTCCTTTACGGTGTAGCCGCCGACGATGCGCGAGGCGGGGACCTCGAGCGCGAAGATGGGGTCGTTCGTCGAGGAGAGCTGGTGGACGAGCTTCTTCGTGGGCGTGCCGCGGTCGAAGGTGCCGGGATCGCCCTCCTCCAGGATCACCATGCACGAGCCCTTGATGCGCTCGTCGGCCGAGTCCACCGCCGCGGTGACGAAGTTGGCGAAGCCCATGTTGGTGATGAAGCGGCCGCGCTTCTCGACCTTGAGCACCGGCTCCTGGCCGGGCTCCCACCGCGCCACGCTGACCTTTCCGCCCAGCATGCCGGTGTCGACGCCGACGTACGGAATGGGCTCGGTGAGCGCGAACGCGCCCCGCCACGGCTTCCGGTCCTCGCCCGGCGCGGGGGGCGCCGAGAGGCTCATGTACCGGTCCTGCTGCTCCTGCGTGCCTCGCTCGTGGATGGGCGAGAGCGCCAGGTGTCCGGCGAGCGCTCCGGTCGCCGCGCCGGCGTCCACCCAGGCGAGCTCGAAGGCGACGAGCGCCATGGCGAGGTTCTTCGGGCCCTCGATGAAGCCACCCTGGTGCGGCTCCATGAAGACGCCGGTCGCGCCGCACGCGTCGTAGTGCTCGAGCATCGCGTTCTTCTGCTCGGTCCACTCGTGCGAGTTGCGAGCACCCTCCGCGACCAGCCGCGCCACCGGCCCGCGCGCCACCTGCCGCACCGACTGCACCAGCATCTGCAGGTCGTACCGGTCGGACATGCGCCACATGACGTGGCGGACGTCGTCTCCCGGAAGGGTCCGAAGCGTCTCGGCGGCAGCGGCGGCGGCGGCGACGGCCATGGGACAATCCTTTCCGGTGGCACGGCCCGTGGGGCGCGCGCCCGGTGAACTGTGACGGAGGGTCACCCTCCGATGGGCTATCGAGTTCGGCGGACGGTAGCACCGCGCCGAACGCGCAATCAAGCGCCCCGGATGGTATTTTGCCCGTGTTCTCGCCGCGTTGCGTCGACAATTGCCGCGACAATTAGCCGCGGGGCGCCGGGATTATTCGATCTTGAAGCCAACGCGGAGCGTCACCTGGAACTCGGCCACCTTCCCGTCCTTGATCGCGCCGCGCTCCTCGACCACCTCGAACCAATCCATGTGACGGACCGTCTTCGACGCCTCGGCGATGCCCGCCTTCACGGCCTCGTAGAAGCTCGTGGGGGAGGTGCCGACGATCTCGATCTTCTTGTACGTGCCGGACATGCGCGGGGCCCCTTTCACGGGAGGTGGGACCCAGCAGTTAACACGAGCACCCGTGACGCGGAGTGACATTCGGATCACCGCCCCGACGGGGAGGCAGATCGGCCGAGCGCGCGGACGCGGGGCAGCTCAATCGGGCAGCGGCGCCCCCGCGTCTCGGGCACGAACCGCGGCACGACGAGCCCGAGCAGGTGGACGCAGCCGAGCGTCACGGCGGCCTTCCGGGACGCCGGCGAATGCTTCGACGTCGCCCCACGCCTCGCGCGCGGCGATCACAGGGTCGTTCTGAACGACCCTCTCAGACGCCGGCCAGGTATGTGTACCCGCGCATCACCTGCTCGAAGAAGTCGGCCAGCTGCACCCCCTCCTTCGGGCGGATGGCGCCCTCCTTCACCTTCTGATCGAGGGCGTTCTTGACGCGCCGCGCGAGGTCGTCGGGGCCGTACTGCATGCGCGACAGCACCTGCTCGATGCGGTCGCCCGGGATGACCTCCTCGATGTAGAAGTCCTCCGGATCCTCGTCGTCGACGAAGACGTGGACCTCGTTCACGCGGCCGAACAGGTTGTGCATGTCGCCCATGACGTCCTGGTAGGCGCCGGTGAGCATGAGCCCGAGGTAGTACGGCTCGCCGGGCCTGAGCGCGTGCAGGGACAGCGTCTCGTCGACGCCTTCCCCCTCGATGAAGCGGTCGATCTTCCCGTCCGAGTCGCAGGTGATGTCGACGATCGTGCAGTCGCGGGTGGGCGGCTCGTCCATCCGGTGCAGCGGCACGATCGGGAACAGCTGATCGAAGGCCCAGTGGTCGGGCGCGCTCTGGAACAGCGAGAAGTTCGCCATGTACTGGTCGGCGATCTTGTCCCCCAGGTCGCGGGTGTCGCGCGGCAGCCGCTTCTTGCCGCGGTTGAGCGCGACGAGGTCCCGGCAGAGCTTCCAGAACAGGCTCTCCACCACCGCCCGCTCCTCGAGCCCGAGGATGCCCAGCTTGAACATCTGCAGGGCCTCCTCCTTCTTCGCCACCGCGTCGTGGTAGGCCTCCGCCTTGTTGCGCGGCGTGAGCCCGGCCACGATCTCGCGCATCTCCCGCACGGCCTTGGTCTCGTTCGGATCGGGCGTGGAGGCGGCCGCGATCTCCTCCGCCGAGCCGATCTCGATGTGGCCGAAGACGTTCATGATGACGCAGGAGTGGTGCGCGGTCACGGCGCGGCCCGACTCGGAGACGATGTGCGGCTCGGGGACCTGCTCGTTCTGGCAGACGCGCTGCAGGTTGTAGACGACGTCGCCGACGTACTCCTCGAGCGTGTAGTTCACGGTCGAGGCGATCGAGGAGCCGGGCTGACCGCCGCCGTTGCCGTTGGTCGGGCCGTGGGTGCCGACGTAGTCGACGCCGAGGCCGCCGCCCACGTCGAAGTACTCGATGGGCAGCCCCATCTTGCGCAGCTTGGCGTAGACGCGTGCCCCCTCGTTGATGGCGTCCTTCACCACCCGGATGTCGGTGAGCTGCGAGCCGACGTGAAAGTGGAGCAGGCGCGCGCAGTGCTCCTTCCCCTTCTCCTTCAGGATGCGGACGGCGTGGATGAGCTCGGGGATGGTGAGGCCGAACTTGGCGAAGTCGCCCGAGCTGCCCTCCCACTTGCCGGTGCCGCGGGTGGTGAGCTTGGAGCGGAGCCCGATCATGGGCTCGACGCCCATCTCCTCGCCGAGGCGAAGCAGGTGCGGAAGCTCGGAGAGCTTCTCGATGACGACGATGACCTTGCGACCGAGCTTGCGGCCGAGGAGCGCGAGCCGCAGGAACTCCTCGTCCTTGTAGCCGTTGCAGACGGTGATGGCGTCGGGGTCGGTGTTATAGCCGAGCACGATGAGCAGCTCGCCCTTCGAGCCCGCCTCGAGGCCGTAGTGGTAGGGCGCGCCGGCGTCGAGGATCTCCTCGACCACCTCGCGCATCTGGTTCACCTTGACCGGGTAGACGCCGTAGTACTTGCCGCCGTAGCCCTGCTCGACGATGCCCTTGCCGAACGCCTCGTTGATGGCCTTCACCCGCGCCCGCAGCACGTCCTGGAACCGGACCACGCACGGGAAGCCCAGGTTCCGCTCCCGGATGTCCTCCACGACGTCCATGATGTCGATCGTGGGCCCGGGCTGGCCGTGCGGGTGGACGACGAGGTGTCCCTTCTCGCTCACCGAGAAGTAGCCGGCACCCCACCCCGGGACGTTGTAGTGCTGGGCCGCCTTCTCCACCGACCAGTCGGAGGCCGGCGTCGTGGCCGTGGCGTCGCTGGGGTGATGGGGGAACCGCTTCTCGGGAGTCGCCATGGCGGGACCTCTTCTAGATCGCTGGCCGCGAGAAAGAAAGGTCGCCTCTCGCGTCGCCGCGGGTTACTGAGCGGGCGGCGTGCCTGCCTCCCACCCGCCCCCTCCTCGACCACCGCCGCCGCGCTTGCCCTGGCGCCAGCGCGCCCGCGCTCTCGGTGCCGCGGCGCGACAGGTCCCAGGCACGTTCGCCCTCGTCTGGCGCGCCGACGCGCGCGGCGCGGTGCTGCTGGCCGCCCTCACGGCGGTGGCCGCGGTGCTGCCGGCCGGCATCGCCTGGGTCGGTAAGCTCATCGTGGACACGGTCGTGGCGGCCGGCCGCGGCCAGGCCCCACCCGGCCGCGTCACGGCGCTCGTGCTGCTCGAGCTCGGCCTCATGGCGCTCTCGATGACGGCCGGACGCCTGCTCGGGCTGCAACGCGAGCTGCTCCGGGCGCGCCTCGGCAACGCCGTGAACGAGCGCATCCTCGAGAAGGCGCTCGAGCTGGAGCTGCGGCACTTCGAGGACGCCGAGGTGTACGACAAGATGCAGAACGCGCGACGCGAGGCCTCGGCGCGCCCGCTCTCGCTCGTCATGCAGGCCTTCACCATCGCCCAGAACGCCATCACGCTGGCGGCGCTCTCGGCGCTGCTGGCCCGGCTCTCACCGTGGAGCGTGCTGGTGGTGGTCGCCTCGTCCATCCCGGCCTTCCTGGCCGAGGCACGGCTGGCGGCGGCGTCGTTCCGCCTCAACTCCTGGCGCGCGCCGGAGGGGCGGCGGCTCAACTACCTCGAGTGGATCCTCACCCGCGACAGCCACGTGAAGGAGGTGAAGCTGTTCGGCCTGGGGACGCTCGTCCTCGATCGCTACCGCGCGCTCTTCACGAAGTTCTACGACGAGGACCGGCGCCTGGCGGTGCGGCGCATGGCGTTCGGGGTGCTGTTCGGGCTCGTCTCGCTGGCGGCCTTCTACGGGATGTACGCCCTCGTCGCCAGACGTGCGGCGCGGGGCGAGATCTCGCTCGGCGACCTCACCCTGTACCTGGCCGTCTTCCGGCAGGGCCAGAGCGCGGTGCAGAGCATCCTCACCGCGATCGGCTCGCTCTACGAGGACGCCCTCTACATGTCGAATCTGTTCGCCTACCTCGGGATCCCGACCGGCGGCGAGCGGCCGCGCCTCGCCCCGCCCCGCTCGCTCCCGCGCGGCGATCCGCTCCGCATCGAGCTCGTGAACGTCTCGTTCCAGTATCCCGGCCGCGCCGCCTGGGCGCTGCGCGACGTCTCGCTCACCCTCGAGCCGGGCGAGAAGCTGGGGCTCGTGGGCGAGAATGGCGCCGGGAAGAGCACGCTCGTGAAGCTCTTGCTCCGACTCTATGACCCCACCGAGGGCGAGATCCGGTACGGGGGCGTCGATCTGCGGGATCTCGACGTGGACGACCTGCGGCGGCGGATCGGCGCCGTGTTCCAGGACTTCGTCCGGTACCAGTTCACCGCGGCCGAGAACATCGGCCTCGGGAGCCCGCCACACGTGGAGGATCGCCCCCGCATCGAGGAGGCGGCCCGCCGCGGCGGGGCGGCGGCCGTCGTGGAGGCGCTCCCGCAGCGCTACGACACGGTGCTGGGCGGCTGGTTCGAGGCCGGCCAGGAGCTCTCGGCCGGCCAGTGGCAGAAGCTGGCGGTGGCGCGCGGGTTCATGCGGGAGCGGCCCGAGGTGCTGATCCTCGACGAGCCGACCGCCGCCGTCGACGCCGAGGCCGAGCACGAGCTGTTCGAGCGCTTCCGCGCGCTCGCGGCGGACCGGACCGCCATCGTGATCTCCCACCGGTTCTCGACCGTTCGCACCATGGCCGACCGCATCGCGGTTCTGCACAGCGGGCGCATCGTCGAGCTGGGGAGCCACCGCGAGCTCCTCGACCTGGACGGGCGCTACGCGCACCTGTTCCGGCTGCAGGCGCAGGGGTACCTCGACTGAGAGGGAGGCCAGCCATGCGAGGCGTGGAGCAGATCCCTTGGCTGTACGACGCCGGCATGGCGCTCTCCGACCGCGGATGGCTGGGGCGCTGGCGCGCGTGGCTCGTCGGCGGGGTGCGCGGGCTGGTACTCGAGATCGGGTGCGGGACGGGGAGGAACCTGCCGCGCTACGCGCCCGGGACGGCGCTCGTCGCGGTCGACCCTCACCCGCAGAACCTGGCCCGCGCTCGCCGCCGCGCGCCCGGCGTGCCGCTCGTGCAGGCGCGCGCCGAGGCGCTGCCGTTCCGTGACGGCGCCTTCGACACGGCGGTGTCGTCCCTCGTGCTCTGCAGCGTGGACGACCCGCCGCGGGCCCTCGCAGAGCTGCGGCGCGTGCTCGCGCCCGGCGGATCGGTGCGGGCGCTCGAGCACGTCCGGGCGCGCCGCGCGCTGCCGGCCCGGCTCCAGGACCTCGGGCAGCCCGCCTGGACGCGGTTCACCGGCGGCTGCCGCCCGAACCGCGACACCGAGGCGGCGGTCGAGGCGGCGGGCTTCCGCATCCAGCAGGAGGGTCGGCAGGTGCGCGGCCTGTTCCGCCGGTTCAGCGCCGCGAGCCGGTAGGACGGCCGCGCAGCGCCGCCAGCGCCGCCTCGAAGTCCGCCGGCGGGGGCGCCTCGAAGGCGACGCGCTCGCCGGTCCGCGGATGCGGGAAGCCGAGGCGCCAGGCGTGGAGCGCCTGCCGGCCGATGGCCTCCGCCGCCCGGCGCACCGGGTGATCGGGCGCGAGCCGCGCCTCGCGCCGCGTGCCACCGTAGATCGCGTCCGCAAGGAGCGGGTGGCCGTGCTCGGCGAGGTGGACGCGGATCTGGTGCGTCCGCCCGGTGTGAAGGGTCACCTCGACCCACGCCGCCCCCGAGAACGCCTCCCGGACGCGCCAGGTGGTGACGGCGCGGCGGACGCTGTCCTTCAGGCGCGAGGTGTAGCGCGTTCGATCGCGCGGGTGGCGGCCGTAGGGCGTGTCGAGGCGCCCCTCGGCCGCGAGCGCGCCGTGGCAGAGCGCCAGGTACGACTTCTCCACGTCGCGCCGCTTGAACGCGGCCTGCAGCGCCACCAGCGCCGCCTCGTGCTTCGCCACCACGAGACAGCCCGAAGTGTCCTTGTCGAGCCGGTGCACCAGCCCGAGCCGAGAGCCGGGCCCTTCGTGTCCGAGCCGGTGCAGGAGCGCGTTCACCACCGTCGAGTGCGGCGTGCCGCGCGCCGGGTGGACCACCATCCCCGCCGCCTTGTCGAGGACGAGCAGGTCTTCGTCCTCGAACAGCACGGCCAGCGGCAGGTCCTGCGCCACGAGGCCGGAGGGCTCGGGATCGGGCAGCGTCAGCTCGAGCCGCTCGCCGCCGCGCACGCGCGACGCCGCCTTGCCGGCCCGCCCGTCGACGAGGAGCAACCCGGCGTCCAGCAGCCGCTGGACGCGCGCGCGCGTCAGGTCCGGCGCCAGCTTCGTGAGGGCGACGTCGAGGCGGAGACCAGCCAGCGCCTGCGTCACGACGAGGAGGCGCGTCTCGGGCACGCCGCGCCCGTCACCAGATGCGGGACTTCACGTGCCGCTTCGAGCGCAGGATGACGTCGACGATGGCGCGGTCGTAGAAGTTCGTGCGCGCGTAGAGATCCGGAGCGAGGCGCGACCGGTACAGCTCCCGCCCCTCCTCCAGCTCCTCCTCGAGCGCGTCGAAGAAGTTGTCCTGCTCGATGCCGCGGACGATCTTCTCCTCGTTGTAGAGCGACACGTCGGAGCAGATGGCGCGGGCGAGGCGGTTCGCTTGCTCGGGCGTCTCGATGAGCGGCATGCGTCGATCGTAGGCCAGAGCCCTGGAGGGGTCAACGCTGCGTCATGCGGGTCGCCGTCGTCGGCGGCGGCGCCGCGGCCGCCATCGCTTCCAGATAGCTGCGCGCCACCTTCTGCCCGTCGAGCCGCAGCTCCTTGGCGAGCGCCATGAGGATGCCGCGCAGGTAGACGGGCGCCGGCAGGAGATCGTAGCGCTCGGCCTCCAGGTTCTCGACGTGGTGGCGGGTGATCTTGGTGCGCTCGCAGACCTGCTGCACCGTGATGCCGCGCGCTTCCCGGGCGCGGCGGAGCACGTCGCCGGTGTAGCGCGTGCCGTCGCCGACGATGATCTCCTGGGGTCGGGGCGCAGGAGTGGCCGCGGGGACCACCGGTGGGACGGTCGCTGGCGCCAGCGCGGCCGGGACCGGGGTCGGGCGCGGCACGTCTGCCACGGCCGCGAACGGGGGCGAGACCGGGACCGGGGTGGCGAGCGGGATGGGGACAGCCGCCTCGACCGGCGTGGGGGCCTCGGCCAACTCGCCCCGGCCAGGCGCCTCGGCCACCTGGATCTGGGGGGGCGCCTCCTCGACCTGCGCAGGCGCCTCGGCCGCCTCGACCGCCGGCGCGACGCGCTCGAGCGGGATCGGCGTCGGGAGGTACATTCCAGCCGGCGGAGGGTCCCGCCTCGGCGGGATGATGGGCGGCATCGGGCGGGGCCGGATGACGGGCGGCAGCACGCGCGGCCTCGGCGTCTCCTCGGGACCGGACGCGGAGGCCTGACCGCAGCCGCCGCCGCGGGGAACCGGCGTGAGCGAAAGGGTCTCGTCGTAGCGCTGCCGCGCGACGGGGTCGAGGAGGACGGTCAGCGCCTCCTCGAGCCGGCGGCCGAGCAGCGCAGCGTCTTCCTGCGGGATCAGCGTGTACGTCGCGAGGGCGCCCGGCGCGCAGAGCGCGCTCACGCGGTCCCACGCCTTGACGATGTCGTCCTCCGGGGCATCGGACGGCACCTCCAGGATCTCGTACAGGCTCTGCTCGGCGAGCGGCTTCAAGTCGTTCTCCCGCTGTGGACCTCGGCGGCCTCGAGCGCCGCGAGGCCCTCGGCGATGTGGGCGAAGCTGAGAGAGGCTGGCGCTTCGGGCGCGTGGACGAGCAGAGGGCGGCGCGCCCGCATCGCGCGCCACATCTCGCCCTCGTGCGGGACGTGACCGAGGTAATCCATGCCGAGGCCGAAGAACTTACGCCAGGCGGCGATGACGGCCGGCCCGACCCCCTCGTCCTGCGGCGTGCGGGTCTGGTTCACGACCAGGCGGGGACGGAACGCGATGAGCTCGCGCGCCAGCACCGCGCCGGACTGGGGGTGGCGCGCCGAGAGCGTGCCGAGGATCTCGGCCGGGCTGCGGAACGTCCCCTCGCCGATGACGGCGCGGAGCTGCGCCTCGCACCCGTGCGCGGAGACGGCGTGCCGCACGCGCCGCCAGAAGGCGGCCTTCACGAAGCGGTAGACGTTCTCGACCGCGCTCGGCTCGGGCACGAGCACGAGCAGGCCTTGCTCCGAGACGAGGAAGAGGTCGAGGACGTGGAGGTGCGTCCCGGCGCCGAGGTCGATCACCACCCGGTCGGCGTCGAGCGTCTGCAGCTGCTTCACGAGACGCGCCTTCTGCGCGAGCTTGGGGTTCGTCGCGTCAGGGTGATCCATCGCGCCCGCCACGAGCCGCACGCCGGGGACGCAGGTCGGCACCGCGACCGCGGCGAGCTCGGCCCGCCGCTCCAGCACGTCGGCGAGGCCGCGGCCTGGCAGTTCGAGGCCGAGGCACGTGTGCAGGTTCGCGCCGGCGAGGTCCGCGTCGACGAGCACGACCCGCTCGCCGCGGCGGGCGAGCGCGATGGCGAGGTTCGCGGCGACGAGGCTCTTGCCGATGCCGCCCTTGCCGCCGCCGACGCTCACGATCCGCGGCGGGCGGGGCAGCGCGCGGACGGGCGCTCGGCGCGGGACGCGCGGGTCCGTGGGCACGAGCTGGAGTGGTTGCGCGTCCGGCACGGGCCGCGATCCTAGCCGAGCCGCGGCTCTTTCCAAAGAGAAGGTTCCGTGCTTGGGCGTGGGTGGGAGCGCCTGCGCGCGACGCCCCGACGGCCCTACGGCCACCGCTGAGAACTGCGCTACTGCGCGAGCAGCTCCGCGTTCCAGTAGGCGGCATCCGCGAGCGAGATGAACGGCCGCCACTCGCTGTAGAAGGCGCGGCGCGTGGCGGAGCGGAAGAGCGGCGTCCAGCGCGGCCTCGAAGGCGTCCGGAGCAGCCGCATCCTGGCCTCTTGGGGCGTGCGGCCGCCCTTCTTGAGGTTGCACGGCACACACGAGCACACCACGTTCTCCCAGCTCGTGGCGCCGCCGCGTGACCGCGGCACGACGTGGTCGAGGTTGAGCTCGACGCGCGGCAGCCGGATGCCGCAGTACTGGCAGGTGTTTTCGTCGCGCGCGTAGATGTTGAAGCGCGAGAAGCGGATGCGAGTCTTCGGCATCCGCTCGTAGGCCATGAGCACGATCACGCGCGGCACCCGGATGCGCCGCCCCACCGTGCCCACCGACTCGTCGTGCACCGCCACCGACAGCGCGCTCCAGCTCTCGAAGTCGAAGAGCTGGAACTCTTGA
>DATLJU010000037.1:0-1610 GCA_035538735.1 Anaeromyxobacteraceae bacterium | reverse complement strand
GGGCGACCTCGATGAACGCATCATTGCACTTCCGGAAGGAATCGAGCCCGGCGTAGGCCTCGAGCGGCAGCGCCAGGTACCGCCCCGACACCTGGACGGCGCGGTGGAGATCCTCGAGCCGGTCCACGTTGAAGTGCTTCTCGGCCCACAGCCCCCGCAGCGCGGCGATGAGCTCCTCCTGCCCGAGGTGGTTTTTCGGGAGGGCGCGGCCGACGGCGGTGAGGCGGGGTGCGGCATCCTGCTGCACGGGGGCTCCTGGCGGAAGACACCCAAGCCATGAGCAAGAAGACAAGCGATATCAACGTCCAGCAAGGGCTCCTTGCCACCCATGGCGGATCTGCCCGGCGGCCGACCCCCGCCCGGACCACTCGCCGAGTCTTCGCGAATTCGTCACCATCAGAGCATGCGAATCGCATACGACGAGCTGGTGCCCGAAGGGGAAGAGGTAGCGTGTGTCGGGCTGGCGCCGAGCCTGCACGACGCACGGCGGATGAAGGCCGTCCTGGAGCACGAGCACCTCGACTTCGCCATCGAGGTCGAGCCGCACGCGTCGTTCCAGGTCCCCGGGTCGCACCAGCACGCGCGCGCCGCCTTCTTCGTGGCGGCCTGCGACGCTCCGCACGCGCTCGACGCGCTCCGGTCGGCGGCGGCCGCGGTCGAAGCCGCGCCGCACCCCGCGCTCTAGCGCTCGCGGTGGGGCGCTCGCCCGCCGCCCCTCGGAGCGCGGGCGTCGGCCTGCGCGCCGCTCGAAGCGGCGCGAGCGTGGAATGTCGTCGTTCGAGACCCGCCGATCGAGGCATCTCACCCGGCCGCGGCGGCTCCTCGCGCCGGACGCTACGCCGTGGCTCACGACCAGGGAGGACGAATGCGATACCTCATCGTGACCGCGACAGCCGCAGCGCTCGCCGGCGCGGCCTGTGCCCACGGCGGCAGCCAGGGCTCGAGCGCGACCGCCCCCCCACAGAGCAGCGAGGCGATGTCCCAGGACACGTGCCCCATGACCGTCCCGGGGACGCAGGTCTCGGCCGCGGACACGGCGACGGGTGAGGTGCTCACCTTCACGACCACCTCGCCGGACCAGGTCCCGGAGCTCCGGAACCGCGTGCGGGCCATGGCGGACATGCACAAACACCACCACGGCTCCGCCGAGGCGGGGACGGGCTCGAGCGCGGGTGACGGGACTGCGTTGTCCGTGCCTCCTGTCTCCACCGCGAGGGCCGAGGACATCGACCAGGGCGCCCGCATCACCGTCACGCCCACGGACGCGTCGCAGCTGCCGGAGCTGCAGCGGATCGCGCGCGAGCACGCTGCGCTCATGCAGGCGCAGGGCCGCTGCGACATGGCGGCCGTCATGGAGCACACCGAGATGGAGCCGGTCCAGCCCGGCTACACTCCGGGTTACTGAGTCCGCCGCTCCCGAACCCCTCGCGAAGGCGAGCCTCGGCCCGCTTGCCAAACCCCGGCCGGCCCTTACGTTGCGGCCATGCGACCCGAACGACTGACCACGAAGGCCCAGGAGGCCCTGCAAGGAGCGGCCGCTCAGGCGCGCCGGCGCGACCACCAGGCCATCGACGTCGAGCACCTCGTGTTGGCCCTGCTCGAGCAGGAGG
>DATLJU010000036.1:0-10111 GCA_035538735.1 Anaeromyxobacteraceae bacterium | reverse complement strand
TCTATGAGAAGCTCTCGAGGAGCCGGCGCGCCCGGGCCCGGGCGCGAGGAGGATCGCGTGACCTGGACCCAGGTGTACACCCCGATCGCCAACAATGTGTTCCTGTCCGCGCTCGTCGCGGCGCTCCCCGTCGTGGTGCTGCTCGGCGCGCTCGCCTTCTTCCACGTGAAGGCGCACTGGGCGGCGATCATGGGCCTCGTGCTCGCCCAGATCATCGCCATCTTCGTCTACGGCATGCCGGCCGGGCTCGCGGTCCGGAGCGGCGTGCTCGGCGCGGCCTTCGGCCTCATGCCGATCGGCTGGATCGTGCTGAACGCGATCTTCGTCTACGACATCACCGTCAAGACCGGGAAGTTCGAGGTGGTGAAGCACACCATCGCCGGCATCGCCGACGACCGCCGGATCCAGGTCCTGCTCGTGGGGTTCAGCTTCGGCGCGTTCATCGAGGGCGCCGCGGGCTTCGGGACGCCGGTCGCGATCTCGGCGGCGATGCTCATCGGCCTCGGGTTCCGGCCGCTCGCCGCCGCCGGCCTGGCGCTCATCGGCAACACCGCCCCGGTGGCCTACGGCGCGCTCGGCACCCCGGTCATCACGCTCGCCAAGGTGACCGGCCTCGACGTGAACCTCCTCTCGTCGATGGTCGGGCGGCAGCTGCCCTTCTTCTCCGTGCTCGTGCCGTTCTGGCTGGTGTGGGCGATGGCGGGGTGGAAGGGAATGAAGGAGGTCTGGCCGGCTTGCCTCGTGGCGGGCCTCTCCTTCGCCATCCCGCAGTACTACATCTCGAACCACTTCGGGCCGTCGCTCGTCGACATCGGCGCGGCGCTCGTGTCGATCGGCTGCACGTACCTCCTCCTGCGCGTCTGGCAACCCAAGACGCTGTGGCGCTTCCCCGACGAGCGCGAGGCGGACGCCGCCCGCGGCATGGTCCATGGCGTGGAGCCCCGCTCGCTGGGCGCGGCGGCGGCGAGCCCCGGGTCGACGCCGGCCGCGCACCACCGCCCTACTTTCGGCGAGGCGGTCCTCGCCTGGTCGCCGTGGATCATCCTCTCCATCTTCGTGTTCGTCTGGGGGCTCCCCGACGTGAAGGCGTGGCTCGGGAACCTTCATACGAGCATCTTCAAGGCCGGGTTCGCGCCGAAGCCGAGCTACGAGTGGCCCGGCCTGCACAACCTCGTCGTGCGCGCCCCGCCGGTGGTGCCGAAGCCGACCAAGGAAGGGGCCGTCTACAGCCTCAACATCCTGGCCGCGACCGGCACGAGCCTCCTCCTCACCGGCATCATCTCGGGGTTCGTGCTCAAGCTCTCGCCGGTCGAGCTGGTGAAGACCTACCTGCATACGCTGAAGCGGGTCCGCTTCTCCCTGCTCACCATCGCCGCCATGCTGGCGCTCGGCTTCACGACGCGCTACTCCGGGTCCGACTCGACCATGGGGCTCGCCTTCGCCTCGACCGGCGCGCTCTTCCCCTTCTTCTCGCCCATGCTCGGCTGGCTGGGGGTGGCGCTGACCGGCTCCGACACCTCCTCGAACGTGCTCTTCGGCGGGCTGCAGGTGGTCTCGGCCCAGCAGATCGGGATGTCGCCCATCCTTGCCGCGGCCTCCAACAGCTCCGGCGGAGTCATGGGCAAGATGATCGACGCGCAGAGCATCGTCGTGGCGGGCGTCGCGACGGGCCAGCAGGGCCACGAGGGTCCCATCCTCCGCTACGTCTTCTGGCACAGCCTGGTGCTGGCGGCGCTGGTGGGCGTGCTCGTCATGGTCCAGGCGTACGTCGTCCCGTGGATGGTGCCCGGCGCGCATTGACGCCGGCGCGGACCGGTGAAGGGTCCGGAGTCTGAACGGGCGGGGCGGGGCCCTGCCCAGGAGTCGGTGCGCCATGTTGACGGTCGGACTCTTCGTCCCCTGCTACATCGAGCAGCTCTACCCGGAGGTCGGGCTCGCCACGCTGCGGCTGCTCGAGCGGCACGGGGTGCGCGTCGAGTACCCGGAGGACCAGACCTGCTGCGGGCAGCCGATGTCGAACTCCGGGTGCACCACCGAGGCGAAGCCGCTGGCCGAGAGGTTCCTGCGCCTGTTCCGGGGGTACGAGTACGTGGTCGCGCCCTCCGGCAGCTGCGTCTCCATGGTGCGCAATCACTACGACGGGTTCCTCGACGGCCAGCCGGGGTTCGACCACCTGAAGCGCTCGACCTACGAGCTGTGTGAGTTCCTGGTGGACGTTCTGAAGCTGCCCCGCATCGAGGGCGCCTTCCCGCACAAGGTGGGGCTGCACCAGAGCTGCCACGGGCTCCGGGAGCTGCGCCTCGGCGCCGGGAGCGAGCGCCGGGTGGCGCCGTTCAACAAGGTGCAGCTGCTCCTCTCGGAGTTGAAGGGCATCCAGCTCGTCGAGCTGGCGCGGCAGGACGAGTGCTGCGGCTTCGGGGGCACCTTCTCCGTCAACGAGGAGGCGGTGTCCTGCATGATGGGGAGGGACCGCATCGCCGATCACGAGCGCGCCGGGGCCGAGATCGTGACGGGCGTCGACATGTCCTGCCTCATGCACCTCGACGGCCTCATCCGGCGCGAGCGGAAGCCGCTCCAGGTGATGCACGTCGCGGAGCTGCTCGACCGCGCGGAGGCGGCGGCATGAGCCCCACCGAGCAGGCTGCGCCGGCGCTCGATCACGCCGCGGCGGCGGCGCGGTTCGTGGCGAACGACGCCAAGGCGCACTGGCACGATCAGGCGCTGTGGTGGGTCCGCAAGAAGCGGGATGCCGCCTCCGGCGTGGTGCCGGACTGGGAGGCGCTGCGCGACGCGGCCGCCGGCATCAAGGCCCACACGCTGTCGCGGCTCGCCGAGTACCTGGAGGAGTTCGCGCGCAACGCCGAGGCGCGCGGCGCGCAGGTGCACTTCGCCCGCGACGCCGCCGAGCACAACGCCATCGTCCACCGGATCCTCGAGGAGCGGGGGATCACGCGCCTCGTCAAGTCGAAGTCGATGCTGACGGAGGAGTGCCACCTCAACCCGTACCTCGAGGCGCGCGGCATCACCGTCACCGACACCGACCTCGGCGAGCGCATCGTCCAGCTGCGGCACGAGCCACCGAGCCACATCGTCCTGCCCGCCATCCACATCAAGAAGGAGGAGATCGGCGAGCTGTTCCACGCCGAGCTGGGGACGGAGAAGGGCGCCAGCGATCCCAAGTACCTCACCGAGGCGGCGCGCCAGCACCTGCGCCAGAAGTTCCTGGAGGCCGGCGCGGGCCTCACCGGCGTCAACTTCGCGATCGCGGAGACGGGCGGCGTGGTCGTCTGCACGAACGAAGGCAACGCCGACATGGGCTCGACGTTGCCGCGCGTCCACATCGCCTGCATGGGCGTCGAGAAGCTCGTGCCGCGCCGGCAGGATCTGGCGGTCTTCCTGAGGCTCCTGGCCCGCTCCGCGACCGGCCAGCCGGTGACGACCTACACGACGCACTTCCACGGCCCGCGCCCGGACGGCGAGCTGCACATCGTGGTGGTCGACAACGGCCGCTCCCGCCAGCTCGCCGACAAGGTGTTCCGACGCTCGCTCTCGTGCATCCGCTGCGGCGCGTGCATGAACACCTGCCCCGTGTTCCGGCGCAGCGGCGGCTACAGCTACGGCTTCATCGTGCCGGGGCCGATCGGGAGCATCCTCGCCCCGGGGCGCGACGCCTCCGCGCACCGGACGCTCCCCTTCGCCTCCTCGCTGTGCGGCTCGTGCAGCGACGTCTGCCCGGTGCGCATCGATCTCCACCACGAGATCTGGGCGTGGCGAGAGGAGATCGTGAGGCGCGGGCTCTTGCCCTGGCCGAAGCGCGCCGCCATGAAGGTGGCCGGTCTCGTGCTGCGCTTCGCCTGGCTCTACCGCCTGACGGGGTGGCTGGCGCGCCGCCTCCTCCCGGCGCTGCCGCGCGGCCTCGCGTACGGGCGGTGGAACGCGTGGGGGCGGCAGCGCGAGCTGCCCCCCATGCCGCGCCGGACCTTCCGCGAGCTCTACCGGAGCCACCGTGACCGCTCGTGAAGAGATGCTGGCCGCGCTGCGCCGGAGCGCGCCGCGCGAGACGCCGCTGCCGGATCTGTCGCGGCTGGGCGTGAAGTTCGCGGACCCGGCGGAGCAGTTCGCGCAGTCGCTCGCCGGCGTGGGCGGGACGTGCCTCCGGGTCCCCGACCTCGCCGGCGCCGCCCGCGCGATCGCGGAGCTTCCGGCCTACCCGACGGCGAGGAGGATCGCCTCCCTCGTGCCCGGGGTGGGGCAGGGGAACGTCGATCTGGCCACGGTGAAGGAGCCTCGCGAGCTGGAAGGGCTCGACCTGGCGGTGCTCCGCGGCGAGCTGGCGGTCGCCGAGAATGGCGCGGTCTGGGTCGACGCCCGGCTCCTTCCGCACCGGGCCGTGTTCGTCATCACCGAGCACCTCGTCCTGGTGGTCGACGCGGCGGCGGTGGTGAACGACATGCACGAGGCCTACGCCCGCCTCGCCGATCGACCCGTCGGCTACGGGCTGTTCATCTCCGGCCCCTCCAAGACCGCCGACATCGAGCAGGCGCTCGTCATCGGCGCTCAGGGCGCGCGCAGCTGCACGGTCGTGCTGGTGGGGTGAGTCGGCGCGACGCGGCCGTCGGCACCTCAACCGACGTCGTAATCGACGACGGCCCGGTCGGCCCTCACCTTGCCGATGAGCTCGGCCACGCGGACGTGCTCGGGGTGGACCTGGTACGCCTCGAGGGCGGCACGGCTCTCGTGCTCGGAGACGAGCACCACGTCCCAGGCGGCTGGGGAGCGGTTGTAATCGACGCCGACCTCGAGCCGGAGGAGGCCCGGGATCCGGCCGCGCAGCGCCTCGAGGGCAGCCTTGACGCGGGCGGCGTTGGCGGCGCGATCGGCGCCCTCCGCCTGCTCGCGCAGCTTCCACATCACCACGTGACGGACGCTCATAGCTTCTCCCGCACGCTCTTCATCTTGCCGGCGATGGTGTGCTCCTTGTCGCGCCGGTCGTCGATCTTGACGAGCGTCGAGACGCGCACCGCGCCCTGGGTGAAGGGGTGCTCGTGCATCTTGCGGACGACCGCCAGCACCTCGTCGAGCGGCCCCTCGATGATGGTGCCCATGGCGGTGAGCTCGTGGGTGAGCCCGGAGTCGCGGAGCACGCGCTCGACGCCGGCGACGTAGCGGGAGACGCTCGGCGTGCCGGTGCCGAGCGGGGTGATCGTGACGAAGACGACGGCCATGAGCGGATGAAAGCGGAAATCGCCGCCGGCGTCGAGGGTGTACCATCGAGCGCGGCCCTGCCGCGCGAGGCCCCTTCACCGAAGCAGGAACCGCCCGCTCTCACGAATCCGCCCGAGCTCGGTGACCCACCCAGGCGCTCAGAGCCCGTGAGGGGACTTCTTCACAGGCTCTCAGCTCATCTCGACGCGCAGCACCTCGCGCCCGAGCCGCACCGCGTCTCCCTCGTGGAGCTCGCGCTCCGCGCCTGGAGGGATGCGCAGGAACGTGCCGGTCGTCGACCCCAGGTCGCGGAGGCGTGCCCGCCCGTCGCCGTCGAGCAGGACCTCGGCGTGCGCCGCGGACAGGAGCGGGTCGTCGCCGAGGTTCACGGTGGAGCCCGACCGGCCGATGGTGATCGCCGAGCCGGCACGGAGCCAGCATCGGCCGCTGAGTCCACCCTCGAGCCACTCCTCGAGGACGGCCACCGTCGCCTCCGGGCGCGCGGCGCCGAGGCGGTGCGTTCCGTCGGGGCCGGCCGGAGCCGCCGGCGCGAGCAGTCCGCCGTACCGGAGCAGGCGGTCGCCGACGGCGAAGAAGCTCCCGGGCCGGAGCGGGACGGTGAGTCCCCGGAGCCGCAGGAACACCCCTCCCGCCGCCCCCTCGTCGCGCACGTGCAGCGCGCCGCCCCGGAACGTGAACGTGGCGTGCAGCGGGGCGAGGCACGGATCCTCTGGGAAGAGCAGCTGACCCTGCTCCCGACCTGCCTGAGCGTCGCCCTCGGGCAGCTCGAAGATTCCCCCCGGCGGCGCCTCGCCGCGCTCCACGACGAGGCGCATCTTCGGTGTGGCGGGACGGCCAGGCCTCGCCGGCGCCGCTCGATCCGGGATCGGCGGCGGCGCCGCCGGCGCGACGCCCCCGAGCGGCTTGCCGCATCCCGCACAGACACGCGCCCCCGGGTCGTTGTAGGCGTCGCAGTCCCGGCAGACGAGGCCGAGCATGCCGGTGAGGCGGCCCAGCGGGATCGCTGCCCCGCACGACGGGCAGGCGGTCACCGTGACGTCGATGGTCACCCCGCAGGTCTTGCAGGTCAGCACGCTCGAAAAGCCTCCGCGCTTCCGGCGGCTGCGCCGGCAGGGCTCGACCCTACTCCACTCCGGCGAGCCCGCGCCGCCCAACACGCCTGGCGCCACGTCCCACGACCGTAGGACCGGGCGCGAGTCACCGCCGGGGTCGCCTGGCACCCAGGATTCGATTGCGTTACGCATCCTGGCGTGCTTGCCGGGTCTAGAACCGGCAGATAGGCTTTTCGGTCAGGCCCTTGCTGCGCCTCAACGACATTCTCGACCGTGTCAGCGGTTACCACCCGGACCCGGACCTCGACCTCATCAAGAAGGCCTACGTCTACTCGGCGAAGGTCCATCAGGGACAGATCCGCAAGTCGGGTGAGCCGTACCTGATCCACCCCCTCGAGGTCGCCGGGATCCTGGCCGAGATGCACCTCGACGAGGCCTCGGTCGTGACCGGCCTCCTGCACGACACGATCGAGGACACGCTCGCCACCAAGGAAGAGATCGCCGAGCTGTTCGGGCCCGAGATCGCGGAGCTCGTCGACGGGGTCACGAAGCTGTCCCAGTTCACCGCCGGGAACACGCAGGAGGAGAAGCAGGCCGAGAACTTCCGCAAGATGGTCGTGGCGATGGCGAAGGACATCCGCGTCCTGCTCGTGAAGCTCGCCGATCGCACGCACAACATGCGGACGCTCGAGCACATGAACGCGGAGAAGCAGGAGCGCATCGCCCGGGAGACGCTCGACATCTACGCGCCGCTCGCGAACCGGCTCGGCATCCAGTGGGTCAAGACGGAGCTGGAGGAGCTCTCCTTCAAGTACCTGCGGCCGAGCGACTACGCCGAGCTGGAGAAGAAGGTCGAGGCGCGGGCGCAGGAGCGCGACAAGTTCATCGCCGAGGTGGTGGGGATCATCCGGGGCAAGCTCGACGAGGCCGGGATCCAGGGCGAGGTGTACGGGCGCGTGAAGCACCTGTACTCCATCTGGCGGAAGATGCAGATCCAGAACATCGACTTCGAGCAGATCCACGACGTCATCGCGTTCCGCGTCATCGTCCAGGACGTCGCGCACTGCTACGAGACGCTCGGCCTCGTCCACTCGCTGTGGAAGCCGGTCCCGGGGCGCTTCAAGGACTTCATCGCCATCCCCAAGCCGAACATGTACCAGTCGCTCCACACCACCGTGATCGGGCCGCGGGCGGAGCGGATCGAGATCCAGATCCGCACCCAGGAGATGCACAAGATCGCGGAGGAGGGCGTCGCCGCCCACTGGGCCTACAAGGAGGGCAAGCGCGGCGAGGCGCCGAGCGCGAAGGACGCCGCGAAGTTCGGCTGGCTGCGGCAGCTCCTCGAGTGGCAGCGCGACCTCACCGACCCCACGGAGTTCCTCGAGACGGTGAAGGTCGACCTCTTCGCCGACGAGGTGTTCGTCTTCACGCCCAAGGGCGACGTGAAGAGCCTGCCACGCGGCGCCACCCCGCTCGACTTCGCCTACGCCGTCCACTCCGAGGTGGGCGAGCACACCGTGGGCGCCAAGGTGAACGGGAAGATCGTCCCGCTCCGCTCCAAGCTCAAGAATGGCGACACGGTCGAGATCCTCACCTCGCCCACCAGCCACCCTTCGAAGGACTGGCTCGGGTTCGTCAAGACGAGCCGCGCCCAGACCCGCATCCGCAGCTTCATCCGGCAAGCGGAGCACAAGCGCTCGCTCGAGATCGGGAAAGAGCTGGCGGAGCGCGAGCTGCGCCGGTACGGGCTCTCGCTCACCAAGCTCACCAAGGGCGGCGAGCTCGACCAGGCGGCCACGGCGCTCGGCTACAAGAAGGGCGACGACGTGCTGGTCGCGCTCGGCTACGGCAAGGTCGGGCCGCACCAGATCCTGCAGCACCTCGTGCCGGCCGAGAAGCTGGCCGGGCCGGCGCCGGCGGAGGAGCCCACCTCCCGGCTCACCGAGCTCTTCCGCAAGGTCGCGCGCCGGCCCACGGGCGGGGTGCGCATCAGCGGCATCGACGACGTGCTCGTCCGGTACGGCAAGTGCTGCAACCCCGTGCCGGGCGACGAGATCGTCGGGTTCATCACGCGCGGCCGCGGCGTCACGGTCCACACCCGCGCCTGCGACAAGACCCTCACCCTCGACCCGCTGCGGCGGGTCGACGTGTCGTGGGACACCCGCGCCAGCGAGGTCAAGCGGCCGGTCTCGATCAAGGTGGTCACCGACGACCGCCCGGGCGTGCTGGCGCAGATCTCGAAGACGATCAGCGAGGCCGGGATGAACATCTCCCAGGCGACCTGCCGGACGACCGGCCTCGGCCGCGCGGTGAACACCTTCGAGATGTCCATCGGCGAGGTGAAGCAGCTCCGCAACGTCATGCGCAGCATCGAGGGCATCGAGGGCGTGGTCTCGGTGGAGCGCCTCTACGCGGCGGAGCGCGTGCCCTCCTAGCGAGGCCGGCGAAGCAGGCCGCGCAGTCCACCGCGCGACGGTGCGCCCGACGCCGCAGAGCCTGCGCGGCCACGGCACGCTACTGGACCGCGATCACCTCGATCTCCGCTCGAGCGCCCTTGGGCAGCGCGGCCACCTGGACCGTGGAGCGGGCCGGCGGCGCGCTCCCGAAGCGGCGGGCGTAGACCTCGTTCATGCGCGCGAAGTCGGCGAGATCGGCGAGGAAGACCGTCGTCTTCACCACGTCGCCGAAGGTCATGTTCGCGGCGGCCAGCACCGCCTCGACGTTGGCGAGGATGCGCTCGGTCTGGACGCCGATTTCGCCCTGGACGAGCTCGCCGGTGGCCGGATCGAGCGGGATCTGTCCAGAGCAGAACAGCGTGCGGGCGCCGCCGCGCTCCACGAGCACGGCCTGGCTGTAGGGACCGATGGCGCGCGGGGCGCCGGGCGAGGAGATGGTGGTATGGGCCATCCACGCAGGATAGCGGACCGGCATCGCGCCCGCTGCTGCGAACGCTACGGTTCCTCGTAGGTGTACGTCTGGCCGGCGTAGTTGCGGAACGTCCAGCGCTTCCCCTCGTGCTTCAGGACGTACTCGGGGTTGACCGGGATCTTGCCCCCGCCGTGCGGCGCGTCGACGACGAACTGCGGCACGGCGAGCCCGCTCGTGTGGCCGCGCAGCGCCTCGACGATGCGGATGCCGCTCTCGATCGGCGTGCGGAAGTGGCTGATGCCCTTCGAGAGATCGCACTGGTAGATGTAGTACGGCCGGATCCGCATCAGGAGCAGCTTGTGGTTCAGGTCGAGCACCGTCTTCGGGTCGTCGTTCACGCCCTTCAGCAACACCATCTGGTTGCCGATGACGCACCCGGCGTCGGCGAGCCGCCGCGCCGCCTCGAACGCCTCGGCCGTGCACTCCCTGGGATGGTTGAAGTGCGTGTTGACGTAGACCGGGTGGTGCCTGCGCAGCATGTAGACGAAGTCGTCCGTCACGCGCTGCGGCAGCGTGACGAGGTTGCGCGTCCCGAGCCGGAAGATCTCGACGTGAGGGATGGCCCGCAGCCGGCCCAGGATGTAGTCGAGCCGCTCGTCCGAGAGCGAGAGCGGGTCGCCGCCCGAGATGACGACGTCGCGGATCTCCGGGTGCGCGGCGATGTAGCCCAGCCCGTCCTCGATCTGCTTCTTCGCCGCGGCGCTGGTCGGGTCGGCCACCTTGCGCTTGCGGGTGCAGTGGCGGCAGTACACCGGGCAGTTGTACGTGGTGTAGAAGAGGACGCGGTCGGGGTAGCGGTGCGTGATGCCGGGCACCGGCATGTCCCGCTCCTCGGCCAGCGGATCCTCGAGGTCCGAGGGGGCGATCTGCATCTCGCCCATGGTCGGCACCGCCTGCAGCCGAAC
>DATLJU010000035.1:0-4999 GCA_035538735.1 Anaeromyxobacteraceae bacterium | reverse complement strand
CCGCACCAGCTCATCGAGGGCATCGCCCTCACCTGCTGGGCGAACGACATCCACACCGCGTACGTGTACATCCGGGGCGAGTTCGCGCGGCAGGCGCGCATCCTCGAGGCGGCGATCGCGGAGGCCTACCAGGCGGGCATCATCGGCCCGAAGCTGCTCGGCAAGGCCGACTTCCCGCTCGACATCTTCGTGCACCGCGGCGCCGGCGCCTACATCTGCGGCGAGGAGAGCGCGCTGCTCGAGTCGCTCGAGGGCAAGAAGGGCTACCCCCGCCTCAAGCCGCCGTTCCCGGCGGTGGTGGGCCTGTACGGCAAGCCCACCATCATCAACAACGTCGAGACCATCGCCAACATCCCCTGGATCGTGACGAACGGCGGCGCGGCCTTCGCGGCGCTCGGCATGGGCAAGTCCGGCGGCACGCGCCTCTTCTGCGTCTCGGGCCACGTGAACCGCCCGGGCGTGTACGAGAAGCCGGTCCACTACAACCTGAAGAAGCTCATCATGGAGGACTGCGGCGGGGTGGTGGGCGGCCGCAAGGTGAAGGCCGTCATCCCCGGCGGCAGCTCCGCCCCGGTGCTCGCCGGCGACGAGATCGACGTGTCGATGGAGTTCGACGCGCTCAAGGCGGCCGGCAGCATGTCCGGCTCGGGCGGCGTCATCGTCATGGACGACTCGACGTGCATGGTCCGGGCGCTCTCGCGCATCGCCAAGTTCTACGCGGAGGAGAGCTGCGGCCAGTGCACGCCGTGCCGCGAAGGCACGCCGTGGATGGAGGCGCTCATCCACAAGATCGAGCACGGGCACGGGCACCCCGGTGACGTCGACAAGCTGGCGCAGATGGCGAACAGCATCGGCGGGCAGACCATCTGCGCGCTCGGCGACGCCGCCGCCATGCCGGTGCAGAGCTTCGTGAAGAAGTTCCGGGCCGAGTTCGAGCAGCACATCCACGAGCGGCGCTGTCCGTTCGGCGAGCACGCCTGGGGCAAGACGCAGGAGAGCCGCGACGCCGTCGTCGGCGGCATGAGGGCCTAGCGCATGTCCGACCGCGCCGAGATGGTGGTGTTCTGGATCTTCTCCGTGCCGCTCATCGCCGGCGCCGCCGGCGTGGTGGTGGCACGCAACCCCGTCAACGCCGCCATCAGCCTGGTGGTCTCGTTCTTCTTCCTGGCCGGCATCTACGTCCTGCTGACCGCGCACCTGCTCGCGTTCCTGCAGGTGCTCGTCTACGCCGGCGCCATCATGGTGCTGTTCCTGTTCGTCATCATGCTCCTCACCACCAAGGACGAGGAGTTCGCCCGCGCCCGCATGAACGTGATGCACGTGGGCGGGGTCCTGGGCGCGCTGGGCGTGCTGGTGGTGGTGGTGAAGGCAGTGAGCGATCTCGGCCCGATGCCGATGCGGCTCGTCGGCCCGGAGTTCGGGACCGTCAAGGCGGTGGGGCGGCTCCTCTACACGCAGTACCTGCTCCCCTTCGAGGCGACCTCGCTGCTCCTCCTCGTCTCCATCGTGGGGGCGGTGGTGGTCGCGAAGCAGAGGATCTGACCATGGTCCCGGCCAACTATTACCTCGCCCTGGGCGCGGTCCTCTTCGCCATCGGCCTCGGCGGCGTGGTGGTGAAGCGCAACATGCTCGTCGTGTTCATGTGCATCGAGCTCATGCTCAACGCGGCGAACCTGACCTTCCTCGCCTTCGCGCGGCAGAGCGGGAGCCTGAACGGCCACGCCATCGCCTTCTTCGTCATGGCGGTCGCGGCCGCCGAGGCGGCGGTGGGCCTCGCCATCGTCATCGCCGTGTTCCGCACCCGCGGCACGCTCAACGTGGACGAGGTCGCGGCGCTCAAGAATTGACCGCCGGTCTCGCGCGGCCGCGCCGCGCGAGACCCCTTTTCCGACGCAGGAACCTCCCCGCGGCCGTGCCTTCGCCGAGGCGCGGCCGCAGGCCATGGGCCCGCCTGCCGCTCACCCCGCGCGCCCCGGCCAGGCGGCGGTCGTGTTTTCACGGCGGCGCTGCGAGCGGGCGGGGTAAGCTCACCCGCCATGCGCGCCCGCTGCTTCCGCTGCCAGGAGACCTTCGACACCGACCGCTTCGGGACGCAGACGTGCCCGCACTGCGGCGCGGAGGTGTACCTGCCGGACCCGAATGCCCCCGCGCCGGGTGCCGCCGCGCCGCAGCCACCTCAGCCTCCGTCGCTTCCGCCCATCGTCGCCGGAGGTCCGGGGTGGGGCGCGCCGCCGCCTGGCTGGAGCCCGCCGCCCTCGCCTCCGCCGGGCTGGGGCCCCGTCCCGCCCGGCGCGGTGCCGCCGCCTGCCCAGCAGCCGGCGCCCTTCGCCGAGCGCCGCCGGCGCGGCTTCCTGGCGTCGTACGTCCAGACCTGGAAGCTCGCCGCCGTCGATCCCATCCGCTTCTTCCGCCAGGTGCGCGTCGACGACGCCGGCTCGGCGGTGCTCTTCGGCGCCATCGCGGTGACGATCGGCAACTGGGTCGCGCTCGTGCTGAGCTACCTCAGCGCCAACGCCACCATGAGCTTCGTGGCCCAGCTCACCCGCCGGATGCACGGCCGCGTCGACACGCTCCCGCTGCTGGAGGCGGTGGGCGGGCTCACGCTGAAGTCGCTCGTGGCGCAGCTCATCGCGACGCCGATCATGGCCGTCGTCGGCCTATACCTCACCGCCGGACTGTTCCACCTGCTCTTGCTGGTGGTGCGGGGGGCCGGGCGCGGCTTCCCCGCCACGCTCACCGTCGTCGGATACGCGAGCGGGATCATGCTCCTGCGCGCGCTGCCGGTCTGCGGCGGCCTCGTCGCGCTGGTGTGGTTCATCGTCGCGGCGGTGCACGGCCTGTCGGAGGCGCAGCGGTGCGGGAGCGGCAAGGCGGCGTTCGCCGTGCTCGGGCCCCTCGCGCTGCTGTGCCTGTGCGCGTGTCTGGCGGGCCTCGTGGCCGGGGTGGCTGGGATGGGCGGCCTCGGCGGTATCCCCGGCCTCGACGGAGGGACGCCGCCCCAGGGCACCGGGATCTGACGTGGGCAGCGGCGGCCGCACGTTCGGCCACGCCGAGGTCTACGGCGCCGTGTTCGCGCTCGCCTTCGGGGTGGCGCGCTTCGCGCCCTGGCTGGCGCTCGGGCACGGCTGCCCCTTCCGCGCCTTCACCGGCGTGCCCTGCGCCACCTGCGGGATGACGCGCGCGTTCGTCCACCTGGCGCACGGGGAAGTCGGCGCGGCGTTCGGGGCGAGTCCGTTCGGCGCGCTCCTCGCCGGGGGTTGCTGGCTCTTCGCCGGCGCGGCGCTGGCCCGGTTCGCGCTGGGGTGGCGCTGGCCCGTGCTACCGCCCGGCGCGCCGCGGCGGCTCGCCGTCGCGGCCCTCGTCGCTCTCCTCGCAAACTGGGTCTTCCTCGTGGTAGCGAGTCGTCCATGAACCCTGCGTCGAAGGCGCTGCTCGTCGTCGCGGCTTACCTCCTCGGCGCGGTCCCGTTCGGTCTCGTGCTGACGCGGATCTTCACCGGCAAGGACGTGCGCGCCGTCGGCTCGGGCAACATCGGCGCCTCGAACGTCGCGCGCGCCGCCGGGAAGAAGGTGGGCGTGCTCACGCTCGTGCTCGACGCCGCCAAGGCGTCGCTCCCCATGCTCCTCACGCGCTCCGTCCTCTCCGGCGAGGGCGCCGCCACCGCCGAGCTGTGGATGGTGTTGGTCGGGGTGGCGGCGTTCCTCGGCCACCTCTACCCGGTCTGGCTCGGGTTCAAGGGAGGCAAGGGCGTAGCTACCGCGCTCGGCGTGTTCGTCGTGCTGGCGCCGATCCCGTCCCTGCTCGCACTCGTCACGTTCGGCGCCGCCTACGGCGCGACGAGGGTGGCGGCGGTGGGGTCGCTCTCCGGCACCGCGGTCTGCTGCCTGGGCGCCATCATCCAGACGCTGATCGAGCGGGGCAGCGTGAGCGCGGCCTTCGCCAGCCCGGTGCCGTGGGCGGCGATCTTCGTGACCGCCCTCATCGTCCTGCGGCACCGCGGCAACATCGCGCGGCTGCTGCAGGGGGCCGAGAACAAGGTCTGATCCACCGCCACCGGCGCGGCGGGCAGGCGCACCCTCGCGGGTGACGCGCGACATCGCGGGAGGATCGCCGTTACGCTCCACGTCCGAGGTGATCTCGGCGTGACGAGCGGCGAGCACGAGGCAGCGCCGGCACCGGGCGTGCCCGGGGAGCTCTCGGCCTTGCTCCGGGAGCTCGTCGAGGCTGACGCGCAGGCGCAGGGCGCGGGATGGGAACGGGTCCTCCGGCCCGGCCTCGTCGTGGGCCGGTTCGAGCTCGTCCGCGAGCTCGGGCGCGGCGGGTTCGGGATCGTCTACGAGGCGCGCGACCGCGAGCTGCACCGGCCGGTCGCCTTCAAGGCGGTCCGGGCGGTGGGGGGCGCGGCGGCAGCCGAGGAGCGGCTCCTGGCCGAGGCCGAGACGGCGGCGCGGCTCTCGCACCCGAACCTGGTCACGCTCTACGACGTGGGGCGCTGTGACGCGGGCCCGTATCTCGTGCTCGAGCTCCTCCGTGGACAGACGCTGGCGCAGCGGCTGGAGCAAGGGCCGCTGGGTGTGACCGAGGCGCTCCGCATCGCCGCCGCGGTCGCGGGGGGGCTCACTCACGCGCACGCGCACGGTGTCGTGCACCGCGACCTCACGCCGGGGAACGTGTTCCTGTGCCAGGACGGCCAGGTGAAGCTGCTCGACCTCGGCCTCGCGCACGCCTTCGGCCGGCGCAAGCTCGACGGCGGGACGCCGTCCTCCATGGCGCCCGAGCAGGAGCGTGGGGCGCCGGAGGACGAGCGGACCGACGTGTTCGCGCTCGGCGTCCTCCTGCACTGGATGATCGCGGGCGAGCCGCCCGGCGCCGCCAGCTGGACCGGCCGGAGGACGCGCGCGCCAGCGCTGGAGATCTCGGACCTGCCCGCGATCGGGCCGCTCGTCGCGCGCATGCTCTCTCCCGATCCGGTGCATCGTCCCCGCGACGCGGGCGAGGT
>DATLJU010000034.1:0-17260 GCA_035538735.1 Anaeromyxobacteraceae bacterium | reverse complement strand
TGGTGCGCGCCTGCATGACGCGAATGGCCATGAGCTGCTCCCCAGCGCGGGATGAGTGCGCCGGCGGCCTGGTGCCCGATCGCGGCGGGGACCTGGCGCGGCTCCTCGACAGCATCACCGATCACGCGATCTTCGCCCTCGATCTCGCGGGCCGCATCACGACCTGGAGCCGCGGCGCGGAGCGCCTCCTGGGTTACGCCCGGAACGAGATCGTCGGCGAGCACGTCGGGCGGCTGCACCTCGGGCAGGAGGTCGCCGAGGGCGGCGTCGCCGAGGGGCTCGAGCAGGCGCTGCTGCACGGCCGGCACGCGGAGGAGGGACTGCGGGTACGGGCCGACGGGAGCACGTTCTGGGCGCAGGAGGTGCTCAACCCCCTTCGCGACGAGGCGGGGCGAACCTGCGGCTACGCCGCGATCCTGCGCGACGTCTCCGAGCGCAAGCGCCGGGAGGACGCCCTGCACCGCGTCGCCGACGCGAGCATCGCGCTGCGCGCCCGTGACGAGTTCCTCTCCCTCGCCTCGCACGAGCTGCGCACACCGCTGACCGCCCTGCGCTTGCACCTGCAGACGCTGGCGCGCTCCGCCCGCCGGAAGCCGGAGGAGACGGTCGCGACGCTGCCCACCCGGGCCGCCAAGCTCGAGCAGCACGTCGATCGCATGAGCGCGCTGATCGACACCCTGCTCGACGTGGCCCGGATCGCGTCGGGCCACCTCCACCTCGATATCGCCCCGGTGGAGCTTGGGCCGGTGGTGGCGCGGGTCGTCGAGCGCCGGCGCACCCACCTCTCCGATCCCGGGAGGCTCCGGCTCGCCGTCGAGGGGGTCGTCCTCGGCCGGTGCGATCCCGTGCGCCTCGAGCAGGTGGTCGCGAGCCTCGTCGACAACGCGCTCAAGTACGGTGGCGACGAGCCGGTCGAGGTCGCGGTGGCCCGCGAGGAGGATCGCGCCGTCCTGATCGTGCGCGACCGCGGCATCGGGATCGCCGCCGAGGACCAGGACCGGATCTTCGAGCGCTTCGAGCGTGCGGCTCCGGTGTCGCAGTACGGTGGGTTCGGCTTCGGGTTATGGGCGGCGCGCGAGATCGCCAAGGCCCACGGGGGGACGATCCGCGTCCACAGCCACCACGGGCGCGGCTCGACCTTCGTGGTCGAGCTACCGCTCGCCCGCACCGCCTGAATCCGTCACCGGAACTGAGGGTGCGCGCGGAGACGATCCAGCGCGTCCCCGGGCGCGTCGTCCGGCCACGGGTTGGAGGAGCGGGTGAGCCGCTCCAGGAACAGCCCGTCGAGCGGGCGTGCGAGGTCGGCGCCGGTGACCGCGGCGGCGGTCGTCTCGGCCTTCGGGCCGGAGGGATCGCCCGCGCCGACGAAGAACCCGGCGAGGAGGAGCGCCGTCCGCACCCGGGTCGCCGCGCTGTAGGTGTAGAGCGCCGCCTGGGGTCCGCACCGCGCGCGCAGCGCGGCGAAGGCGGACACGGACCACAACGCGCCGTCGTGGCGCGGCGAGAAGGGGTCCCAGAAGACGAGATCGGCGCGCGACGGCGCGGCGGCCAGCGCGGTCAGCGCGTCACCCTCCGCGAGGCGCCAGCTCGCCCGCAACTCCTCGTGGCGGCCCGAGGCGAGGAGCGACCGGGCCGCGGCCACGTCTTCCGGCGCGAGCCCGAGCCGCGCCGCGCCGTCGTCGCTGACCGCGAGCTCTAGCGCACCGAGCTCGCGCTCGAAGCTGACGATGGCGAGCCCGCGTCCGCCGGGCGGCGCTTCGCGCGCGGCCCGCAGCGCGGCGAGCGCGTTCGACGCGGCGCCGAGGCCCACGTCGAAGAGGACGAGCGGAAGGCCCGCCTCGGCAAGCTTCTCCCGCAGCCGCGACTGCGCCACGTACAGCCGGTCCGACTCGGCGGCGGCGCCGATGACCGGGTGCATGACCTCGCCGACCGTGCGATCGAGCACCGCCGGGGCGCCGGACGAGGTGCTCACGATCGCGAAGCGGGCCGCGCTCTCCTCGCCCTGGACAGGGGGTGGGAGCGCTCCGTTTCCTGCGGCCACAGCGCGACGCCCCGGCGCCCGCCCCGAGGCGTCGTGCTCGTGCCGGTCGATGGCCGTGAGCGTCTCGCGCAGGAACGCGAAGTACCGGCCCTCCTCGATGGCGGCCCGCGCGCCGCGCATGAGGGCGAGGTAGTGGTGGAGGTTGTGGACGGAGAGGAGCCGCGGCCCGAGCGGCTCCTGGCACTTCATGAGGTGGTGCAGGTACCCGCGCGTGTGGAGGCGGCAGGTGGCGCACGCGCAGGCGCCGTCGAGCGGCTCGTCCGAGAGCCGGTGGTCGCCGCGGGTGAGGCGGACGCGCCCGGTGGAGGTGAAGGCGGTGCCCTGCCAGGCGAGGGTGGTGGGGATGACGCAGTCGAAGAGATCGACGCCCTGCGCCACCGCCTCCAGCACGTCGGGGGGTGTGCCGACGCCCATGAGGTAGCGGGGGCGGTCGCGCGGGAGGAGCTCCGCGGTCCATCCCACGATGTCGCGCCGCTGCGCCCGCGTGTCGCCCACCGCCAGCCCGCCGATCGCGAAGCCGTCGAACGGGTGCGCGGTGAGGAAGCGCGCCGAGTCGGCGCGCAGCGCGGGGTCGAGCCCGCCCTGCACGATGGCGAAGAGCGCCTGCGAGCGATCGGTCCTCGCCGCGAGGCTCCGGAGCGCCCAGCGGTGGGTGCGCTGCATCGCCTCGCGCACGGCGGCGGCCGGGGCGGTCGAGGGCAGGCACACGTCGAGCACCATCATCACGTCCGAGCCGAGCGCCGTCTGGATCTCGATCGATCGCTCGGGGGTGAGGTCGAGCTGGCGCGCGTCGACGTAGCTGCGGAAGCGGGCGCCCTCCTCGGTGACGGTGCGGTCGGAGGCGAGCGAGAAGATCTGGAAGCCGCCCGAGTCGGTCAGGATGGGCCCGTCCCACCCCATGAACCGGTGCAGGCCGCCGAAGTGGCGCACCGCCTCGGGGCCGGGCCGGAGCAGCAGGTGGTAGGTGTTGCCGAGGATCATCGTGGCGCCGGCGGCGCGGACGTCCTCGGGGGTGAGGCCGGTGACGGTGGCGCGCGTCCCGACCGGCATGAACGCGGGTGTCTCGATGGGGCCGTGCGCGGTGAGGAGCGTACCGCGGCGGGCGCGGGTCGCGCCGTCCTCGCGGCCCGGGTGGAAGGCGAAGCTCATGGCGCCCGCACCATGCCACGGGCCGGCCCGCGAGGGGAGGCTCGCCGGAGCGAGGATCGCCCCATCGCGTGGCCGGGGTGGCGCCGACGTGGCCGGTGACTACGTCCTCAGCGAGCGCGCCATGCCTCGCTCCACCGCGTCGATGAGGTAGGGCCGCAGGTCGCGCGCGGCGATGATCCGGTCGAGCGACCCGACCTTGAGCGCGCGCTCGACGCTGTGCGTGCGGTCGAACTCCTCGCCGACCTCGCCGAGCTTCTCGGAGCGGACGAGCGCCACCACGTCGGCGAGACGCGCCCGCGCGGCGCCGCCGGCCTGGGCTGCCCGCTCCGCCTCGACCACCCGCGGGTCCTTGCGCGTCCGCGTCTCGACCTCGCGCGCGAACACCACCGCCGCCGCCGGCGTCCCGCCGATGACGGAGGCGCGCGCGCCCTCGACGGCCGCGATCTCCATCTCTTCCCGCAGCGTCTTCGCGAAGACCACGAACGCGCCGCCGTGGTAGCGCGACACGACGCAGAAGACGATCGGGCCCTTGAAGTTCACCACCGCCCGCCCGATCTCGGCCCCGTACTCGAGCTGGAGGCGACGCATCGACTCGGGCGAGCCGTCGAACCCCGAGAGGTTCGCGAGCACCATCAGCGGGCGGTTCCCGCTGGCGGAGTTCACGGCCCGCGCGATCTTCTTCGACGACTGTGGGAAGAGGGTGCCGGCCGACCACACCTCCGGGCCGTCCGCCGGCACGAACTCGAGCCGCGGCAGCGGGCGGGACTGGATCCCGACCAGGCAGACCGGCCAGCCGCCCAGGTGCGCGTCCCACACGACGGCGGTGTCGCCGCCGCGCAGGTCCTTCCAGCGCTCGAGGGGAGGGTGGTCCTGATCGACGGCGGCCGCCATGACGCGCCTGATCTCGAAGGGCTTCTTGCGGTCGGGGTTCTTCTCCTGGCTGAAGACGTCGCCCACCGTCTCGAAGCCGGCGCCGCCCTCCGGGCCGTGCGGGTAGAGGCGGACGTCACGGTCGCGGGGGTCGGCGCTCGGCGCCTTGCGCGGGAACCGCTCGCCGGGCGCGCGGTACGCGTGCTCGTGGTGGCGGAGCAGGATCTGGATCGCCTCCGGCACGCCGCGCGCCTGGTACTGCGCCTGGCCGTTCGGGCCCATGATGCGGTCGTACCCGCCGATGCCCTCGTTGTCCTCGGCCGAGACCGAGCCGGAGTACTCGAGGGCTTGCTTCCCGGTGAGCACCATCGAGCTGCCCGGCACCATGACGAGGATGCCCTTCGTGTGCATGAGCATGGTCGCCTCGGCGTCCCAGTATGGCTGGGCGCCGACGGTGATGCCCATGACGACCACGTCGATCTCGCCGCCTCCCTGCGTGAACTCGATGATCCGGCGCAGCACGAGGGAGACCCAGTCCATGTTCTCGGTCCCGGTCGTCATCGAGATCTTGGCCCCGGCGCACACCTCGAACCACTCGAGCGGCACGCCGAGCCGCTCGGCGAGGTCGATGGCGGCGGCGATCCGGCGGCACTCGGGCTCGGCGACCGACCCCATCTCGCGGCCCGGGTCGCCCATGACGATCACCCGCTGCATGCCCTCCGGGTAGCGGTCGGTGAAGCTCTTGATGACCCCGACCACGACGTTGGCGGTGTTCTGGCCGGGGCCGCGGTGCACCGGGACGAGCCGGTGCTCCGCGTCCAGGTCGTGCTCGACGAACTCGCCGCGGGGGACGCCAGCCTGCGCCTCGGCCGGCGCCAGGAGGCGGATCAGCTCATACGGGTGGACGAGGCCGCGCCGCCGCAGCTGCACCACCTTCTGCTGGTACTCGCCCATCGGCTCGAGCGGCCGGTCGGTGGGCTCGTCCCAGCGCAGCGCGATGCCCTGCTCCTCGCGGGCGATGACGCGCAGCAGCGCTTGCCGGAGCTCGCCGGTGATCGGATCGGGCAGGCGCGCGTCGACGAGCGCCATCTCGAGCCCGGCGCCGGCGGTGGCGGGCGCGAGCCGCTCGGCCAGGCGCGCCGCCTCCTCGCGCGTGATGGGGAGCGGCGGGCTCACCGTGAGCAGGATCCGGTTCCACTCCAGGCGCTGCCCGGGCGGGCGCCTCGCCTGGAACCGCCGCATTCCGGCGACTGCCTCGTGGAACAGCCGCTCGAACGCGGGGAGCTGCGTGAGCCGGCCGCGCTCGTCGCGGACCGCGGTCACGTCTCGCACCTCGGCCATGGCGAAGAGCCGCTCGTCCTTCGGGTTGGACTGCGCCTTCGCGTGGTAGAGGTACACGTCCTCCACCGAAGGGAGCCGCGCGAGGTCGAAGCGCGCCAGCCGCTGCAGTTGCATGCGCTCGGCCAGCATGGGGTGGACGCCCCGGTACCGGCGGTCCTCCGCCAGCGCGCCTCCGTCCTCCGGTCGGAACGTGAAGTTTCGCTGGCTCTCGCTCCCGAGGCCCTGGGCGGTGAGCGCCACCACCAGCACCGAGACGCGGCGCAGCCCGGGCCCGAACCCCGCCTCCGCCAGGGCGGCGCGCAGCGCCTCCGCCTGGACGTCCTCCGGCTCGGCGGCCGTTTCCTGGGCGAGGTAGAGCTCCGCGACGAGCTCGCGCCCGGGCGGAACGTCCGCCTGCAGTCGCGCCAGCCGCCTCGCCGCCCCCTTCGCCTCGCCGACCGGGGCGTACGTCGACGCCACGCAGAACTCCTCTCCGTTCCGCTGGTACTCGGCGGTCGCGCAGGGCTGGCCGTCGATCTCGCGCACCGAGACCTTCCCGAGCGGCCGGACCCGGTAGAAGCGGCGGAGCAGCGTCTCGACCAGCGCCCCGCGCATGGACGGGGCGGCGGCCGACATGTGCGACACGAGGAGCGCCACCATCCCCTGGCTCGCCTCGACGAGACGCGCGATGACCTCCTCGCGCTCTCGCTCGTGGGCCACCGCCTCCGGCAGCAGCTTAAGATCCGCGGCGGCCTGGGCGTAGGCCGCCTGCCGCGCCCGCTCCAGCGCAGGCTGGTCGAGCCGGCGGTAGCGCACCTCGCGCGCCAGGTCGGCGAGCGGCGGGAAGCGCTCGTTGCCCAGCGCGATCAGCTGATCGAGGAGGTCGCGCGCGCCCGGGCCGGCGAGGCCGCGCGGCGGGTCTTCCGCCAGCCGGCGCTCGAGGAGGCCGAGGATCGGTGCCACCTGCTCGTCGGCCCGGTCGTGCGCCTTCTGGATGCGCAGCAGCGCCAGCGACAGCGCCCGCTCGCTCGACTCGAGCGAGACGCCATAATGGGCGAGCGCGCGCGTCAGGAGGCGGACGAAGTCGGGGGACAGGCCGGCGCCGCCGGCGGCCGGCTCGTGGAGGTACCGCCACAGCTCCTCGAGCGGCGGCTTGCCGCCTTCGGCCGCGCCGGAACGGACGCGGCTGAAGAGCGACTGCATGTCGGCGAAGGCGCGCAACGCCTCCTCCTCGAGCGTGAGCACCTCCGGATCGTCGGTCTGTGCCGTCGCCGCGAGCTCGCGCCAGCTGCCCGCGAGCCGGCGCGCGTCGGCCGCCGCCACGTCGAAGCCGAGCAGGAGCCGGCGCAGCTCCTGAAGCGCGCCCAGCCACCGCTCGCGGGGGCCGCCTGGCGGCGCCGACACCGGGATCGCGAGCGCGATGGGGGGCGAGGCCGGCTCGGCCCGGTCGCGCACCGCGTCGAGCTGGAGCAGCGGCGCTCCGGCGTCGACCTGGCCGTTCACGGCGACCAGCACCTCGCGCACCACGCCCGCCTCGGGCGCGGTGATCTCCGTCTCGACCTTCATCGACTCGATGCGCGCGAGCGGGTCCCCGGCGGCTACCTCCTGGCCGGGCTCGACCGCGATCGCCACCACCACCGCCGGCATCGGCGAGACGACCAGCCCCGCCGGCTCGCGCACGACGTGGTGCGGGATGCCGTCCACGTGGACCACCTGGTCGAGCCCGTCGCCGGAGAGGAGCACGCGCGCGCGCTGGCCCGCCCAGGCGAACCGGCGCTCGAGGCGCCCCAGCCGCTCGACGCGGACCTCGACCGGCGCGCCGCCCTGAGCCGCGACGCGGTAGAGCCGTGGCGCGATCTGCAGCACCTGGAAGCGGTGGCGAACCCCGCCGTGGCGCAGCTCGACGAAGCGGCCCGAAGACGGGCCCACCCGCGGCCGCCCGCGCCTGGCCTCGGCGAGGAAGCGCGCCCGCTCCAGGTCCAGCTCGGCCTCGTAGGCCTCCACCGCGGCTGCAAGGAGCGCCGCCTCGGGCCGTGGAGAGACCATCGGCTCGCCAGCGGCGAGCGCCTCCACCTCACCCAGCCCCGCCTGACCCTCGCGCACGGCCCGCGCCCGGCACAGCGCGAGCAGCCACGCCTTGTTGCTGCCGCTGCCGCGCAGCAGCACGTCGGCGTCCGCGAGCGCCTGCTCCACGCGAGCGAGCGCCTCCGCGCGCGTGGCGCCGCGCGACACCACCGTCGCGAGCACCCCGTCGCCCGGGGGGGCGCGCTCACCCTCGTCGACCGCCGCGTCGGCGCGGACGCCGAGCCCGGAGGGCAACCTGAGCAGCAGCACCCGGCCGGGCTGGGCCCCGTCTTCCCGGGGGGCGCGCGCGGTGAGGCGCGCGGCGAAGGCATGGCCATGGACCGGGGCTGGCGCCTCCTCGAGCGCCTCGCCGGTGGCGAGCCGGAGCGCCAGGCCGACGAGGTCCGTACCCGAGAGCGCCTCGACCGCCGGCGCCGAGGGCGCGAAGGGCTCGAGCCCGACGAGCGACCAGCGGCGCGTGTGCGGGTCGACGAGGAGCTGCACGGCCACGACGCCGATCCAGCCGGCGATGGAGGCGGCGCGCACCGCGAGGTCGCGGGCGAGGCCGTCGCCGGCGGCGGTGAGCGCGGGCGAGGGCGACTCGGCGAGGAGCGTCAGGCCCCCGAGGCGCAGCGAGGCGTCGCCGACGCCGAGGGCCCAGGCCCCACCGCGCGCGTCGCGCGCCACGAACACCTCCACGAGGTGGTGGTCGGGCGGGGCGGAGCCGATCGCGCCGCGGTTGACCCCAAGCTGAGCCGCCAACCGATCGAGGCCGTCCGGCGCGGCGAGGAGCCGGAGCGCGCCGAGAGGAGTTCCGAGGTGGCGGATGCCGAGGCGCTCGCAAGCTTCCCCGAACGTGAGCCGCTCGGCGGCGCTGGCCGGCCCGAGCCAGGCGCTCTCGGCCCGGGCCGCGCGCAGAAACTCCTCCGGCGTGCCCGTCGCCTCCACGGACTCGTCGGCCTCGCGGATGAAACGGCCGGGCCGATCGCGTGGTTCGTGGAGCGCGACGACGGTGCCGGCGCGCCCGGAGCGCGCCAGCTCGCGCACCGCGCGCAGCACGCGCCTCGCGCCCTCGCCGCGATCGAGTACCGCCACGCGGTCCAGCCTCACGGTTCGTTCCATCGCGCCCTCGGAAGTGAGCGGTTAGATAGCGCGTGGCAAGCGAGGCGCACGCCGGATCGGATGTCGCACCCCGGCGGAGCGGTTTTCACCTAAAGTCGTTGCCGCGGTGCGTCGAGGGTGGGTGGCTGCGAGGCGGCGACGCGACGGGTTCCATGCAGCGTGGCCACGGCTGCTGCGGCCGAATCACGTGCCCCCTCGCGCGTTCCGTCGTACCGTCGCCCGATGGCCGCCAAGCTCTATCTCGAGGATCCCTACCTCCGCGAGTTCGACGCCGAGGTCCTCACCTCGACCGACGGGTGGTGCGCGCTCTCCCGCACCGCGTTCTACCCCGGCGGTGGCGGGCAGCCGCCGGACCGGGGACGGCTCATCGCGGGAGGGGAGGCGCTGCCGGTGGCGGAGGTCCGCGAGGACGAGGCGGGTGAGGTCTGGCACCGCGTCCCCCGCGATCTCGCGGCGGGGACCCGCGTGCGAGGTGAGCTCGACTGGCCGTACCGTCACGCGCTCATGCGGGCGCACGCCCTCATGCACGTCGTGAACACCGTGGCGCGCGATCGGTTCGGCGGCGTCATCACCGGCGTGCAGCTCGGCCCGGACAGGTCCCGCATCGACTTCAAGCTGGCCGGCTTCGCGCGCGAGCAGATCGCGGAGCTGGAGGAGCGCGTCAACGAGGTGCTGGCGCGCGACCTGCCGGTCACCTCGCGCACGATCCCCGAGGAGGAGTTCCGCCGGAGACCCGAGCTGATCCGGACCCTCGACGTGAAGCCTCCGGTGGTCGAGGGACGCGTGCGGCTGGTCGAGATCGTCGGGTTCGACGCCCAGGCTTGCGGGGGAACGCACGTCCACGCCACGGGCGAGGTCGGGCGCGCGCGCGTCCTCAAGTTCGACAACAAGGGCAAGGACAACAAGCGCTTCTACTGGGAGCTCGCGGCCCCTACTCCTGGTCGGTGAGCCTGCGCCGCGTCTGGGCCCGCCGCGGCTCGGCGGCGGCCTGGCACGGCGTGCAGAGGGTCGCGTACGGCATGAGCGCGAGTCGCCGCGGCGCGATCTCCTCCTCGCACCGCTCGCAGAGCCCGAAGTCGTCGGGCGCGGTCGCGAGCTTCCGCAGCGCGCGGTCGATGCGCGAGAGCAGGTCGGACTGCCCCTTGTTCCGCTGCGAGGCGAGCACCTGCAGCATCTCGGAGAGCGCCTGCGCATCCTCGTCGGCGACGCCGGTCGTGCTCGGGTCGGTCCGGTTCGGCTCGATCCGGGCCGGGCCCGCCTTCACGAGCTGCTCCCGCAGCTGCCTCAGCGCCTTCTCGTGGCCAGCGCGTTCGCGGGCCGTCATGGGCACCTGGGGCTGTGGGGGGATGGCTGCACGGCCTTTCAACCTACCGGACGGCGCGCGCCCGCTCCAGCTCCTCGAGGAGCACCTCGAGGTCGGCCTCCTCCGTCCGGAAGCTCGTGATGCAGGCGCGCACCGCCTTGACCCGTCCCGCCAGGACGACCTCCGAGATCCACGCCCGGCCGCGACCCACCACCTCCGAGACGACCGCCGCGAGCCGGCGGGGATCGTCGCGCAGGGATGGGTGCGTGAAGCAGACGACGGGGAGTGGCGTGTCGTTGAGGAGCTCCCAGCCGGCGCCCACAAGCCGTTCGCGCAGCCGCTCGCCCATGCGGGCCTGGTGCTCGAAGACGTCCCCCGCTCCCGCGAGCCCGCTCTCGGCGAGCGCGAAGAGGACCTTGAGGCCGATGGCGCGCCGCGACCACTGGAGCGTGGCGGTGTACGGCTCGTCGGCGGCGGCGCTCGGCATGTAGGTCGTCGACACGGCGAATGCGCGCCGCAGCGCGTCCGCGTCGCGACAGAAGATCATGCCGGCGCCCATCGGGACCGAGAGCCCCTTGTGCGCATCCCAGGTCACGGAGTCGGCGCGCTCGATCCCCCCCAGCGTGGGCCGCAGCCGCGGGACGAGCGCCGCGGTCCCGCCGTAGGCGGCGTCCACGTGGAACCACGCGCCCGCCCGCGCGGCCACCTCGGCCAGCGCGGCGAGGGGGTCGATGACGCCCGCGCCGGTGGTGCCCGCCGTTCCGACGACCATGAGCGGCGCGAACCCCTGAGCGCGGTCGGCGCGGATGCGCTCCTCGAGCGCGCCGGGGAGCATGAGCAGGCGCGCGTCCACCGGTACCTCGCGCAACGCCTCGGCCCCGAGCCCGGCGATGCGAGCGATCTTCACGAACGAGTGGTGCGCCTCGGCGCTGGCGTAGATGGCGGGGCGGGCGGGCAGGGCCCGCACGCCGTCTCGCTCCCAGCCGGGCGCCTTCCGTGCCAGCGCGGCGAGCGCGGCGGTGAGGTTCGCCTCGGCGCCGCCGGTCGTGAAGGCGGCGGAGTCGCCCTCACGACCGAGCGCCGCCGCGAGCCGGCGGAGGACGTGCCGCTCCAGCTCGGCCGCCGCCGGTGCGTGCGACCAGACCGCGAGCTGCGGGTTGTACAGGGCGGCGAGCGCGTCGCCGAGCGGTGCGGCGTCGCGGACGCTGGGGTTGTAGAGCCCGAAGTAGCGCGGGTGGGTGACGTGGACGGCGTGCCGCTCGAGCAGGCGCGCCGCCTCGTGCACGAGGTCCGCCGGAGGCATCGGCGCGTCGAGCGGGAACGCGCGCTCCACCTCCGCCCTCACCGCCGCGGCGGGGGCCGCGGTCGCGACCGGCAGCTCCCGGATCCGGTCGCGCAACGCCAGCGCCTCCTCGCGGATCGCGTCCCAGCCCCCGCGGAGCTCCGCGGGTCCTGCTTCCGTGCTCGCGTCGGTCCGCTTGCCCATCGACGGTGACCTCCTCGCCGCCGGCTCGTGGCGTGCGCCACCCCTGCACTACGTCCGCCGGGCGCTCCGTTCAAGGGCCGTCTCGCCGGCGGAGCCGCCGGCACGCGCGGTACACTGGCGGCGTGACCAAGTCTTCCACGGTCGTCCCCTGGAGCGCGCTGCCGGAGCTCTCGGCGGTCGCCGCCCTCCTCGGCCGCGACGCCGGCGAGCTGCGCGATCAGGTCGCGGCGCTGCCTGGCGGCATCGAGGGGGTGGCGCTCGTCGACGGTGCGCGCGTGCGCGCCCTGGGGCTCTTCGTCCGCACCGATCTGACGCGGACCGGAAAGTGCTCCCTGGTGTGGCTCTCCGCGCCGGACGCGGCCGCAGCCATGGAGCTCGTCGCCGACGCCGAGGCGCGCGCCGAGCGCGAGGGAGCGCGCGCGCTCGTGGTCGGCGAGAAGCGCGTGCGCGGCGCGGCGCCGCTGCTCACCGCCCGCGGCTACGCGCGGGTGAACGCCCTGGTGACGATGCGGCGCGACGGCCGCCGCCCGGTGTTGCCCTTGCCGGCCGGCGTCGTGGAGCGGACGCTGGCCGAGGTGGGGCCCGACGGCTGGGTCGAGATCGAGAACGCCGCCTTCGAGCACCTCCCGTTCGCCGTGCGGGTGACCCGCGCCGACGCGGAGCGCCAGATGGCCGCGCCGGCGTTCGACGCGTCGCTGATGCGCTTCCTCGTCGACGGCGAGGGCGTGCTCGGCATGCTGCGCGGGGTGATCGACCGCGACGGGGTGGGGGAGGTGGAGTCGATCGGCCTCGCCGCCCGCGCGCGAGGGCGCGGCCTCGGCCGCTGGCTGCTCCGCCGCTGCGAGGCGCTCCTCGACGAGCGCCGGCCGCGGGAGGTGCGCCTGCGGGTGGCCGAGTCGAACGCCCCCGCCATCTCCCTCTACCGCGCCGAGGGGTACGAGGAGGTCTCGCGCGACGTGGCGTGGGAGCGGGGGCTCTGAGGCGGGTGACGTGCCCCCGCCTTAGTGCCCGTGCGCCCGCTTCCCCAGGTAGGCGCCCTGCACCGAGGGGTCCTCCATCAGCTCCTGGGCGTGGCCCTCCAGCACGATCCGGCCGACCTCCATGACGTAGCCGCGGTGGGCGAGCTTGAGCGCGGCGCGCGCGTTCTGCTCGACGAGCACCACGGTGACGCCGGTGGTCTGGTTGATCTCGCGGATGGTCTGGAAGATCGCCTTCACGAGGAGCGGGGCGAGGCCGAGCGAAGGCTCGTCGAGGAGCAGCACGCGCGGCTTCGCCATGAGCGCGCGGCCGATGGCGAGCATCTGCTGCTCGCCGCCGGAGAGCGTGCCGGCGAGCTGGTCGCGGCGCTTCTCCAGGACCGGGAAGAGCCGGTAGATCCAGGCCGCCGTCTCGGCGATCTCGGCCCCGTCCTTGCGCGTGAAGGCGCCCAGGCCGAGGTTCTCCCGGACCGTCAGCGTGCCGAAGATGCGGCGCCCCTCGGGTGACTGGGCGATGCCGAGGCGGACCCGCTCGTGGGCGGGGATGGCGTGCGCCGGGCGGCCGTCGAAGCGGATCTCGCCCCCCGAGGGCTTGAGCAGGCCGCTGATGGCGCGCAGGGTGGTGGACTTCCCGGCGCCGTTCGCGCCCAGGATGGTCACGATCTCACCCTGGTTCACGCTGAGCGAGATGCCGTGCAGCGCCTCGACGTTGCCGTACTTGACGTGGAGGCGATCGATCTCGAGCAGGGGGGTGGCCATCAGACCTCCTCCGTGCCGAGGTAGGCCTCGACGACGCGCGGATCGGCCTGGATGGCCTTGGGCGGGCCCTCCGCGATCTTCTCGCCGTACTCGAGCACCACGATGTTCTCGCAGGCGCGCATGACGAGGCTCATGTCGTGCTCGATGAGGAGGATGGTGATGCCGCGCGCCTTGATCCTGGCGATGAGCTCGACGAGCTGATCCGTCTCCTGCTCGTTCATGCCGCCGGCGGGCTCGTCGAGGATGACGAGCTTCGGATCGGTGGCGAGCGCCCGCGCGATCTCGAGCCGGCGCTGGTTGCCGTAGGAGAGGTTCTTCGCGAGCTCCATCGCCCGATCGCGCAGTCCGACGAACTCGAGCTCGGCGAGCGCGCGCTCCAGCGCGGCGCGCTCCTCGCGGATCTCGCCGGGCAGGCGGACCATCGCCCCGAACAGCCCGGAGCGCGTCCGGCAGTGCCGGCCCGAGAGCACGTTCTCGATCGCGGTGAGCTGCTGGAAGAGGCGGATGTTCTGGAACGTGCGCGCCACGCCGAGCATCACGATGCGGTGGGTCTTCATGCCCACCAGCGCTTGGCCGGCGAAGGTGACCGACCCCCGGTCGGCGCGATAGTTGCCCGTGATGAGGTTGAAGGTGGTGGTCTTGCCGGCGCCGTTCGGCCCGATGAGCCCGACGATCGAGCCCTCCTGCACGTCGAACGAGACGTCGTTCACGGCGGTGAGGCCGCCGAAGCTCTTCGTGAGGTCCCGGACCTCGAGCAGCGGGCTCATTTCGCAGCCTCCGCGCGGGGCACTTCGGCGCGGGTCACCTCCGCGCGGGCCAGGTCGCGCTCCCGGAACCGTGGGCGGCGCAGCGGTAACAGGCCCTGTGTGCGGAAGATCATCATCACCATCATGACGAGGCCGAAGACCGCCATACGGGCGGTGGCGAAGCCGCGGAACGCCTCCGGCAGGGCGACGACCAGCACCGCGCCCAGGATGACGCCCGGGATGGAGCCGGCGCCGCCCAGGATCACGATGAGGAACAGCACCACCGACTCCCAGAAGCTGAAGGACTCGGGCGAGATGATCGTCATCTTGGCGGCGTAGAGGGTGCCCGTCATGCCGGCCCACGCCGCGCCCAGCACGAACGCCGCCAGCTTGTAGCGCACGGTGTTGATGCCGCTGCCCTCCGCCGCGACCGGGTCCTCGCGCAGATAGGTGAGGGCTCGGCCGAACCGCGACTGTTCCAGGCGATCGAAGAGGAAGACCGTCAGGAGGACGAACGCCCAGATGAGGTAGAAGAACTCGGCCGGCTTGCGGATCTTGTAGCCGAACACGACCGGGCGGGGGATGCCGAAGATGCCGTTCGCGCCGCCGGTGAGGCCGAACACGTCGTTCACGAGGGCGATGCGCACGATCTCGCCCATCCCGATGGTGACGATGAGCAGGTAGTCGCCGCGCAGGTGGATGACGGGCCTCGCCACGACCGCCGCGAAGAGGGCCGCCGCCAGGCCGGCCAGGGGCATGGTCCAGAGCACGGGCAGGTGCAGCTGGGTCGAGAGGATGGCCGTCGTGTAGGCGCCGACCGCGTAGAACGCCGCTTGCCCCATGTTGAAGAGCCCGGCGTCGCCCAGGATGACGTTGAGCGACAGCGCGAGCAGGGCGTAGAGGCCGACGCTGTTCAGCACGTCGAGCCAGTAGGCGTCGAGCGCGAACGGGGCCGCGGCGAGCAGCGCCACCGCCGCCAGGATCGCCACCACCAGTCGCCCGTTCATACCTTCTCCGCCACCCGCTCGCCGAGGAGCCCGGTCGGCCTCACGATGAGGATGAGGATGAGCACGCAGAAGGCGATGGCGTCCTTCCAGGCGATGGAGATGTAGGCCGCGCCGAGCGCCTCGATGACGCCGAGCAGCAAGCCCCCGACCATCGCGCCCGGGATGTTGCCGATGCCGCCCAGGATGGCGGCGGTGAACGCCTTCATCCCGTAGATCCAGCCCATCGTGAAGTTGACCTGGCCGTAGTAGAGGCCGACCAGGAGCCCGGCCGCGCCGCCCAGCGCCGGGCCGATGAGGAAGACGAGGCTCACCACCTTGTTCACGTCGATGCCCATGAGCCGGGCCGCGCCCTGGTCGATGGCCGCGGCGCGGACCGCGGTGCCGACCTTCGTCTTCTGCACGAAGAGGTAGAGGGCGGTCATCATGACCACCGAGGCGAGCACCACCAGGATGCGGATCAGCGGGACCTGCAGGCCGAACAGGCTCACCGCGACCTGCGGGAGGAGGCCCTCCGGGTAGACCTGGAACCGCGCCCCGTAGATCAGCATGAGCGTGTTCTGCAGGAAGATCGACGCGCCCAGCGCGGAGACCACGGCCGAGAGGCGCGGCGACTCGCGGAGCGGGCGGTAGGCGGCGCGCTCGAGCACGACGCCCATGATCCCGACGAGCCCCATGACCATGGCGGTCAGGATGGCGATGGCGCCGAAGGTCCCCAGGTGCCCCTGAAGCGCGAACGAGGTGAGCAGGGTGAGGCCCAGGTACCCGCCGTAGGTGAACAGGTCGCCGTGGGCGAAGTTGATGAGCTTCAGGACCCCGTACACCATCGTGTAGCCGAGCGCGATGAGGGCGTAGATGCCCCCCACGGCCAGGCCGTTGATGAGCTGCTGGAGGAATTGCTCCATGGTGACTCGAGCGGTGATGAGGGGCGGGCCCTTCTCCGGGCCCGCCCCGGTGTGAAGCGGATGCTACTTGGGCTGCAGGACGAACTCGCCGTTCTTGTCGACCTTGTAGACGCGGTACAGCTCGCCGACGCGGTCGCCCTTGGCGTTGAAGGCGAGCTTCCCGGTCAGGCCCGGGAAGTCCTTCATCTTGTTGACGAGGTAGTCGCGGATCTTGTCGGCGTCGGTCGACTTCGTCTCAGCGATCGCCTTCGTCACGCTGAGGAAGCCGTCGCCCGCCAGCACGCCGTAGATGGAGGCGGGGGACTCGCCGTACTTCTGCTTGTACGCGACGACGTAGGCCTTCGCCTCGGGGGTGTCGAGGTCCTTCGGCACCGGCGGCGAGAGGAACTGGAACCCGGCGGCCGCGTCCTTGCCGGCGATCTTGACCAGGTCGGGGTTGTTGATGGCGTCGCCGCCCATGAACGGCACGTTCCAGCCCATCTGCTTCTTCTGCTTCAGGAGCAGGCCGGCCTCCGGGTAGTAGCCGGTGAAGAAGACGACGTCCGGGTTGGCGGCCTTCAGCTTGGTGAGGATGGCCGAGTAGTCCTGCTCCTTCGGCGTCAGGGCGTCGAAGAAGACGACGTTCTGCTTGTTCGCCTTGAGGATGGCGTTGATCTCGTCGGCGAGGCCCTTGGCGTAGGCCGAGCTGTCGTGCAGGAGCGCGATGCGCTTCGCGCCCATCTTCTGGATGGTCGCCGCGCCCACCTTGCCCTGCTCGTCGTCGCGGGGGCAGGTGCGGAAGAAGTGCTTGAGGCCCTTCTCGGTGAGGCGGACGGCGGTGGAGCCGTTCGCGATCTGCGTGATGCCCGCCTCGTCGTAGATGTTCTGGGTCGCCTCGGTGACGGCGGAGCCGTACGTGCCGATGACGGCGACCACGCCCTTGGTGGTGAGGCGCTGGGCGGCGAGCGAGGCGGTGCGGGGATCGCCGCCGTCGTCCTCGATGACGACCTCGATCTTCTTGCCGTTCAGGCCGCCCTTGGCGTTGGCCTGCTCGGCGAGCAGATCGACGTTGCGCTTCATCTCCTGACCTTCGCTCGCCCACGAGCCGGTCATGGGAGCCATCAGCCCGATCTTGATCGTGTCCGCCGCGCCAGCGGGGCCGGAAGCCAAGAGGCCCAGCGCCACCGCGAGACCCATCACTTTCTTCATGAGGTGCTCCTCCTCCTGCGGGGAGCGCGCATTTCACATCATCGCGTCAGGCACGAAAAGGAAAACTTGGCCTTTTTGCCACAATCGCGAAATGCCCCGCCCGGTCGCCCTGACGCGCCGCGCTATTCGTTGCTCGCCTGATGCGGGTACTCGATCCGGGTAGGAGGCGCGAAGTTCTCCTTGAGCGCCCGCGGCGAGACCCAGCGGATGAGGTTCCACATCGAGCCGGCCTTGTCGTTCGTCCCGCTGGCGCGGGCGCCGCCGAAGGGCTGCTGCCCCACGACCGCCCCCGTCGGCTTGTCGTTCACGTAGAAGTTGCCGGCCGC